>CBFGQM010000496.1:0-1582 GCA_965650905.1 uncultured Streptomyces sp. | reverse complement strand
GGCCCTCGTTGCCCCAGCTCGTCGCGCTCATCACCGCCGTTCCCGCTCTGGCCACGACCTTCAGCCTCACGCTGGGGCGTGGTGAGCGGCAGGAGGTGTCACTCACCGGACATATACGGGTGACCGGGCGCAGCGATGACGAGCTGGTCGCGGCACGACACGCTCTGGAGCACGCCGCGCGTCAGGCCGGGACCGGGCTGGCCCGGCTCGACCGCGAGCAACTGCCCGGTGTGCTTGCCACGCTGCCTCTCGGGGGTGCTCTGTGATGGCCATGACGACAGCACCGGGAGCAGGTTCGTACGGCTCCCCCGGCGCCGGAGAGCCCTCGGTCGCGGAACGGATGCGCGGTCATGTGCGCAGCGGGTTCGGGCTGATCGGGCCTCGGCACGGACGGCACGCACTGACCGTGGAACAGGTGGACTCGCTGGCCCTGCCCATCGGGGACGACGGGGTCGTCGTGGGCGTGGACGCCGAGGGACAGCCCGCAGTGCTGGGGCTCAACCGGCCGACTCCGTACGACGTCGTCCTCATCAGTGGCCTGTGGACCGCGCAGGTCCTGGCGCTGCGGGCGGCGGCGACGGGTACGCGCGTGGCCGTGGAGACGGCCCGGGCCCGGTCCTGGACGCAGGTGGTGCAGGCCCTGGGCGGCGGGCAGACCGGCATGACCGTGTACGACGTGGGGCGGGTGCCGCCGCAGGGGGCGTCCGCGGGTGCCCCTGTGCTCGTGGTGCGGGATTGCGGGATGCGGCCGCCGCGCGGGCGGGTGGTGTCCGGGCCCTGGCAGTCCGTACTGACACTGCTGCCGTACCTCAGCCCGGTGGCTCCTCGACTGGTCCGGCAGGCGCGCCTCGTGGGCGTGCAGCGGGTCTCGCCCGATGAGGCCGCACAGATAGGCCGGACCATGGGGCTGCCCCACGGAGACGTGGAAGCTCTGCCGACGCTCGCGGACGGGCTCACCCTGTGGTGTGCTGACCGTGACCGGCAGTACGTGATGACACAGCCGACGGACGCTGAGACCGGATTGTTGGGTACGCCTCGAAGGATGGACTAAGGGTTCGGGTTTGCGCACCTTTGAAATAGCTGGAGCGTTTTGAACTCGGCTCGAGGCTGGCTTGATGTCAAATCTGCCCGCTTTAGCCACCACTTCGTCGAGCGCGTACATCACTTCCGGGCAGATGTGACCTAGCGGGTGGGACCGTTGGGGTGGGCGGACCTGCCATGGGGGTGGTTGTGGTGATTAGGCTGGGGTGGGGCGCGGCAGCAGAACCCCTGGGCGGGTCGGCCGCGCCACAGGGGAGAGCCGGGCGGACCAGACGGCCTCGGACGACAAGCACAGTCGCCCCGGCACGGCATGAGGGTGCTCGACCACACCAGGAGGAATTGTGAACAGCGATCGGGACGGGATCCGCGGGGGCTGGGCCACACCCGGCGATGACCAGTCCGACGCGGAGTCCGCCGTCGAGACGACGGGCGAGTTCACCATCGACTACGCCGCACCTGCCTGGTATACGCAGAATGCGTCGGACAGTTCCGGCGGTTCCGGCGGTTCCGGCGGTTCCGGCGGTTCCGGCGGTTCCGGCGG
>CBFGQM010000495.1:0-1635 GCA_965650905.1 uncultured Streptomyces sp. | reverse complement strand
ACGTCCGCCTCCACCACGTCCACGGACGCCGGTGAGCAGGCGCCCTCACGCGTACCCGCACCGGTCGGCGGAACGCCGCTCGCCGCGCCCCGCCCGCTCGGCGAGCGGCGGGTCTGGCCGCGGTCCTTCGCCGACCGGCTGACCGCCCCGCTGCCGGGGCTGAGGGCCTTCGCGCGGCTCGCCCGCGAAGGCGCGGTGCGGCCCGGCCCCGACGGGCTCGCCGACATCCCGCGGCTGCCGTACGAGCCGGGCCCGCTGCCGCGGGTGGACACCCGCACGGTCGCCGTCTCCTGGGCGGGCCACGCGAGCTGGGTGATCCGTATCGGCGGCCTCACGGTCCTGACCGATCCGGTCTGGTCCCGCAGGATCCTCGGAACTCCCCCCCGGATCACTCCGGTGGGCGTGGCCTGGAGCCAACTGCCGCGCGTCGACGCCGTCGTCATCAGCCACAACCACTACGACCACCTGGACGCCCCGACCCTGAGCAGGCTCCCGCGCGACACCCCCGTCTTCGTCCCGGCCGGGCTCGGCCGCTGGTTTTGGCGCCGCAGCTTCACCCGCGTCACCGAGCTGGACTGGTGGGAGGCGGCCGAACTGGACGGTGTCCGCTTCGACTTCGTGCCCGCCCACCACTGGTCCAGACGCGGCCTCAACGACACCTGTCGCACTTTGTGGGGCGGCTGGGTGCTGACCGCGCCCGCCGGACGGCGTGTGTACCGCGTGTACTTCGCGGGCGACACGGGATACGGCCACTGGTTCTCCCGGATCGGTGACCGCCACCCCGGCATCGACCTGGCGCTGCTGCCGATCGGCGCGTACGAGCCGCGCTGGTGGCTCAGCGACGTCCACTGCGACCCCGAGGAAGCGGTCCAGGCGGCGCAGGACCTCGGCGCGCGGCGGATGGCGCCCATGCACTGGGCCACGTTCGTCCTGTCCGCCGAACCGGTCCTCGAACCGCTGACCCGGGTGCGTACGGCCTGGGAGAAGGCGCGTCTGGCCCGCGAGAACCTATGGGATCTGCCGGTGGGGTCATCCCGGGTACTGGAGTCAACGTGACGCGGTCCTGAAAGACCGGGTTTGGAGGTAGCGCCCGGCTGGCTGCTGGGTGGACTCCTCCGTCCTCCACCGGCACTCCCCTTGCCCCCTTCGTGCGCCTCCCCAGAGCCTACGGGCAGGAGTAGGGTCGACGGCGAAACCGGAGGTGAGGGGGACGCCATGGGAGACACACGCAGCGCCTCCGGCATGCTGCACGTCACCGCGATCGCCAGCCTGACGCCGCTGGAGGAGCTGGAGGCGGACCCCTTCCTCGTGGACTCGCGCAGCCAGCACGCCATGTGCGCCTGCTGGGCCGCCGAGCGCGGTTACGTCATCACCCGGCAACTCCTCGTGCGCGGCCTGCGCCCCGACCACTGCGCGCTCTGGAAGGACGTCGACGCGGGCCTCGTCGACCTGTTCGTCGCGCCCAGCCACCGGGTTCTGGAGCGGGCACTCGCCTCCGTCGACGAGTTCACCGCCGAGTGCGCCAGGCGCGGCGTACGCATCGAGACGGTCGGCCGCGCGGAACCGGCGTACGACGCGCAGATGAAGGCCCAGGTCCACCGCGCTTGACCGAGAAACAAATCCGCGATGAGCTAA
>CBFGQM010000494.1:0-1700 GCA_965650905.1 uncultured Streptomyces sp. | reverse complement strand
CCGACGCGGATCGCCAGGCCTCCGTACGGGTCGCTCAGCTGCCACCAGCGGCGTCCTTCCCGGTCCTCTACAGGGAGGGCCCGGTCCAGGTGCCGGCCGAGCGCCTCGGCGGCGGGCACGGCGGTGATCCGGGCGGCGGCCGCGTTGAAGCAGATCACGCGGCCGCGCTCGTCGGCGATCACGAGGCCGTCGGGCAGTTCGTCGGGGTCGAGACCGGACTCGGCGAGATCAACGCGCCGAAACGCGGGTGCGCTCGGCATGTCCCGCGCCCGCGCTGCCCTCTTCGCGCCGCTCGTTCCGACACCCATCCCCGTACCCCACCTCTCAGACCGGCGACGGGGGCACCCCCTGCTCGAGCGAAGCCGAGAAGCTTGGGGGAGGCCCCCGAGCCCGTCACATTACTAGCTGGGAGTGACCGTACGGCCCCCCCTCAGGGACGTGCGCCGCGTGCTCGCTGCGCACGGGCGGACGCGTAGAGACATACGGCGGCCGCAGTCGCCAGGTTCAGACTCTCGGCATTTCCGTGGATGGGTACGCGTACGACGGCGTCCGCCAGCGCGCACGTCTCCCGAGGGAGCCCCCACGCCTCGTTCCCGAACACCCAGGCCGTCGGCCCGCTCATGGTGCCCTTGTCCAGCTCGTCGTCGAGGTCGTCCTCCCCCGCGCCGTCGGCGGCGAGAATCCGTACGCCCGCGCCCCTGAGCCCCTGGACCGCGCGCTCCACGGGGACTTCGACGGCGACGGGAAGGTGGAACAGCGAACCGACCGACGCCCGTACCGCCTTGGGGTTGTAGAGGTCCACGGACGCGTCGGTGAGGACGACCGCGTCGGCTCCGGCGGCGTCCGCGCACCGCAGCACGGTGCCTGCGTTTCCGGGGTCCCGCACGTGCGCGAGTACGGCGATCAGCCTGGGCCCTGCCGTGAGGATGTCCTCGAACGACGTGTCGAGGAACCGGCAGATCCCGACGAGGCCCTGCGGGGTGACGGTGGTGGAGATGTCGGCGATCACCTCGTCGGCGGCGAGGTGGACGCGGGCACCGGCGGCCCGCGCCTCGGCCACGATGTCCGCGTACCGCTCCGCGGCGTCGAGCGTCGTGAACAATTCGACGAGCGTGGCCGTGCCCCCGCCGCCCCGGTGCGCGGCAGCCTCCCGTACGGCCTGCGGCCCCTCGGCCAGGAACAGCCGCTCCTTCCCCCGGAAGTTCCGCTTGGCCAGCCGCCGCGCGGCACTCACGCGCGGCGAACGGGGGGAGATCAACTCGGGGGCGGCAGGCATGGGGTCACCTTCGGGGTTGCGGGGCTGTCTCGATCCACTGCGCGGAGCCTCGGCCGGCGGGGGCGGCCGGGGCCCTGACAGGGCGGACCGACGCGCAGCGTCTTGCCCATGCGGGCGCCCGGAGCGCACGGCCGTCACCAGGGGACCGTGTCGCGACGGTCCACACCGGACAGGCCGGTGTGACGGCCCACACCGGACAGGCCGGTGCAGGCGGAACTGCACCTGACGGGCCATGCCGATGGCCCTGGGCAGCCCCTGCCGGAGACATGCCCATCTGGGACCGCGGTTGCCGGACGACCTGACGCGGGCCTGCCGGCGCCGGCTGGCCCGGGGCGGACGGCTCCTGCCCGACGGCTCCTGCCGATTGGGCCTGTGGAGGGCCGCAGACCGCACAGCCCCGCGACGAGCGGGCCTGCGGGCGAGC
>CBFGQM010000493.1:0-1707 GCA_965650905.1 uncultured Streptomyces sp. | reverse complement strand
CTGCGGCGCGCGCTGGAGCGGTGCCGGAAGCTGCAAGCGCTGCTTGATGGGCGCGGGAAGCGGGTGGCGTCGTGAACCCGTGGCTGATCCTCACCGGCCTTATCGCCGCCGTCGGCGTCGTCTTCGTCTGCCGGGCGGTGCGGCCCGGGCGGGCCACAACTCATCCCGTCAACCCGAAAGCGCTGCGGCTGCTCGAAGAACTCGACGCGCACCTCGACGACTACGTGACCGCGGACCCGGAACTGGCGGCCGGCTTCGACCGGCTGCGGGCCGCGATCCGCGACGAACAGCAGAACCAGAAGGGGGACTAACCCATGGCCGACTTCACCGACGCCCAACTCGACCAGCTCATCAACGATCTCGGCCTCACCGATCCCCACCGCGGGCAGACCATCGCCCCGTGCGGCACCCAGTCGGCCTACACCCGGCACGTAAAGAACGGCGACCCGATCGACGACGCGTGCCGCCGCGCCAACACCGAGGCCAAGCGCACCAAGTGCGCCCCCACCCCGAGCAGGCGGCAGCCCATCGACCACGGGACTCTCAAGGGTTACCAGCAGCACCGGTACCGCGGCGAGACGGCATGCGATGAGTGCCTTGAGGCCCACCGGCTGTACAAGCGTGGTGCCGCGCGTAAGTACGCGGCGGCACGCTACGCCAAGCAGGGCGGTTCCCAGTGACCGCCCCGACCCTGTTCACCCCCGAGGCCCTGGCCGTCCCCGCGACGGCCGGGCCCCGGCCCGAACCCGCCATCACCATCACCGTCCACGGCCTCCCCGCCCCGCAAGGGTCGAAGCGGCATGTCGGCAACGGCGTCATGATCGAGTCGTCGAAGAAGGTCAAGCCTTGGCGGCAGGACGTCAAGCACGCCGCCCTCGACATCACCGAGGAGCTTCCGGCGTGGAGCGTCCTGGACGGCCCTCTCGCCGTCGCGATGACGTTCACCTTCGATCGGCCTAAAGGCCATTACCGCACCGGTCGCAACGCCCACCTCCTCCGGGACGCGGCGCCCGCACGCCCGTCCGGCATGCCCGATCTGTCGAAGCTGGCCCGCTCTACTGAGGACGCCCTCACCGGGGTGGTGTGGAAGGACGACGCGCGGGTTGTCGAGTATGTACGGCTCGGCAAGTGGTACGCGGAGACGGACGCCGACGACGTGCTGTCGGTGCCGGGCTGCGTGATCCACGTGTGGCGCCTGTGGCCCGACCGCGAGCAGGTGAACGCCCGATGAGAGGGACCTTCCAGCACGACTGGGACATCGACTTCACAGACCTGTTTTGCGGACTCGGCGGCTCCACCCTCGGCCTCGTCGAGGCGGGCATGCGCGCACGCCTGGTGATGAACCACAACCAGGTCCAGGTCGACGCCCACCGCGCCAACCACCCCGACGCCGAACACCTCGTCGAGGACATCCACGCCTACGACAAGCGCAGCCTGCCCCGCACCCGCATCCTGTGGGGCTCCCCGATCTGCACCGAGATATCACCGGCCGGCGGCCGGAAGCGCATGTACGGGCAGACGTGCCTCCTCGGCCCGGACGGCCAGCAAGTCCGCCTCGACGAGTTCGGCAACCCGATCCAACCCGGCTTCGAACGCACACGGGCCACCGCACTCGACATCATCGCCGCGACCGAAGTCCACCGCTACGACGCGGTCATCTGCGAGAACGTCATCGAGTTCTTCACCGACTGGGAACTCTTCGACTGG
>CBFGQM010000492.1:0-1884 GCA_965650905.1 uncultured Streptomyces sp. | reverse complement strand
GGCAAGGGGTGTCCCAGCGCGACGTACGCCGCTTCTCGCTGGTCGGTGTCGTCTGGGACGACCCGGAAACCGAGTTGCACGGCCGCGTCCAGGTACGTACGCGCGCGGTCAACACCACCAAGTGGTCCCCCTGGCAGGACATCGAGACGCACAGTCGGGAGCACGCGGCCGACCCGGACACCACCGAGCGCGCCTCCGGGCGGGTGCGCGGCTCCACGGCGCCGCTGTGGGTCGGGGACTCGGACGGCGTGGCAGTGCGGGTACAGCCGGGCATGCGCGAGGGGCGTCAGGAGCATGAGGGCTATGAGGGGGACAAGAGGGTCGGGACCGCAGGGGCGGGCGAGGTGCTGCCCAGCGGACTGCGCCTCGAACTGATCGAGCCCGGCGACGAGCCCCCGCCCCAGGGCGCCGGACCCAAAGCCCAGGCCCTCAGCGCGCTGACCGCCGAGTCCGCCGCGTCCTCGGCCGTCAACGCGGATCTCGCGCCCCTCGGCGCCACCGAGATCCCGCCACTGAGCCGGCAGCAGACGACGGAGCGCCTCGTCGCGGCCCACGACGAGGAGATGGCCGACCCTCGCGTGAAGCCGTACATCGGCCCACGCCCGCGCATCGTCACCCGCCGCGGCTGGCGCGCCGACGAGAAGCTGCGCGAGCGGGACTTCGCCTATACCAAGACCGTGAAGGCCGCCTTTGTGCACCACACCGCCACGGGCAACAACTACCGCTGCTCGCAAGCCCCTTCCCTCATCCGCAGCATCTACCGCTACCACGTCAGGAGCAGTGGCTGGCGGGACATCGGCTACAACTTCCTCGTCGACAAGTGCGGAAACATCTACGAGGGGCGCGCCGGGGGCGTCGCCAAGCCGGTCATGGGCGCGCACACGCTCGGGTTCAACACCGACAGCATGGGGATCGCCGTCCTCGGCAGCTTCAGCCAGGCCAGTCCGCCCGCCGCCGCGGTGAACGCCGTCGCCCGGCTCACGGCGTGGAAGCTCGGCATCTTCGGAGTGAATCCACGCGGCGAGACATACCTGAAGTCGGGCGGTGGCAACCTCTACCGAAAAGGTGCGAATGCGCGACTGAATGTGATCTCCGGGCACAGGGACGGCTTCGCCACCGTGTGTCCGGGAGGTCGGCTCTACGCCGAGCTCGGCAATACCCGGGCCAGTTCGGCACGCTACCAGGGCCGATGAGGTCCGGACAGCGGGGCCGACGACGTTCGGCCGGCCGGCCGGCCGGGGCGGGTGGTTGTTCCGACCCCCTGGCCCGGCGGCCCTCCACGGCCACCCGGAGGAACCCCACGGCCATCGAACGGTCTGCATACACTGGCCGGCCGAAAGACAGTTCGGCCGGCCCCGTCAGGAAGCAGAGACGACAGGTGACAGAAGCGATCCTCCTGGTCGGCGGCAAGGGCACCCGGCTGCGCCCGCTCACGGTGCACACGCCGAAGCCGATGGTCCCGGCGGCCGGAGTACCGTTCCTCACGCACCAGCTGGCGCGGGCGAGAGCGGCGGGCATCGAGCACATCGTGCTCGCCACGTCCTATCTGGCCGAGGTCTTCGAGCCGTACTTCGGTGACGGCTCGTCGCTGGGGCTCCATATCGAGTACGTGACCGAGGTCGAACCCCTCGGTACCGGGGGTGCCATGCGCAACGTGGCCTCCCGTCTGAGATCCGGCCCCGACGATCCGATCCTGATCTTCAACGGGGACATCCTCACGGGGCTGGACATCCCGGCCCTCGTCGCCACCCACCAGTCGTCGGGCGCTGATGTCTCCCTCCACCTGACGCGCGTCGCGGACCCGAGGGCGTACGGCCTGGTCCCGACCGATGCGTCGGGCCGCGTACAGGCCTTCCTCGAGAAGCCCCAGACCCCCGAGGAGAT
>CBFGQM010000491.1:0-1948 GCA_965650905.1 uncultured Streptomyces sp. | reverse complement strand
TCGACCCGGCCCAGGACCCGCTGGGCGCGCTCGGTCAGCGCCGGGTCACCGACACGTACGCCGCCGAGCAGCCGGTACGGGAACTCGGCGTCCGCGCCGACGCCTACACTCCCGGCGACACGGACCTGTCGTGGACCCGCATAACGCCCTGGCGTTCCATGCTGGCCGCGGCCCTGGACCAGGTGACCTGCGAGGTCACCGCGGTCGAGGTGGAGGGCGAGGAGTTCAACCCGAGCTGCGAACTGCTCGCGATGTGGCTCGCGGACCGGCTCGACGTCCCGGTGAAGCGCTCGCTGTCCCCCGGGCCCGGTCTCACTGGCGTCCGGATGGCCACGAACCGCGGGCCGATCGTCCTCGACCGCGCCGACGGTTCGCTGGCCACACTCTCCATCCAGGGCCAGCCCGACCGGGCGGTGGCCCTGAAGCGCCGCGAGACGTCCGAGCTGATCGCGGAGGAGCTGCGGCGGCTGGACCCGGACGACACCTACGCGTCGGCGCTGCGGTTCGGGGTGGACCGGCTGGGGGGCGTCACGTCAGGTTCGGTCGCGGGGACTTCCGCCGTTTCCGTCGCGGCTTCCAGGGCCGGAGCATCCGACGCGGGCCTGTTGGCGGACGAGGCTCCTGGAAAGGGACCTTCCGCTGCGGCGGCACCGGTCGAGGAACCCACCGAGGACCCCGTGAAGGAGGCCGCCAAGGCACCGGCCACCACGGCCACACCCGCCGCCCTGGCCAAGAAGGCGGCGACGAAGTGAGCAAGGCACCGCAGCTCGTCGTCCACCGCGACAAGGAGCTGATGGCCCAGGCCGCCGCGGCCCGGCTGATCACGAAGATCGTGGATGCCCAGGCGTCCCGGGGCCATGCCTCGGTCGTGCTCACGGGCGGGCGCAACGGCAACGGTCTGCTCGCGGCGCTCAGTTCGGCCCCGGCACGGGACGCCGTCGACTGGGGCCGTCTCGACCTGTGGTGGGGTGATGAGCGCTTCCTGCCGGAAGGTGATCCGGACCGCAATGTCACCCAGGCCCGCGAGGCGCTCCTCGACTCGGTGCCCCTGGACCCGAAGCGTGTGCACGCCATGCCCGCGTCGGACGGCCCGTACGGCAACGACGCGGACGCCGCGGCGGCTGCGTACGCGGCGCGGCTCGCCGAGGCCGCCGGGCCGGAGAACCACGGCCCGGTCCCCTCCTTCGACGTACTGATGCTCGGCGTAGGCCCGGACACACACGTGGCATCACTCTTCCCGGAGCTCCCCGCGGTCCGTGAGACGGAACGCACGGTGGTGGGCGTGCACGGCGCGCCCAAGCCCCCGCCGACCCGTATCTCCCTGACCCTGCCCGCGATCCGGGCCGCCCGCGAGGTGTGGCTGCTGGCCGCGGGCGAGGACAAGGCGAGGGCCGCGGCCATCGCCCTGTCGGGCGCGGGCGAGGTGCAGGCTCCGGCAGCGGGTGCCTACGGGCGGGCGAGGACGCTGTGGCTCCTGGACGCGGCAGCGGCTTCGCAGCTGCCACGTTCGCTGTATCCGCCGGCTTCACCCTGAGCGCCTGTTCCGCACGCGAACATCAGCACGACGGCGTCCCGTCACCAGAAGGGACGGGGTGACGGGGCCGCCTCGCAGGTCGTCGACGTGCCGGTGCACGCATGTCGGCGCATGCGGTAGCCGGCGACGCCGGTCCGCGACCCCTCAGAGTGCCGCTGTCGCGACGCCTTTGACTTGGCGGCCGCGGTCCCGCGGCCCGAGCCCCTGCCTGAGTCCCCGCACGGACTCAACGCCCACGCATCTGCCGGTACTTGGCGACCAGGGCCCTGGTGGACCCGTCCAGCCCGGGGATGTCCGCGCCCTCGGTCAGCGCGGGCTCGACACGCTTGGCGAGGACCTTGCCGAGCTCGACGCCCCACTGGTCGAAGGAATCGATGTGCCAGATCGCGCCCTGGACGAATACCTTGTGCTCGT
>CBFGQM010000490.1:0-1949 GCA_965650905.1 uncultured Streptomyces sp. | reverse complement strand
CGTACTCACCCACAGAGACAATCTCCGAGGCTTTCCTCCGGCGCTTCCCTTCGGTCTTGCGTTTCCGACTCTATCAGACTCTTTCGGGCCTGATTCCCAGTCGGAAGGGGATTCACTTTCCGGCCTTTCGACCTTCCAGCGATGTCGACTGTATCAGATCCTTTCGGGCCTGACCTCAATCAACTGGCTTTGTCTGGTACGGCTGTTGGCCGTTCCGACGCCTCAAACTTTAGCGGATGCCCTCGACAGTTCCTAATCGGACTGCCAAGTCCCACGGCAATTGAATTTCAGGCATGCCGAAAATCATCCCGTTGGGAGATCGCACTAGTGGTTTGGTGTGCCGCTTCTGCGGCGGATGTGCTGTCGCAGAACCGTTACGGCTCCGTGGCAACTCGAAGAACCCTACGGATCGACGAGGGGAGTGTCAAGTCTCCCCAGGGCGGCCGTTCGGCAAACCATCGGAGAACTACGTCAGTCCAGCCTCAGTCCAGGTCGGTGAGGCGGCCGCCGGCGTCAGGCTGGGCATGCTCCGCGGGGCGGAGAAGAGGAGAAGAGGGGTGGCGTGGGGTGGGCCCGCGTCATTGGCCCGCCGCCCCCACCCTTCAGCTCGTCCCACCCTTCAGCTTGCCCCGCGCGGCAGTGCGAACTCACACCACACCGACTTGCCGCCGCCCGGTGTGCGGCGGGAGCCCCAATGGGAGGCGATCGTGGCGACGATCGCGATGCCCCTGCCGGCCTCGTCGGCCGGTTCCGCGCGGCGGCGGCGCGGAAGGTGGTCGTCGCCGTCCGTCACTTCGACGATCAGGCGGCGGTCGGTGCGGCGCAGACGCAGACGCATGGGCGGGGTGCCGTGCTGAAGGGAGTTGGCGACCAGCTCGCTGGCGGCCAGTACGCCCAGGTCGTGCAGGTCCGAGGGGAACCGCCAGCTCGTCAGCACGCCGGAGGCGAACGCACGCGCGCGTGGGGCCGCCTCCACGCCGCCCAGCAACTCCAGGGCGGCGTTCCGAAAGAGCTCGCTGTCGGGGCCCGTACGCGCCGGGTGCTGGAGGACCAGGAGCGCCACGTCGTCGTCGTGGTCGGCCGTCACGCCCGCCGAGCGGACCAGGCGGTCGCAGACCACCTGGGGCGTGCCCGTGGCTCCCGCGAGGGCGTGCTCCAGGGCCGTGATGCCCTCGTCGAGGTCCTTGTCGCGGCGCTCGACGAGGCCGTCCGTGTAGAGCACGGCCATGGAGCCGGGGCCGAGCGGGATTGAACCCGAGGAGTGCATCCAGCCGCCCGTGCCGAGCGGAGGGCCGGTGGGCTCGTCCGGGCGCAGGACGGTGCCGTGCTCATCGCGTACGAGGATCGGGAGGTGGCCGGCGGAAGCGTACACAAGGCGGCCCTCGTTGGGGTCGTGGATCGCATACACGCAGGTGGCGATCTGGTTGGCGTCGATCTCCGTGGCGAGGCCGTCGAGGAGTTGGAGGACCTCGTGCGGGGGGAGGTCCAGGCGGGCGTACGCGCGGACGGCGGTGCGGAGTTGGCCCATGACCGCCGCGGCGCGTACGCCCCTGCCCATGACGTCGCCGATGACCAGGGCGGTGCGGCCGCCGCCGAGAGTGATCACGTCGTACCAGTCGCCGCCGACGGCCGCCTCCGTGCCGCCGGGGTGGTAGACGGCGGCGATGCGCAGGTCGTCGGGTTCCTCCAGCTCCTGTGGCAGCAGGGAGCGCTGCAGGGTGACCGCGGTCTCGCGCTGGCGGCGCTCGCTGGCGCGCAGGCGGCCGGCGGCTTCGGCGTGGTCGGTGACATCGGCAGCGAAGATCAGTACGCCACCCCCTTCGGGGGTGGCTGATACATCGACGGGGACGGGCGTGCACGTGAACGTGTACGAACGGCCGCCGGGGGCCTTGCGGGACTTGACGGTACGCGGCTTGGAGCTGCGCAGGACCTGGTCGAGCAGCGGCAGC
>CBFGQM010000489.1:0-1994 GCA_965650905.1 uncultured Streptomyces sp. | reverse complement strand
TCTCCAAGACCGCGCGCGAGGCCGTGCTCGGCGGAAAGTAGTCCCCCGTGGGACGTCTGGAGCTCGTGCAGGGCGACCTCACGCAGCAGGCCGACGTGGACGCCATCGTGAACGCCGCGAACTCCTCGCTGCTCGGCGGCGGAGGCGTCGACGGCGCAATCCACCGGCGCGGCGGCCCCGCCATCCTCGACGCCTGCCGCAAGCTCCGCGCCTCGCACTACGGCAAAGGCCTGGCCACGGGGCAGGCGGTCGCCACGACCGCGGGCCAGTTGGACGCCCGGTGGGTGATCCACACCGTCGGTCCGCGTTTTGCCCGCGAGGAGGACCGCTCGGAGTTGCTGGCCTCCTGTTACCGGGAGTCGCTGCGAGTCGCCGACGAGCTGGGCGCCCGCACGGTGGCGTTTCCGGCTGTCTCCGCCGGGATCTACGGGTGGCCGATGGAGGATGCCGCCCGCATCGCGGTGGAGACGGTGCGGGTGACGGAGACGGCGGTCGAGGAGGTGCGGTTCGTGCTGTTCGACGAGCGGGCGTACGAGGCGTTCGCCAGGCGACTCCGCTGAAGGCGCCACGACAGGTTCACCTGGCGGGCTGAGCCCCCGACACCGGTGGCGCGGGACGTACAGGCATAGGGTCTGGCCCAGGTACCGCGTTGTCGATGTAGGTGCGAGATGCATGGTTACGCGTCATCTGACGCTTGTTCTGATGGCGTGTCAGGTCCTGGATGAGGCGATCACAGGCAAGATGTCGCGATCACAGGCAAAGGGAAACACGCGGGCGATCGCCCGGGGCGACCGGCTCTGGCGTATCCGACGTCGGCGATGCGGGCGCGGTGGGACTCCGGCCAGGCCACCACGCCGGGCGCTGCGGCCTGCCGGTGTCGTGGTGGAGCTGCCCGGCCGTAAAAAACCCTTTATTACTCGCGAGTTGGGACATTCGCCTCTGTTGGCCCTTTGCGTCGGAGTGCAAAATCAGCCGCGGTGAGGCAGAGCGTGTGCCGTAGGCCCCAACGGCGGTCATGTCGTAGATGACTCTGACCTCACTCGGTGAAGTGTCGTATGAGTGAGAAGGAGCAGGGAATGCATCGCAAGAAGAGTATGAGCCGCAAGAAACTGACCATCGTGTCGCTCGCAGCTGTCCCCCTCGTAGCCGGCCTGGGCTTCGCCGTCACGCAGGCGGCGTTCGCGGGCACGAACGGACAGCAGATCGCGCTCTGTCAGCCGAAGACCGATTACCGCTCCGCCATTGTCCAAAATGAAGACCAGTCGGAAGAGCCTACGACCTACCCCCTGTCAGACCAGATGTGCAATGTAGTTAAGGACGCGCTCTGGAAGGGTCAGGTCCAAATCACCTGGCGAGGATCGGCTTCACTTCCGGACGCAACGAGCGTGTGCATCGTCCCGGAGGGCAGTGCCGAGGAAACCGTTATATGCAAACCCGATGATTTCCTTGATAAGCGTTGATCAGCGGTGCGGGCAGCGGATGACCTGCCGCAGTAGCCCGGCGGCCTTGCCTAGCCGTTCGTTGTAGCCGGGCCGGGGACTGCCTCGCACCCATCGGCGGCCGACGCTTGCCGGACCTGCCTCAGCTGGCAGTACGGACGCGTCGCTCGATCATCCGCCGGAAGGAGAGCGGGTCTCACGGCGGGGAAAGCTGCAGGCCACAACACCCGTCAGGTCCTCGAACAATCCTCGGTGCCGGTCCTGCGCTGTCGTCGGCGTGGCAGCCGCCGCGATCTGATCTTGGGTCACACCTGGTCGTGATCGCGGCGGCTGTCCTCGTACCCGGGGCCAGCCCCACCCCGCCGACCAGCACAGACATCTACCCGATCACGATCTATTGCTGTCGTGCTGATCGGTACGACAACGGCTTCAAACATCAAGGTCAGTACAGGGCAGGGTTCCCCGGTCCGGCAAGCCCGGGGTTCAGAAACAGGTTCACCGGGTCACCAGGCTGATGTCGTTCTGCGGGGCCTGGGCGTTGGCTTGCGTCAGGGC
>CBFGQM010000488.1:0-2128 GCA_965650905.1 uncultured Streptomyces sp. | reverse complement strand
ATTTTTCCCCCTCTGGGCCGCCGGCCCCGTGGGGGGGCGCCGCCATAAAAAACCAACCGCACGGCGGCCGGCCGGCTGCGGCGCGGGCCGGCCGCGGTCGCCACGACGGGTGGTGTGTCAGTCACGCATCTTTCGAGAACACGAACGAGAACTCGGTGTGCGACGCCCGCAGTTGGTACTGCGGCAGCGCGCCGGGCCCGCAGGACTGCGAGCCGATGCCCTGCTGGCCGTGGTCGAGGTTGACCCACACGGTGTCGCCGGGCTCCAGATCCGTCAGGTGCTCGGCCGCGTCCAGCTGCTCGGTCGTCCAGCGCCTGGCCGTGAACCAGAACTCCGGCTCGCCCTCGATCCGCAGCCCGCCGAGCTCGGCCCAACGGACGTCGGCCCGCGCGCCGTTCTCCTGCGGGCGGACGTACGGGGTCTGCAGCTCGTCCACCGAGGACCGCCAAAGGCCCAGCATCGACGCCGACCTGGTGTCCGGATACGCCTCGCCGGGGCCGCCGCCGAACCACTTCACCCGGTCCGCCTGGGACAGCCCGAAGCGGATGCCGAGCCTCGGCAGCGGCAGCGTCCAGTCGCCCTCGGGCGCCACGGACACGGTCAGCTTCAGCCGGGTGCCGTCGGAGGTCCAGCGGTAGACCGTGCGCAGGCCCACGTCCCAGGCGGCGGGCGCCACCCGGGTCCGGACGGTCAGCGCGTCGTCACCCAACTCGACGGCGTCGAGACGGTGTTGCATCCGGTGCATGCCGTACTTGCGCCAGAGATCGCCGTGGCGCGGGTCGTCCTGCCAGGGGCAGCTGTTGTCGTTGTCGGTGGGCGCGCGCCACACGTCCAGGCGCAGGCCGGTCACGTCGATGCCGCCGATGGTCTTGAGGGAGCCGGTGCGGACGTCGAAGGACGCCGGTCCGAGGTGGATCAGACGGTCGCTCGCCGAGGGGCTGTCGTTCGCCACGACACAGGGCACGGGCCGCTCGTTGACGGGCAGTTGGGCCCATGCCACCACGTGGTCCTTCATCCCCCACGCGGTCTCGTCCGCGAGCCGCGCCCGTACGGTCCACTGGGACTCGCCGCCATGCCTTTCAGGCGGCTCCGGCAGCTTCAGCTCCGCGGACTCGCCCGGCGCGAGCGCGGGCACCGACAGCGTGCCCGCCTCGACCGTCTCGCCGTCGACCTGGTAGGACCACTCGAAGGCCAGCGCCGAGAGGTCGGCGAAGTCGTACGCGTTGGTCACGCGTACGGTCCCGTCCGATCCGGCGCCTTCGATACGGACCGGCTCGATGATCTTCTTGTACTCGACGAGCCCCGGCGACGGCTTCCGGTCCGGGAACACGAGTCCGTCGCAGACGAAGTTGCCGTCGTGCAGCTCCTCCCCGAAGTCGCCGCCGTACGCGAAGCCCAGCTCCGGATGGGTGATCCCGTGGTCGATCCACTCCCAGATGAAGCCGCCCTGAATCCGGTCGTACGCCTCGAAGAGCTCCTGGTAGTCCGCGATGCCACCGGGGCCGTTGCCCATGGCGTGCCCGTACTCGCAGAGAATGAACGGGAGCTGGCGCCGCTTCTGCGTGCCGCCGTCCAGCCCCCGGCCGATCCGCTTCACCTCGGCGTGGTCGGCGTACATGCGCGAGTACATGTCCGTGTCACGGCACCCCCAGTCGCCCTCGTAGTGCACGAGCCGCGAGCTGTCCCGGCCGTGGATCCACTCGGCCATCGCGGTGAGCCCGCGCCCGGTGCCGGCCTCGTTGCCGAGGGACCAGATGACGACGGACGGGTGGTTCTTGTCGCGCTCGACCATGCGGGACGCACGGTCGAGCAGTGCCGGAGTCCAGCGGTCGTCGTCCACCGGGTTGTCGCGCCACGCCTGCTCATGGAAGCCGTGGGTCTCCAGGTCACACTCGTCGACGACCCACAGGCCGTACTCGTCGCACAGGTCGAGGAAGGCCGGGTGCGGCGGGTAGTGCGAGGTGCGGACGGCGTTGATGTTGTGCTGCTTCATGAGCAGCACGTCCTCGCGCATCGTCTCCAGGTCGAGGGCGCGGCCATGCTCCGGGTGCCACTCGTGCCGGTTGACGCCCTTGAGGAGGATCGCCTTGCCGTTGACCTTGATCAGGCCGTCCTCCAGGACGACCGT
>CBFGQM010000487.1:0-2134 GCA_965650905.1 uncultured Streptomyces sp. | reverse complement strand
GGCCGTCGTCCCGCCGAAGCACTGGCCGGGGCGTGATTCGGCCTCTGAGTCCTGACGCCTCGATACCTGAGGGCTCCCGGTCGGCAACCCTTTGCAAGAGAGGCCGAGATATGGCCCGGTGTCGCTGACTACGCTTCGTCTCATGAGGGCTAACTGCCGAGCCCTTCCTGGAGCTCGGCGATGCGCCGTTGGGTTGCCGCCGCGTTCTTCTGCTGACGGGTCAACTTCACCTCGACGGCTGCAAGTTCACGGGCGAGGCGCTCTCGATCAGCTGCCGCCCGCTCACGCATGGTCCCGTCATCGCGGTACGCCGGCCCTACCCGCTCACTGCTCACTACGCCGCGACGCTCTCCGCACTCTGGGCAGTCGACGACGCTCGCGGAAACGTAGCTGTGCTCGCGATGCTGAATGTGGGGCACCACGTGATCGCAACGGAGAGTGAGGTCCCAAGTATCGAGGTCCTTCTTGCGTTCCTCCCGTGAGGGCCAGGAAGCGAACAGCTTGGCGAGTTTCTCCATCTGCTGCGGCCCCATCGGCGGTGGCGGGCAACAAAAGCAGCAGTGCGTAACCCGAGAACCGCTGACGGACCACCGGGCATCCCGACATTCGGCGTGCTGCTCGCGGAACTTCTGGTCGGCTTCCTCGTACTCACGCTTCTCCGACTCGGACAACTTCATGAGGGGATACCAGTCACCCAGCCCATCGTGCATGGGCTCTCCGAAGCCCCGACAGGGCTCACCGGCCACGTATTCCGCCCAGCTGAGGCACGTACCTTCTCGCTTCCACCGCTCATCCCGCTCGCGGCGCCGCCGGTCACCCGCTTCGGCTTCGAGGGCTGAGCGCAGAGCACGCTTGGCGGCTCGTTGGCGCTTCTGCTCCTCCGTGAGCTTGGCCATGGGCTTCACCCTTCGCCGCACCGTGTTCTCGTGCACGACCGTGGAATCCATGCTGGCGTGGCCGCCCCGTGCGGTGGTTGCCCGTGCGCCGGATGACGACTTGTGACCGGACTCTGATTGCAAGCGGCCTTCAGGCGACTGATGTCGTCTGGTGCGGGCAGCGGGAGGTTGCTGATTTGATCCGGCGTCAGTGAGCCCCTCCGTAGAGGGCATGAACAGCAGGACATGCGACGCAAGGGGCAACCTTGCCAGCCCGTGACCTGCCCTGAACGAGAACTTGCGTAGCGTCTGTGACTCAGTGCTACGACGGGTCACGCTTCTAGGTGTAGGTGTCACGGGAAGTGATGCCTCCGGCAGTTTCAGCACCTGGCCGGTCCGTGGGGCCCTGGCCGAGTCCTGCTCTACCTGGGGATCGTCCGGTCTGATGCCATGGACGAAGTGCAGGTTGGAGCACCATCGGTGGGGGCGATGTGGGGACATCCACGCGATGGAAGGGGCCGAACGGCGATCCGTGGAGCTCCGCCGGGAGGCGGCTGGCGCGCTGGCGGGATGACTCGCGCAACGCGGATCAGCGGCTGGAGGAGATCGCGGCGGACCACCTGAGCGCCCTGCACGAGACACTCCGTGCCGATCGATCGGCCTTCGGGTTGTACGACACGGCCTGTGCGGCCGGTGAACGGCTCGCCGGGGCTCTGGGATCGCTGGCCACAGAGGGCGCAGAGTCGGAGGACGCGCTCGTCGCGCGTCTTGTGTCGGAGGTCGGAGGGGACGGCGGCACACTCGCCGACGCTGCGGTGCGCAGGGGGATGGCTGCGGCGGTCCGCGATGTCCGGAGCAGACATCCCGAGCTGGACGACGCCATGGGCGGGGGCGCCGCCGTCGGCGGCGGCTTCACCTGGGACATCCTGTGTGATCTCTACCAGGTGTTCTTCGCCGACATGGTGGGGGAGTTCCTCAGGTCCGTTGTCGCTGAGCACGTCAAGCTGGCGGTCCCGGTGCTCATCGCGACCGATCCGGAAGGCAGGATCGCTGACTGGGTCGCGGAGAAGGTGGTGGACCTGGTGCCGAATCCCTGCGAGGAGTCCGCCGAAGCGGCGGACCTTGCACAGACTGTGGATACCGCGCAGTCGGTGGTGGGCGCTGTGCAGGATCCGTCGGCCGCCCTGCCCAAGATCGCCGAGTTACTGGTACCGCGGGCGGTCGGAAAGGTGCTCGGCCTGATCACTGAGGAAATCACC
>CBFGQM010000486.1:0-2168 GCA_965650905.1 uncultured Streptomyces sp. | reverse complement strand
TCGGCGAGCTTCCCGAGGGTGGTGCTGAGCCGGGTGATGCGGTCGAACACCTTGTCTCGCCGTTGCAGCAGCGCCGGCGGAATGGCCCCGTCGGCGACCGCGGTGGTGGTAGGGGTGGGGGTGGAGGGGGCGGTGTTGTCGACTGCGTTGCTGGCGGCGGCGACGGCCAGCAGGATCCGTAAGGTCAGCGCGCCGGCGGCGGTGCCGATGACCGCCGTACGGCGCCGGCGGCGGGTGCGTGCATGCACAGATTGTGTTCCCTTTGCGGGGTCGGGTTTTGTGAGGTCGGGGGCGTTGGGTGGGGTGTCCTGGTGGGATGGGAACGCCGGTGCGGCAGGGCTGCTGCACCAGCGCCGGGGTGGTCAGCGGCTCAGCGGCTCAGCGGCTCAGCGGCTGAAGGGTTCGCCCCCGATTACGGTGTCGAACACCGCGGTGCCCATGGCCATGTGGCTGGGTAAGCCTCGCGTGGGTGGCGATGACTCCTTCTCGTACTGACTCGTGTGCTAGTCGCGCGTGTGCAGCGCTGGAGCGCCGGCGTTCCGGCGGTGGGCGACGAGTCTCTCCAGGGATCCCGTATGACCGCTAGAGGCAAATGTCCCTACCTGCCGGTAATGGCAGGTTGCTTGAGCGTCGGGGTTCGCCGGTCCCGCTGTGGGAGAAGGCGTTCCTTGGGCAGGGTGCGGGCCCGCTCCACCACGGCAGCGGTAGAGCGTGATCCGGTAGATGTCTGTGCTGGTCGGCCGTTCCGGCACGTGGAGTGGCTGCGTGAGATCCCAGGCAGGCCGAAGGAGACCACGGGCGTTCCGCCGAACGCGAGCGCCGCCTGAGCCAGATGTACGTCAGAGGACCCGCGCTTCGCCGCCACCTACGAAGGCACGGACGGCGCCACATTCGCCCGCGACTCCCTCCACGAGTACGCCCGGCTCTCCAAGTGACAGGGCACCGGTCTTCGACGGCGCCAAGCTGCTTCAGCCTGCCTGGGCGGCGTATGTCACGAACGCCGTCCAGGTGGTGGGGGCGAGGGCGAGTTGCGCTCCCTCGGTCTTCTTGGAGTCGCGGACGTGGATGGTGGCGGGGCAGGCGGCGATCTCTACGCAGTCTCCGTCGCCGCCGCTGCTGTAGCTGGACTTGCGCCAGTCGAGGGCGACTTCTACGCAGTCGTCGCCGGAGCCGCTGCTGTAGCTGCTCTTGAACCAGGCCAGTTCGTGGGTGCTCATCATGCTCCTCGCATCCGCTTCAGCAGGCTCACCGAGTCTTCGAGGGTGAGAGCCTGTGAGCGCATCCTGGCATATCGGCTCTGGAGCACACTGATCTCTTTTGGGTCAGAAATGAACTGGCCGCCGCGCTGCCCCTCGCTGTAGGCGAACCACTTGTTGTCCGGCGTCTCCAGCAACTGCACGGGACCATCCAGCCCGGCGTGCGTCTCCCGTACCAGCGGCATGATCTGGAACTCGATGTTCCGACGCTCGGCGAGGCCGACGACGTGATCGATGAGTTCCAGAGTGACCTCCGCCCCTCCCATCCGCCGCAGGAACAGATGCTCTTCGAGGATGAAGCTGTACGCCGTGTTCGGCCGCTCCGTCAGCAGTTTCTGGCGCTCAGCCCGCGCCGCCAGCTGAGCCTCGATCTGCTCGTCCCCGAGCGGCGGAAGCTGGTTGGCGAACAACGTCCGCGCATACGCCTCCGTCTGCAACAGCCCCGGAATCAACCGGCACTCGTATGTGTAGAGCGTCAACGCCTCCTGCTCCAACTGCGCCCACCGCCGAAACCAGGACGCCAGACCGCGCTGCTTCGACAACTGGTTCACCGCCAGCCGCAACGTCCCGAAGGCATCCAGCGAGGCCTCGCACTGGTCGACGAACCTGGGCGGCGGAAAACGTCTGCCCTGCTCGATCGAGGCCAGGAAGTGGACCGAGTAGCCGATCTCCGGGGCGAGTGAGTCCTGCGTGTGCCCGGCGCGCTTGCGAAAGCTCTTCAGCACGGCGCCGAAGGCCTTGAGCCCGTCGGACGTTTCGGGCTCGGTTTTCTCCGGCGTACTCGACGACATCACGGAATCCCCCTGACGCTCGCTTACTGATCCCCGCCAACTCGCCCATGCTCACAGTCGGTTACGCGTACTGTCCACTTTCCGCACTCGTACACTTACGGACTGTACGAGTCCCGCGTCT
>CBFGQM010000485.1:0-2184 GCA_965650905.1 uncultured Streptomyces sp. | reverse complement strand
GAGTTGAGCTTCTTGGCGATCTGGTTGATGTTGTGGCCGATCTTGGCGACCTCGCCACGGAGGGCGGTCAGCTCGTCTATGTAGTCGTCGAGTTCGGTGCGCTGGCCGGGCAGGGCGAGATCACCGTGGACGTGGGCCATGACGACGGCGCCGACGTAGTGGGCGCCGGCGATGTTCAGCGAGCGAGCTTCGTTGAGGATGTCGGCCTTCTCGTCGACGCTGTAGCGCACATCGACGCGTTCTTTGCGTTGCACGGCTTCGCGCTGGCGGCGGCGGGCGACGCGGTGCAGCGCGGCGGCGTCGGCAGCACGCGGCAGCTGGGCGGCTGCGGTGCCTGCGGGCTGTTTCCCCTCGGGCGCCCCCTGGTGCCCGAGCCCCTCCGCCACCCCCGGGGCGGAGGGATCCCCGTTGAGCCGGCCCTTGGACGGTCCAGCGGGATACCTTGCTGGCGTTGTGGCTGGGGTGGTGGTCATCTTCTGCTCGCTGGTGGGGAGTTCGTGGGTCTGCTTGCGCATGGGTGTTCTCCGGGGGGTGTTGGTGGCCGCTCAGTGACTGAGCACGCTCGTCCCATGCCTGGTCAGGGCAAGGACGGGAGGGGCGGCGATGTCAGGTGGACTCGTAGCGGCTCGGGCCCTCGTCCCCGCGCTGGCCTGCGCGGGGACGAGGGGTGCGAGTCGTGCGCGAAGGGTGATGGGAGCGGCTGCGTGACTCAGTAGGCGTCAGCGGGGGCCTTGTCGCGTTCGGCCTGCCGCTGAGAGGTGGCCTCGTCGAGCTCGCCCTGCAGGACGTCCTTGATCGTTTCCGCGTCAGCCCTGCTGATGGACAGGCCCTTGCCGCGGATCGTCGCTTCGATGTGGCGGCGCGAGGCGCGGCCTCCGCGTCCCAGCGGCGCGGTGCGGGCGATCGCGAGGTACCCGTCGGACACAGCGGGGGGCTTCTGCGCCACCTCGGCAGGCCCCTGCGCCACGTCGCCCTGGCCGTCTGCCACGTCGAGACCGGCTGGCTCCGGCAGACCGGGGTGGTCTTCCGGAAGTGCAGCGGGCTGTGCGCCGACGGTGAGGTTGTGGCCGTGGTTGGCTGCGTGGTGACGTTCGGTGGACTCGGCAACGAGCTGGTGGATCTGCCGCATCAGGACACCGAAGGCCAGTAGCGCGGCAGTCGGGGGAACTGCGGCGACCACGTAGTCGAGGTGGGAGACAGCGGTGGCGTTCCCTGTACGGCTGACCCCGGCGACGTTGAGCGCGATGGAGCCGACTGATCCGGTGGCCGTGAGGCCGATGGCCCACCAGTCCGGTACCCGGCGCAGGCCCGCACGGAGCATCAGCAACTCGCCCGCGACGATGAAAGCGTCCAGGGTCGCCGGCCAGGCCCACTGGCGGACCGGGGAGCCCCCCAGCCCGTGCTGCCCGGCGACCTCGGCGAGGTGCGCGTACGAGAGCCAGAACCCTCCGGCGGTGAGGGCGATAATGACGACTCCCGCCGCGCCGAGTGCATACCGTTCGGCGGCGCGCTTGGTCATCACTTGCCGTCCCTGAGCGTGTCGTAGGACCGGGTGCAGCCGGTTGTGGCGAGTGTGGGGATCGCGGCGCGGTCCGCGTCAGACGATCGATGTGCGGTGGTGCGGTCTGTGGTTACGGCGAGCGTGGTCACGCGGGATACTCCTGCGGTGGTGGCATGGTCCGTCTTTGCCGTCCTGGCCGTTGCAAGCGCAGGTCAGGACCGGTACGGCAGGGATGGCAGCGTTCCGTCTTGGCGGTGCCGTCGCGTCTTGGCACCTTCGATTCGGTGGGGCTGCGGCTCGGTGGCTGTGGACGGATCGGATCCGTCTTGCCGTCCCGGCCGCATGCGCTGTGACCTGCGGTGATACGGCGGGGACGCCCGGGACGGCACGAGACGGATCGGGGCGGCGTCCTGTTTGGTGGCAGGGCGGTCTTCATGATCGCGCTGCCGTCTTGCCCCCGGTTTCCGTCCCGGCCGCATGCCGTTTGACCTGCGAGATCACGGCAGGGACGGCAGGGACGGCCACCGGGGGACGCGGGGCTCAGCCCGAGGCAGGGGCGGCGGGCTCGGCGTTCACTGAGTGAACGGTCGGGCAGTAGCGGCGCCATGCGTCGAGGAATTTGTTGCGTGTGTAGCCCTTGCGCTGGGTGCCGTCGGCGAGGCGGACGTTGCCGGGCCTGATGT
>CBFGQM010000484.1:0-2187 GCA_965650905.1 uncultured Streptomyces sp. | reverse complement strand
TCTCGTCGCCCGCAAGGACGAGATCGCCGAGACGGTCACCGCCGAACTCGGCTCACCCCTGCCGTTCTCGCACAAGGTGCAGGTGGGGCTGCCGATCCTGGTCGCGGGTTCGTACGCCGAACTGGCCACTACGTACCCCTTCGAGGAGAAGGTCGGCAACTCGACCGTCTACCTGGAGCCGGTCGGAGTGGTCGGCGCGATCACGCCGTGGAACTATCCGCTGCACCAGATCGTCAACAAGGTCGCCCCCGCACTGGCCGCGGGCTGCACGATCGTCCTCAAGCCCGCCGAGGACACCCCGCTGACCGCCCAGCTCTTCGCCGAGGCGGTACACGAAGCAGGCGTGCCGGCCGGAGTGTTCAACCTGGTCACGGGGCTCGGCCCGGTCGCCGGCCAGGCGCTTGCCGAGCATCCCGGAGTGGATCTGGTCTCCTTCACCGGCTCCACGGCGGTCGGCAGGCAGATCGGCGCGACCGCCGGTGCGGCCGTCAAGCGGGTCGCCCTCGAACTCGGCGGCAAGTCCGCCAACGTCATCCTGCCGAGCGCCGACCTCGCCAAGGCGGTCAACGTCGGCGTGGCCAACGTGATGTCCAACTCCGGCCAGACCTGCAGCGCCTGGACCCGCATGCTGGTGCACACCTCCCAGTACGACGAGGCGGTCGAACTGGCCGCCGACGCCGCCCAGAGGTACGGCGACCGCATCGGCCCGCTCGTCAACGCCAAGCAGCGGCAGCGCGTGCGCGGCTATGTCGAACGGGGCGTCGCTCAGGGCGCGCGACTGGTCGCGGGCGGCCCCGAATCCCCACGCGAACGGGGATACTTCGTCAGCCCCACCGTATTCGCCGACGTGACACCGGAGATGGCGATCGCTCAGGAGGAGATCTTCGGCCCCGTCCTGTCGATCATCCGGTACGAGGACGAGGCGGACGCCCTGCGCATCGCCAACGGCACGGTGTACGGGCTCGCCGGCGCCGTATGGGCGGGCGACGAGGCCGAAGCGGTCGCTTTCGCACGTCAACTGGACACCGGGCAGGTGGACATCAACGGCGGCCGGTTCAACCCCCTTGCGCCGTTCGGCGGCTACAAGCAGTCGGGCGTGGGGCGGGAGCTGGGCGCACACGGGCTCGCGGAGTACCTCCAGACCAAGTCGCTCCAGTTCTGAGAGGCGTCGACGTTCGCCACGCCGTCCACGGTGAACGAACGGTTGGGTGACCGCCGAACGGTGTGCGATGGCGAGGCCCGAGCGATATGTGACTCCCCACGCAGCCGGGGTCACGCCGTGCGCCGCACCTGCTCGTACTGCTGTACCAGCCCGTCCAGCAGCGCCGTGAGCCCCGTCTCGAAGGCCCGTTCGTTGATCTTCTCCTGCGGCTCGGCGAGGAGGTGGGCCTGACCGAGATACGGATAGTCGTCGGGGTCGTACGCGGTCTGGTCGTCCATGAAGCCCCCGGCGAAGGAGCCGAGCGCGGAGCCCATGATGAAGTACCGCATCAGGGCGCCGATGGACGTTGCCTGCGCGGGGGGCCAGCCCGCGTCGACCATCGCGCCGAACACCGCGTCCGCCAGGCGCAGACCGGCCGGCCGGCGACCCGGGCCGCGCGCGAGGACCGGGACGATGTTCGGGTGGTCGCGCAGGGCGGCCCGGTAAGAGACGGCCCAGTCGTGCAGTGCGGTCCGCCAGTCCCGGCCGTCCTCGAACATCGACAGGTCGACCTGAGCGCTCACCGAGTCCGCGACCGCCTCCAGAATCTGGTCCTTCGTGCGGAAGTGGTTGTAGAGCGAGGGCCCGCTCACACCCAGCACGGCGGCGAGCCGACGCGTGGAGACGGCGGCCAGACCCTCCGCGTCCACCAGGGCCCGAGCCGTCGCGATGATGCGGTCGGTGCTGAGGAGAGGCTTGCGCGGTCGGGCCATGGCGCACATCGTAGGACTGCGCACGGAAACCAGCAGGGCTGATTCAACGGGCCGCTGCACTGTGCGGTTGCACGGCGCGACTGCTGCTATTGGGCCTTCTGAGTATCGGCTGAGTATGTGGGCGGATGTGGTTTCTGGCACATTCGCCGAATCCTGTCCCCATGAGTGAGACACCGGTCAAACAGCAGAGCACGGCGGCCTTCTACGGTCAGGCCGTCGCGGAACCTGTCAAAGCGATCAAGGCAGGTAGATCGTTCTAACGCTGTGCTGGGA
>CBFGQM010000483.1:0-2207 GCA_965650905.1 uncultured Streptomyces sp. | reverse complement strand
ACACGGCGATCTCCTCACTGCTGTTTCACACTCTGGACGCGCCGTTCATCCTTGCAGATCCGGCGTACTGATCAGCCTTGATGGGCGGCGTTCACCTTCCCTCGGCCTCGTGGTGGCTCAGTGGCCGCACGCCCAGGCCGCGCGGCCGGTCACCGCCTCCGCCCGGGTACGCAACGCATGTACCGCCTGGGCCGGGTCCGATGCCCCGTACACCGCGGAACCGGCCACGAAGACGTCGGCCCCGGCCTCGGCGCACCGCTCGATGGTGTCGGCCGATACCCCGCCGTCGACCTGGAGCCATAGTTCGAGGCCGTGCTTGTTGATCAATTCGCGGCTCCGGCGGATCTTCGGGAGCATGATGTCGAGAAAGGTTTGGCCCCCGAAGCCCGGCTCGACCGTCATGATCAGCAGCATGTCGAGTTCACCCAGCAGATCCTCGTACGGCTCGATGGGCGTGGCGGGCTTGAGCGCCATGGAGGCGCGGGCGCCCTTGGCACGGATCTCGCGGGCGAGCCGTACCGGCGCCGCGGCCGCCTCCACATGGAAGGTGACGGAACCGGCACCCGCTTCCACGTACTGAGGCGCCCACCGATCGGCGTCCTCGATCATCAGATGGCAGTCCAGCGGCGTGTCCGTCGCACGCGCCAGGGACTCCACGACCGGCACACCGAGCGTGAGGTTCGGGACGAAATGGTTGTCCATCACGTCCACATGGAGCCAGTCGGCCCCTTCAACCGCCTTTGCCTCCTCGGCAAGGCGGGCGAAGTCGGCGGACAGGATGCTGGGATTGATCTGCACGGCCATGCCCCAAGCCTGCCATGCCCTCCGGGGATTGCGGGCGCCGGTCCCTTGTGCGCTGCCCGCTGACGCCGGGCAGGCGGTCCAGGCGGTCCAGGCGGTCCAGGCGCAGGCGACCCGTACGCCGGACGCCGTCTTCGCCGGTGGTGTACCTGAACGTCGCGCTGGGCGGGGGCGGCAGGCCGGACCTGGTCGACAAGGGCGAGGGAGGCCTGCCCGGAGTCACCTGTTTTTCGGAGCCCGTCGGCATCTTCGGGTCGATCCCCGGCGTGGTCCTCTTCCACGTCGCCTACGGCCTGCCGTTCGCGGTGTTCCTGCCGCGCGACTACTTGGCGAAGACCCCGCGAAGACGCTCGAGGCCGCCCGGACGGACGGCGGCAGCGACTGGCTGATCTTCTGACGGTTGATCCTGCCCATGGGCGGGCCCCCGCCATCGCAAAGCCTCGCCGTCTTCCAGCTCCTCTGGGTGTGGAACGACATGCTGGTGTCACTGATCTCCTCTTCGCCCACAACCGTTCCCAGCCGCTCACGGTGGCACTGCGGCCCCCCCATAAGCCAGTTCGGCGCGAACATTGATGTGCTCGCGCCGGGGGCCTTTTTGTCACTGATCGTGCCGCTCGTGGTGTTCTTCGCCTTCCAACACCGGTTGGCGGAGGGGGTGATGGCCGGTTCGGTGCAGTGACTTCCTCGTTTCCGCGGGCCCTCGGCCCGGAACGGGGCCGCCCGGCTGGGCCGTACGCGAAACGGCACAGCGCGGCGATCAACGTCTCCACCGGATCCGGGTGGACGCTCCGGTCTTTACGAGCAGCCGCCTGGCTTGCCCGCCGCCACCAAAGCCTGGAACCCGGAACTCGAAGCCGGACCGGCCCCGCTGCGCGCCAGTATGACGAAGCGTCACAGCGAACAGGTCACAGAGCCACACGGCTGACAGGTGGCCGAAGAATTCCGCATCGCCGGACGTTGGAGGGTGGCCAGTGGTCGCAGACCTGCTAGCTCTAGGGCCTGTTGTGAGTTTCAGGGCTGGAGCGGGGCGTGGTGCGTGCGATCGCAAGGCGCCGGAAGGTCCTCGGTGGGGGTCCCCCCCTGGTCCTTATGACCTTGGAGGAGGAGCTACCAGGGCATTCGGCAACGCGGCGAGCGTGCGTGTTACGCCCCGCGAGCCCAGCCGGAAACTCAGGACAGGCCCTAGACAACCCAGCGAGCCGAAATCCGGCACACAACGGTCGGGCCGGCTCGTCGCCCCAACGCTCTTGAGAAAGGTCCGGGATGCCCAGAATCTTTGGCGTGGCCCTCGTCGCGCTGGCCCTGGCGGCTGGTACGCCGGGCGCTGTCGCCACGTCAGCCTCAGCCGAGTTCCCGCCCACAGTCAAGCTCCCCGCCACGTTCCCACCCACAGCCACAGCATCCGC
>CBFGQM010000482.1:0-2264 GCA_965650905.1 uncultured Streptomyces sp. | reverse complement strand
GCGTGAACGAGGCGGGCGTCAGGTCGGTGACGTTCCCGGGATGTGGGCGAGAACGCCGCATGGGCGGCGGCTCGCGGGGTACTCGGCGGTCGCCCGGTTTCCGGACCCGCAACAGCCGGGAGGTTCCATGCTGTCCACGCCCGTGACCGTACAGACCGGCGAAGCGGCGCTGGCCGGGGATCTGACGGTGCCGGACCGGGCCACCGCGGTGGTCCTGTTCGCGCATGGCAGCGGCAGTTCCCGTCACAGTCCGCGCAATCAGGCCGTCGCCGCCACACTCCGTACCGCGGACCTCGGCACCCTGCTCATCGACCTGCTGACCCCGAGGGAGGAGACGGAGGACTTCGCCACCGGCCGGCATCGGTTCGACATCGACCTGCTCACCCTGCGGCTGACCGGCGCGGTGGACTGGCTGACCGCCCATACCGACGACCTGCCGATCGGCCTGTTCGGCGCCAGCACGGGAGCGGCCGCGGCACTGGCGACCGCCGCCGAACGGCCCCAGTACGTGCGGGCGGTGGTCTGCCGCGGTGGCCGTCCCGACCTGGCCGGCGACGAGGTCCTCGCCCGTGTACGGGCGCCCGTGCTGCTGCTGGTGGGCGGACGTGACGAGGTCGTCCTGCAGCTGAACCGGGACGCGGCCACTCGGCTGCACGCCCCCCACGAACTGCGGGTCGTCCCGCGCGCGACCCATCTCTTCGAGGAGCCCGGCGCCCTGGACGAGGTCGCCGCGGCCGCCGCGCGGTGGTTCACCAGCAGCGTGCACGCACACCCGTAGCCCGCAAGCCCGCAGCACGCCACCGCGGCATCCCGGCGCCTTGAGGCAAAAGGAGTTGGTCCTCATGCGATTCCCTGACCGACGGCAGGCCGGCGCGGCCCTGGCCGAACGACTCCGCGCGCGGCAGGACGAGGGAAACCTGCCCGATCCGGTGGTGCTGGCCCTGCCACGCGGCGGTGTCGTGGTGGCCGACGAGGTCGCGCGTGCTCTCGACGCCCCGCTGGATGTGCTGGTCGCACGCAAGATCGGGGCTCCCTTCCAACCGGAGCTCGGCGTCGGCGCGATCGTCGGGGACGACCCTCCGCTCTTCGACGAGCGGGCGCTGGACCGCCTCGGCCTGAGCAAGGCCGCCCTCGAGCCCATCGTCGAGCTGGAGCGGGCGGAACTGCACCGGCGTGAACAGCTCTACCGCAAGGGCCGGGCCGTCCCCGAACTGACCGGCCGCACGGCGATCGTGGTGGACGACGGCGTGGCCACCGGAGCCACGGCGATGGCCGCCCTGCGCTCCGTACGCCTGCGTGATCCCGGCCGCGTGATCCTCGCGGTTCCGGTGTGCTCTCCGGAGGCGGCCACGCTGGTGCGGGCGGAAGCGGACGACGTCGTCTGTCTGCACGAGCCCGCGGCGTTCATGGCGGTCGGGCTCTGGTACGTGGATTTCGACCAGGTGACGGACAGCGAGGTGCTCGACGTGCTGAGCAAGTCACCGTGAGCTGAGCAATCACCGTGAAGATGGTCTTGCTCACCGGATGGAGCCAGGGCGGGGAGGAAGCGTGGGCCGGGAAGCGTGCGGGTCAGTTCAGTCAGCGTTGGTAGAGCCCGACGAGTGTGCCGCCGGCCAGCTGTTGCCGGTCGAGCACACCGTGTACGTCGTCGGCCGTGGCGTCGTCCGGGATGGAGACAGGGGCAGGGAGCGCGTACAGCCGGAAGAAATAACGGTGCGCGTCATCGCCGACCGGCGGCTGCGGCCCGCCCCACCCCCGCTGCCCGTAGCCGTTCAGGTGCGGATGGCTGCCTGACGGCTGCTCCTCGGTGTCCAGCCCTTCGCGGTGCGGATCGATACCCGTCACCAGCCAGTGGATGAAGGTCCCCGAAGGCGCGTCCGGATCTTCACACACAAGAGCCAGCTCCACGGCCTCGTCGGGCACTCCGGACCAGGTCAGAGGCGGAGAGTCGTTCTCTCCCTCCTTCGCGTAACGACGCGGAATCATCTCGTGATCACTGAATGCGGCGCTCTTGAGCTCGATACCAGCCATGCACGCCGAAGTACCCCGCCAGAGCGCGGGCACACGTGCCGCGTTCGCATCGGCGTTGCCCGTGTGAAGCGCGTGACGAAGCTCCGAGGAGATCAGGTCGTAGGCGTACTGCTCCACAAGTGCGGGAGGTCCGGATTCGGCGGATCCGCGGCCCTGCCGCCGGTGCCGGGCGGGCCGGACGGCAGCAGGCTCGCAGCGCGGCGTGGCTCCCGTGGCGGCGACCCGGGACGGGA
>CBFGQM010000481.1:0-2487 GCA_965650905.1 uncultured Streptomyces sp. | reverse complement strand
GATCCACACCTTTGCGGGCCGCGTGGCCAGAAGGCCATACCTGGGAGTTACCTGGCCGTTGATCGGTCCGCGCGCCGGGAAGGGTCACGTGAGGAAGCCGCGCAGCAGGGCGGCCGTCCCCGCACAGTGCTCGCGCATCATCTCCCGCGCCCCGTCGGCGTCCCGGTCCAGCACGGCCTCCACCAGGGCGGTGTGCTGCTGCTGCGAGTGCTCCAGGTTCCGGACCAGCAGCGGGATGCAGTCCAGCAGGTCGTTCACGGTCGCGCGCACGGCCGCGTACTGGGCGGCGAGCGTCGGCGAACCGCACAGTTCGGCGAGCGTGAGGTGCAGCAGCGTGTCCAGGCGCCGGTAGTCCGTGAGCGGCGCGTCGTGGGTGCGGGCGAGCGCGTCGCGCAGGCGCGCGGACCGCCCGGCGGACAGGCCGTGGGCCGCGCACAACCCGGCCGCGCCCACCTCCAGGACCTCACGGAACCGCAGTACGTCCTCGACGTCGGTCCGCTCGACCCGGCGGCGCAGCTCGGCCTCGCCGGGCGCCTGGGCCCTGGGCAGGACGAACGTGCCGCCGTACCGCCCGCGCCGCGACTCGACCAGCCCCTGGTCCTGCAGCACCTTCAGCACCTCGCGCAGCGTCACCCGGCTGACCCCGAGGCGTTCCGCCAACTCCCTTTCGGCGGGCAAGCGTCGACCGCCGGGCACCAGGCCGAGCCGTACGACCTGGAGGATCTGTTCCAGCGCTTCCTCGAAACCGTTGCCCGCCCGCACCGGCCGCAGGACCGGTGTCAGCTGATCGCTCCGCCGCCCGTTCACCCCGTGCGCATCTGGCTGCGACATGTGGCCGCGCCCCCTTCCCAAGCAATGGTCCTCAGCAATACCTTATGGCTCTCGGCTGACCCAAGGAGGCCTTGCCCGTGGCAGACCGCACACCCCCGCTCAGCGTCGAGGAACTGCACGCCCTCGTCGCGAGCGGCGAGATCGACACCGTCGTCCTGGCCTTTCCCGACATGCAGGGGCGACTCCAGGGCAAGCGGTTCGCCGCGCGCTTCTTCCTCGACGAGGTGCTGCACCACGGCACGGAGGGCTGCAACTACCTCCTCGCGGTCGATACCGAGATGAACACGGTCGACGGGTACGAGATGTCCTCATGGGAGCGCGGATACGGCGACTTCGCCATGCATCCGGATCTCAGCACCCTCCGCAGGGTCCCGTGGAACGCCGGCACGGCGATGCTCATCGCCGACCTCGCCTGGAACAACGACTCGCCCGTCGTCGCAGCACCCCGCCAGATCCTCCGCCGTCAGCTGGAGCGGCTCGCCGAGCTCGGCTACACCGCCCAGGTAGGCACGGAGCTGGAGTTCATCGTCTTCAAGGACACCTACGAGCAGGCGTGGAACGCGAACTACCGGGGCCTGACCCCGGCCAATCAGTACAACATCGACTACTCGGTGATGGGGACGGGCCGTATCGAGCCCCTGCTGCGCCGCATCCGGAACGAGATGGAGGGCGCGGGGCTGACCGTCGAGTCCGCCAAGGGCGAGTGCAATCCCGGCCAGCACGAGATCGTGTTCAAGTACGACGAGGCCCTGGTCACCTGCGACCAGCACGCCATTTACAAGACGGGCGCCAAGGAGATCGCTGCCCAGGAGGGCGTCTCGCTGACCTTCATGGCGAAGTTCAACGAACGCGAGGGCAACTCCTGCCACATCCACCTCTCGCTCGCCGACGAGAACGGCACGAACGCCATGGCCGGTGCCTCGAAGGACCCGGGCGGCATGTCACCGGTCATGCGCCACTTCCTCGCCGGTCAGTTGGCCGCGCTCAGGGACTTCTCGCTGCTGTACGCGCCCAACATCAACTCGTACAAGCGGTTCCAGCCCGGCTCCTTCGCGCCGACCGCCGTCGCCTGGGGCCACGACAACCGCACGTGCGCGCTCCGTGTGGTCGGCCACGGCCGCTCGATGCGCTTCGAGAACCGGCTGCCCGGCGGCGACGTCAACCCCCACCTGGCCGTCGCGGGACTCGTCGCGGCCGGTCTGTACGGCATAGAACAGCAGCTCGAGCTGCCCGAGCCGTGCACGGGGAACGCCTACGCCACGGAGTACGAGCACGTCCCCACCACCCTGCGCGAGGCAGCCGAGCTCTGGGAGAACAGTCCCATCGCCAAGGCCGCCTTCGGGGACGAGGTCGTCGCTCACTACCGCAACATGGCCCGCGTCGAGCTGGACGCCTTTGAAGCCGTGGTGACCGACTGGGAGCTCCGCCGCTCCTTCGAACGCATGTAAGAGGTACTTCCTTGCCGTCCTCGTCGTCCTCCTCGTCGTCCTCCCCATCCTTCTCATCCTCCCCGTCCATCTCGTGCGAGCACGAGCTCCAGGTCCTCAACCCGGCTACGGAGGAGGTCGTCGCCACCGACCCGGCCGCGACGCCGGAAGACGTCCACGCGGCCGTCGTACGGGCGACTGAGGCGCAGGCCGGATGGTCCGCCCTCGC
>CBFGQM010000480.1:0-2489 GCA_965650905.1 uncultured Streptomyces sp. | reverse complement strand
CCGGCAGTGGGCGGGGATCGAGGAGGAGGCGATCTCGCTGTACGCGTATGAGTGCCGGGCGATTCCGGGGTTGTTGCAGCCGGAGCCGTACATCAGGGCCGTCTTCGACCGCAGGCTGCCTCCTGTGACAGAGGAGCAGCTCGAACGCGAGGTGGCCGCCCGCATTGATCGGCAGCAAGTCATCTCGCAACGCCCCAACACGGCGTTCAGCTTCGTCATCGAGCAGGCCGTTCTCGAAAGGCGGTTGGGTGGCAACGAGGTAACCATGGCCGTCATTGATCACCTGCTGTCCATGGGACGCCTTCGCAACGTCGAGATTCAGGTCATGCCGCTCACGCAGGAGGATCACTGCGGAGTCGATGGCCACATGTATCTCGCGGAGACACCTGATCATCGATGGCTCGGCTATACCGAGGGGCAGCGGTCGAGCAGCCTGATCAGTGCCCCCAACAACGTAAGTGTTCTGCTCCAACGCTATGGCAAGCTGCGTTCGCAGGCCCATGATTGTAGGGCCACGGTGAGCCTGCTGGAACAGATGCGAGGAGCGCTATGAGCACCACTCAACAGGACTGGTTCAAGAGCAGTTACAGCGGAAGCGAGGGCGACAACTGCGTAGAGGTCGCCGTACGCCCTGAGGCCGTCCTTGTCCGGGACTCGAAGGACATCCGGCGGCAGGCGCTGGCCGTCTCCCGCGATGCCTGGTCGGCGTTCATGACTCTGACGTCCGACTCGCGCGTCTGAGCCGCCGGTGGGGCAGCGCCCGCCTGCTGCCCCACCGACGCGACACGGTTACTCCACGTCCAGCGCGGACGGCCTCGTAGGCTTGCGTCCGCACGTCTTCTTCACCGGACGCCAGGCCTTCAACTCCTCGGCGCCGACCTGGTCGCTCGCGGAGCTGGTTCTCGTACTCCGCCTCCAGCTCGTCAGCGAGGCCGAGGACTGGAAGCCACCGCGCCAGTCCGCGACCCGGCCCGGCCCTACTCGCAACGGTGTACGCGCAATTCATTTGTCGCAATCTACAACTTCTGTAGCGCTTACAACCTTCCAGCAGTAGTTACGGCTGAGATCAAGGTTCAGGTACTCATGTGGGGTAGCTTTCTGCCCCGGCTTACGGGGCGATTCTCGGGTGTCGATCCAGATGTCCCCTTTTCCGCCGTCACCGCAGTAGGTGAAATTCCACCGGGTATAGTCTGGGGTCTCCACCGATGTTTCCTGCCAGTGGTGGACGTTCTCGCCCTTGCCGTTTTTGAGGTCCCCAAAAACCGAATAGCTCACACTATTTGCTGCTATTTTGACTTCGAATTGGTTCTGCTCACAGTTGGCGTCATCAGCGGTTTTCGCCGACACATGGGGCGCCTTCTGGTCGGCGTTGGCCGATGGCAGCAGGGCGATGACGACCCCGCCGGTGGACAGCGCCGCTGCGATCGCCGCGAGCCGGATCTTCTTGTTCTTGCTGCTCCTCTTGGCCACGTCCTGCTCCGTCTCTCAAAGTTGCCTTTGGCGTTTCTTTTGAGGATTATTCGGGCAGGTTCGCGACACCGACAGAGTCAAATGTCCCTACCGGCGGGTTACTTGAGGTGACGTCGCTCACGCTGCCGACTCCCCGACTTGTGCCTGATGATGCGTCAACTACGAATGGGTGTCGTCGTGACGGGTGCGGGAGAGCAGGTGCTGCAGGCGGTGCGGGCCGGTGTGGCCTACGGCCTCCGCGAGGGTCCAGCAACATCCTCCAGCTCCATCAGCAGTCCCTCGATCAGCCGCCGGAAGGTCCCACGGCCGGACCGGCGAACCGGACGCTCAAGCAGCCTGCCATTACCGACAGGTAGGGACATTTGCCTCTAGCGGTCATACGGAATCCCTGGAGAGACTCGTCGCCCAGCGCTGGAACGCCGGTGATCCAGCTCTGCACACGTGCGACTCGCACACGAGTCGTTTCGAGAAGGAGTCATCGCCACCCACACGAGGCTCACCCGATGGTGCGGTGATGCAGGCCAAGCGGTCATGGCCGCAACCGGACAGAGCGGAGCCGAAGATGGGCCTTACCAAAGCCTTCGGACCGTGAGACGCGCCGACTCCTGCATGGAAAACAGGGCACTCACAGCCTTTCGCGGCGATCGCGCCGGAGATCAGTGAGTGAACGGCGTGGTAGTGGACGGGAGCCTGCGGCCGTGCGGGTCTGCGACAAGAACGCGTGGATGAACGGTGCCGGCGGCATGACGGCGACCCCTTGGCCAGCTACCACCCCAACGACAAGGGCCACGTGGCGATGGGCACCGCGGTGTTCGACACCGCAATCAGAGGCGAACCCTTCAGCCGCTGAGCCGCTGAGCCGCTGGCCACCCCGGCGCTGGTGCAGCAGCCCTGCCGCACCAGCCTTCCCATCCCACCGGAACACCCCACCCAACCCCCGGCGACATCACAAAACCCGACCCCACAAAGGAACACACTCCATGCATGCACGCACCCGCCGCCGGCGCCGTACAGCGGCC
>CBFGQM010000479.1:0-2500 GCA_965650905.1 uncultured Streptomyces sp. | reverse complement strand
CGCAGCAACTCGTAGGCGGGGTGCGCCAGCTGGAGCCGGTGGTTGAAGACGGAGACCTTGCCCGCGAACATCGCGCGTGTGCCCGGCAGGAGCTCCTTGTGCGGTTTGTGGGCGCCGTTGCCGAAGAAGACCAGCTGGAGACGGCCGCTGCCGTCCGTGATGGTCACTTCGAGGCGCTGGCCCTTTCCACGGGGGGCCTTGGGCGACGAGAAGGTGAGCAGGCGGGCGTCGGCGACCTGGGCGACCACCGTCACATGCTCGTCCATGGGCAGGTCGGCGAGGTGGGTGAGCTGACCGCGCTCCTCGTACCTGCGTGGATAGTGGTGCAGCAGGTCGCCGACGGTGTGCAGGCCAAGGTGCTCGGCCATCACCTTCGCGGTGGCGGGGCCGAGTACTTTCTTCAGTGGTTCATTGAGCGCGGGCACGAGATCCATTGCACACCACAGCTCTGACAATGCCGCATACGTCCCAGAAATCGCTGGTCAGGCGGGTCGTCCCGCCTGACGCGCTCCGGCCTTGTCCGCGGTCACCCCTCGTGGGACCGCCGCCCTCTCGCCGTCGCCCGTCCGCCCAGCGGCGCTGCGACGATGGACTCTCGGATTCCGCATGCACCTCTGTTCACCTCCGTCGAACGGAGCTGGATGCTCTCGGACACCAGCGGGGTGTCAACTGAGCGCGATCTGAAGGTCGGTGAGACCGTAAGGCCGCCGCGCCCGGCGCTCGTCCGCGGTGAGCGGACCGCTGGAGCAGTGGGCCCCTCGGCCGGTTGTGGACGAAACCACGCCGCGTTCGGTTTGCAGCGCTCCCGTTCCAGCGTCCGTTCAGCGCGTTCGCCACCGGCGCCGTACGCCGGTCCCGCCCCGGGGGGGGCGCCCTGCCCGGCCGCCCGTGTCGGCTGGCGGTGATGTCGGGCTACTCCACGCCGATCAGGAGCAGTGCGCCCTGTCGCCCTCCTCGGTACACCACGGTGTCGACGGCCAGGTATGACTCGCGTACCCGGGCCTCGAGGTGGCGGGCGATGGTGTCGGGAGCGTCGTCGCCCAGGACCAGGGTGACCATCTCGCCGCCCGCCGAGAGCATGCGGTCGAGGATGGTTTCGGCGGTGGCCGTGATGTCGGAGCCGATCACCGCGACGTCGCCTTCGATGAGGCCGAGGACGTCGCCGGCCTGGCAGATTCCGGCCATGGTCCAGGACTGGCGTTCCGCGAGGGCGAGTTCGGCGTACCGGGTCGCTCCGGCCGCCGAGGTCATCGAGACGACGTCCTCGTCGAAGCGCCGCTCCGGCTCGTGCACGGCGAGCGCGGCGATCCCCTGGACCGCGGAACGCGTGGGGATCAGCGCGACCCGGACGCCGTCCGCGCGGGCCTGCTCGGCCGCCGCGGCCGCGATGTGGCGCAGCTCGTCGTCGTTGGGTAGCAGCACCACCTCGCGCGCGTGCGCGCGCCGTATCGCCTCGACGAGCTCCCCGCTAGCGGGAGGCTCTCCAGGACGCGCGAGGACGGTGGTCGCACCGGCGTCGGCGTACAGCCCGACGAGGCCCTCTCCGGGGACCACGGCCACGACCGCGCGCTGCGCCTGCTCATGGACCGGCCGCGCGGCGGCGCCCGCCCTGTGCGCGTCGCCGAGCCCGAAGTGCGTGATCCGGATCCGGTACGGTCGCCCGGCCTCGACTCCCGCCTCCACGGCGGCACCCGCGTCGTCGACGTGCACATGCACGTTCCACAGCCCGTCCCCGCCGACCACGACGAGCGAGTCGCCGAGCCCGTCGAGCCGGTCCCGCAGCCCGTCCACGGCGGAGTCCTCCGCCTCGAGGAGATAGATCACCTCGAACGCCGGCCCGCTCCCTTCCGGGGTGGTGCTCCGGTCCGCGCACTCCCGCACGTCTCCGAGCGGCTCCATGACGGGGGCCTTCACGCGCGCGCGGCCCACGACAACCGGCACCACCCCCGCGCGGGCCGGCGCCTCCCCGGTGAACGTCTCCACCAGCGCAGCCAGCACGGCCACGAGTCCCCGCCCGCCCGCGTCCACCACTCCGGCCCGCCGCAGGGCGGCCAGCTGCCCCGGAGTGGCCGCGAGTGCCGCCCGCGCTCCCTCGTACGCGGCCCGTGCGATCGCCCCGCAGTCGCCCTCGGCCCCGGACGCCGCGTCGGCGGCGGCCGAGGCGACCGTGAGGATCGTGCCCTCGACGGGGTGCGCGACGGCCTGCCGGGCCGAGTCGGCCGCCTGCCGGAGGGCCAGCCGCAGTCCCTGCCCGTCGGCGTGGGCGGTCCCGCTGTCGGCTGCGAGCACCTGCGCCATGCCCCGCAGGAGCTGCGCGAGGATCGTCCCGGAGTTCCCTTGGGCCCCGACGAGTGCGCCGTGCGCCATCGCGCGCACCGCGTCGGCGAGCGTCGGCCGCTCGGCCGCCCCCGCACCGGAAACGCCGCCGGAGACGGCGTCGTACGTCGCGAAGACCGCCTCCACCTCACCGGCCGCCGACTCCACGGTCAGGTACAGATTG
>CBFGQM010000478.1:0-2536 GCA_965650905.1 uncultured Streptomyces sp. | reverse complement strand
GGCTACCCGTTCTCGCATGGCGAGCGGATCACGAAGGCCCTGCCCGGCGATGTGATGGGCAAGTCCATCCCGATCAGCGGAATCTTTGACCCGGAGCATCCGCGTTACGGCGAGGCCGGCGAGATTCGGGCGTTGTACGAGAACGAGCCGGACGTCAAGAAGGTCATCGACGGCGCCAAGGGCGTAGAGGGCCTGATCCGCAATACCGGCGTCCACGCGGCCGCGGTCATCCTGTCCAAGACACGGCTCACCGACCGAATTCCGCTCCACATGCGCGCCAAGGACGGCGTCAAGATCACCGGCTTTGATTACCCCAGTTGTGAGGACATGGGGCTGGTCAAGATGGACTTCCTGGGCCTTCGGAACCTGGGCGTTATCGACCACGCGATCCAGAACGTCCGGGAAAACCGCGGCATCAACATCACCACCGACACCCTCCCACAGGACGGTGCCCAGCAGATCCCGCTGGACGACGTCACCACCTTCCAGCTCCTGGCCCGCGGCGACACGTTCGGCGTGTTCCAGCTCGACGGCGGCGGCATGCGCACGCTGCTGAAGCTGATGGAGCCCAGCCGGTTCGAAGACATCGCGGCAGCCCTCGCCCTCTACCGGCCCGGCCCCATGGCCGCGAACGCGCACACGAACTACGCGCACCGCAAGACCGGTCGGCAGGAGATCGAGCCGATCCACCCGGAGCTGAAAGATGCCCTGGAGCCGATCCTGGGAAACACGTTCCACCTGCTCATCTACCAGGAGCAGATCATGGCCATCGCCCGTCAGCTCGCCGGGTACACCCTCGGCGGTGCAGACCTGCTGCGGCGTGCAATGGGTAAGAAGAAGCCCGAAGTGCTGGCCGCGGAGTGGGACAAGTTCTCCGACGGCATGATGAACAAGAACGGCTATTCCAAGGAGTCCACCCAGGCTCTGTGGGACGTCATGCTCCCATTCTCGGGCTATGCGTTCAACAAGTCCCACACCGCCGGATACGGGCTCGTCTCGTACTGGACCGCCTACTTGAAGGCGAACTACCCGGCCGAGTACATGGCCGCGCTCCTCACCTCCGTGGGGGATGACAAAGACAAGGCCGCGATCTACCTGGCCGATGCCAGGAAGCTGGGCGTTCAAGTCCTCCAGCCGGACATCAACGAATCCGTCGCCAACTTCACGGCCATCGGTGACGACGTACGGTTCGGGCTCCGCTCGGTGCGGAACGTCGGCGAAGGCGTCATCGAGTCCCTGGTGGCCGCCCGCAAGTCCAAGGGCAAGTACACCTCTTTCCCCGACTTCCTAGACAAGGCCGACATTGGGGCCCTCAACAAGCGAGCTGTCGAGTCGCTGATCAAGGCCGGCGCCTTCGACTCGCTCCAGCACACCCGCAAGGGACTGTCGGCCGCGCATGAGGACGCCATCGACGCGATCATCCCGGTGAAAAAGCAGGCCGCGATCGGGCAGGACGACCTGTTCGGCGATCTCGGCGGCGACAGCGACGAGCCGGTCTTCGGCCTGGACTTCCCCATCGACGAGAGCGAGTGGCCGCGCAAGCAACTGCTGGCCGCTGAGCGCGAGATGCTCGGCCTGTACGTCTCCGCGCACCCGCTGGACGGCACCGAGCACATCCTGTCCCGCAACCGGGACACCACGATCAGCGAACTCCTCGGCTCAGGCCGTACGGAAGGCGTCGTGCAGTTGTCCGGTCTCATCATGAGCGTGGACCGCCGGATGACCAAGCAGGGCAACCCTTGGGCGATCATCAACCTCGCAGACCGTGATGGCGAGATGGAGGTCCTGTTCTTCCCGGCCACCTACACCCTCGTCCAGCACGCCCTCATCGCCGACTCTGTGGTCTCCGTCCAGGGACGCCTCAACGACCGTGACGGGGCGGTCAGTATCTTCGGGCAGGAGATTCAGACGCTGGACGTGTCATTTGCCGAGCACGGAGGCAGGCCCCCTGTGCAACTCTTCTTTCCCGCCCACAAGTGCAACCAGCACACGGTGAACGAGCTGAAGCGCATTCTCACAGCACACAAGGGTGAGAGCCCGGTGCGGATGCGTGTCCAGTCACCCGCCAAGACCATCGTGTATGAGCTGGGCTTCTTGGTCGACCCGACCTCAGTCGCCTCCGACATCAAGGGCAACTTCGGCCCCGACGCCTGGATGGGCATCGCGTGAGCGGCCTGGAAGACGAGATCGTTCTCCAGCTCGACGATCCGCCGAATTGCACGCCGTGCGACGGACCGGCACTGCTGATGGCCCAATTTTCGCACTCGTGGAAGAACGCCCGCGGTGAGGAGGTAAATGGCCTTAGGGCAGCGGTGCTGTGCCCCGCGTGTGACCGCGGGGAGCCAGCCGCTGATGAGTTGCTGGCGCTTTTCGCAGTAGACGATCAAATCGGGCTGTCCAACGTCGAAGCCTTCGGAGGTCTGGTCGCGGCCTGGGTGGAGTCCGTACGCCATCGGGAGGTCGACATGGCGCTTCTGGATGAGGAAGAGCAACGTTGGCGGGACGGAAACCTCTAAAGGCATTCACTGCGCGAACC
>CBFGQM010000477.1:0-2587 GCA_965650905.1 uncultured Streptomyces sp. | reverse complement strand
TGTAGACATGGAACAGGTCGAACTGCTTGCGCCCGGACACGGTGGAGACCGCCGTCGTTGCGCCGGCCGAGACCGCCGTCGCAACGGCCGAGGGCACCCTGCCGGAGGCCACGCTGCCAAAGGCCGCCGAGCCGACGGACGCACCCGCGAAGCAGCGCCGCCGCCGCACCCGCAAGACGACGGAGACCGCACAGACGGCGACCACTCTCGTCGAGGAGACGACGGAGGCCGTGGGCATCCCGGCCCAGGCGACGGCGGAGCCCGAGACCAAGCCGCGCCGCCGCACCCGCAAGGTCGCCGAGACCGCTCCGGCGGAGGAGGCACCCGCCGCGGAGCCGCGCCGTCGCACCCGCAAGGCGGCCAAGGCCGCGTTGGACACGGCTGAGGGCACAGCGGTCGCGGTAGCGACGGAGCCCAAGCCGCGCCGCACGCGGAAGACCACGTCGGCCGCCGTGGACACGGCGGAGGGCACCGAGACCAAGCCGCGCCGCCGCACCCGTAAGGTCACCGAAGCCACTGAAGCCGCCGAAGTCGGCATCCCGGCCCAGGCGACCGAGGCCGTCATCGACGAGGCCGCCCCGGCCAAGCCGCGCCGCACCCGCAAGACAGCGGCCGCAGCCGCCGACGCCGGCACCGACGCGCCGGAGGCCAAGCCCCGCCGCCGTACGCGCAAGGCGGCAGCAGCCACCCAGGCACCGGAGAGCTGAGCCTCACCCGACGGCCCGGCCTCAGATCATCTGGGGCCGGGCCGTCGGCGTTCCCACGCGCCCACGCGCCCACGTGCCCACGTGCCCCAGCGGGCGTCAGCCGCGGACGAGGGCGGTCGATCGGGGACAGCGCCCCCGCGCCCCGACAACGCACCCCGCCCCAGCACCACGCCCCCGGCTTCCCCGATAGCCTCCTCGTCATGAGCAGGCCCCCCACCTTCGTCCCGCCGCCCGGCGCTCACGCGTATCGGCTCGGCACCGCACGCGGCGAGTTCGCCGTGATCGACGCCCCCGTGGCCCCTGGCGCCGCAGCGAAGGGAACCGCGCTGCTGCTGCCCGGCTACACCGGCAGCAAGGAGGACTTCATCGCGTTGCACGAGCCGCTGGCGGCGGCCGGGTATCGGACCATCGCCGTGGACGGACGGGGGCAGTACGAGACACCAGGCCCGAGGGACGACGAAGCCCCTTATGCACTGGGCGAGTTGGCGCGGGACGTGTTCGCGCAGGTAGACACGTTGACCAGCGCGTCGGCCGGCGAGCAGGCGAACGTGTCGGCCGGCGCTCCGACCAACCGCTTCCACCTCGTGGGACATTCGCTCGGCGGCCTCGTCGCCAGGGCCGCCGTACTGCTGGACGCCACCCGATTCCGCTCGCTCACGCTCATGTCCTCCGGCCCGGCCGAGATCTCCCCCTCACAGCAGCAACGCGTCAAGCTGCTGCGGGACGGCCTCGCCGTGATGAACATGCCGCAGGTGTGGGACGCGATCCAGGCACTGGAGCCCCCGGAGGACGCGGCCGGCCAGAAGGAGCCGGACGCCGGGCTCGGGGACCTCCAAAACCTCAGGCAGCGCTGGCTCCTGAACAGCTCCGCTCAACTCACCGCCACCGGCCGCCAGTTGTGCACGGAGCCCGACCGCGTCGCCGAACTGGCCGCCGTACCGCTCCCCATCCACGTCCTGTCCGGCGAAGTCGACGACACATGGCCGATCGCGCTCCTGGACGACATGGCCGTACGCCTCAACGCCCACCGCACGGTCGTACGGGGAGCCGAGCACTCCCCCAACACGGACCGTCCCCTGGAGACGGCCGCGGCCCTGGCCACCTTCTGGGACCAGCTGGATTAGAGGTCGGCGAACCGACGCACCGACGCACCGACGCACCGACGCACCGACGCACCGACGCAGCCTGGAACGGACCTGGCCGTTCCAGGGCCTGTACCAGCTAGGGCGTGTTTCGCAAGTCCCGCCTGCCCCGCGGCGTCTGGCACGCCCTAGTACTGCGCCTGCAAGTGCTCCCAAAAACCGTCCCGCAGTGTCCGCCGCAGATCCGCCTGCCCCCGCAGCGAGTACTGCAGCAACCCCTCGGCCTCCACCAGCAGATCCTGGTCGACCGGCCCGGGCAGATACGGATGCCCGGGCAGCAGTTCCACCAGCGCCTCCCGCCCCCGCGCCCCCAGCCACTTCGCGGCGATCTGCGCCCCGACGAAGCGCACATCCTCCCGTGTGGGACGCGTCACGACCGACACATCGTAGGAGGCGGCGGTCCGTCCCGCGACGTACGGCTTGAAGAACTCGAGGTCGAAGGTCCGCTGACTGTCGACCTCCCAGAGCAGCGGCTCCGCCTGATTGCGCCCCTCCGGCGCCTCGATGCCCCAGAGGTGGACCCGGGCCCCGTACCCCTGCGCCGCCTCGACCGCGGAGGCCAGGTCCTCGTCGCCCCCGACGAGCGCCGCGTCGCTGATGGCACGGTGCCGGGCCAGTGACTCCAGATCGGTGCGGATCAGGGAGTCGACGCCCTTCTGCTGGTTGTTGGCGTTGAGGTTGCCCAGGCGTACCTTGACGTCGGGCAGCTCGGCGATGGCCTGCTGCTCGGGCGTGTGG
>CBFGQM010000476.1:0-2691 GCA_965650905.1 uncultured Streptomyces sp. | reverse complement strand
ACGGACGAGGACGGGGCGCTGGCCGTCGCCGGAGAGGGGGATCGTCTGTGGGTGGCGGAGGACTGAGGCAGGCCGGCGAGTCCCTGAGGCAGAAGGTGAGTGGAACAGCAATTTCCGGCTACTCGCGCCCAAGTCCGGCTCAGGTGATTGATTCCCGTGATGTGGTCGAGTGTTGCCCCGCAAGCCGCGCTAGTGGTCGAATGCCTCTTCGCCAACATGTCTTATTTCTTTCACGTTGTGTGAGGTGTTCGTAGATGGTGGGCCGCTGGTTGGGAAACCGTAAGAGCCGGGTGCAACGGAAGGGTCTCCTGGCCGGGGTGCCGATGCCGAGCGGCGCCGGAGTGCTCAGCTGCCGGGCGCTGGACCCGGTCGATCAACCGGTGCCGCATGCGGAGTTCGTGGTCAGTGACGCCATGGGCCGCAAGATGGTCAGCGGCGGAGCGGATCCGTTCGGGTCGTTCGTTGCGACCGTTCCTCCCGGTGAGTACCGACTCGCGGTGTCGGCGGATGGATATACGCCGTACCGGGCGACCGCCACGGTGGGGGAGAGTGCGTTGGCCTCGCTCGGCGATGTGACACTTCAGGTCATCGAACCGCCCGCGCTGCCGGAGCCGGGGGACTGGGAGATCGAGCCGACGCATTCCTCGATCGGGTTCACCGCGCGGCACATCGGACTGGCCCGCATTCACGGCCGGTTCAACACCTTCGCGGGTGTGATACGGGTTGCCGAGCAGGCGGAGCGTACGGCGATGCACGTGGTGATCGATGCCTCGTCCATCGACACCAATGTGAAGATGCGGGACGACCATCTGCGGTCCGCGGACTTTCTCGGCGTCGACCGGTTCCCGACGCTGGAGTTCTACAGCGACCGCTTTGTCCACAAGGGCGGCAATCGATGGGCGGTCACCGGGGCGCTGTCGCTGCACGGTGTGACGCGTACGGTCACGCTCGACACCGAGTACCTGGGGACCGGCCGCGGCATGGAGGGCGAGGTGCGGGCGGCGTGCCGGGCCACCACCGAGTTGCGCCGCGACGACTTCACGGTGAGTTGGCAGACGATGCTCGCGCGGGGCATCGCGGTGGTAGGGCCCAGCATCCGGGTCGACCTGGACGTGCAGGTCGTTCCCAAGAGCTGACCGGCGATTCAGCGACTGGATCCGCGGTTTCGGTGAGCCGACCTGGATTCTCGGCGGTCGGCCGCCCTCGGCGCGATGTGCTTTTGGCGTACCGGAAAATATCCCTGTGAGCGATGTGAGACATGTGCTGGTGCTGCCCGACCGCGATGCCGCGGCGGAGGCGGCGGAGGTGCTCGGGGAGCGGTTCACGCTCTACGAGGAGCCGCAGCTCGTACGGGACGCCCTGGCCGGTGAGGACGACGCCGAGGACGCGCAGTGGCTGGTGGTCCTGAGGGACGCCGAGGGGCGGCTCGACGCCGGGGAACTGGACGAGTTCGCGGGCGAGTGGGAGGGGTGGCGCGAGGAGCCGTAGTCGTGGGGCCGGGCTCGGGGGCGGGGCCGTTGTCAGTGGTGCGTGGGATGCTTGAGCGCGATGGCCAGGAAGACTGAACCCGCAGACACCGCAGACCTGCTCGCTCCCGTCATGATCGCCGTGGGGCAGGAGGATCTGTTGCTCGATCGTGCCGTGCAGGAGGTGGTGGCCGCCGCGCGGGCGGCCGACGCGGCCACCGATGTACGGGACCTCATGCCGGACCAGTTGCAGCCCGGCACTCTCGCCGAGCTGACGAGCCCCTCGCTCTTCGCCGAGCGGAAGGTCGTGATCGTGCGGAACGCGCAGGATCTGTCGGCCGACACGATCAAGGACGTGAAGGCATATTTCGGGACGCCCGCCGATGAGATCACGCTGGTGTTGCTGCACGCCGGCGGGGCCAAGGGCAAGGGATTGCTCGATGCCTCACGAAAGGCGGGGGCGCGGGAGGTCGCCTGCCCCAAGATGACGAGGCCGGCGGATCGGCTGGCGTTCGCGCGCGGTGAGTTCCGCAGGCTCGGGCGGTCGGCCACGCCCGAGGCGTGCCAGGCCCTTGTCGATGCGATCGGGAGCGACCTGCGGGAGCTGGCTTCCGCCGTGACGCAGCTTGTCGCGGACGTCGAGGGGACGATCGACGAGGCCGTCGTCGGGCGCTACTACACCGGCCGGGCCGAGGCCTCCAGCTTCACCGTTGCCGACCTGGCCGTCGAGGGACGGGCGGCGGAGGCGCTGGAGGCGCTGCGGTGGTCGCTCTCGACGGGCGTCGCCCCGGTGCTGATCACCAGCGCACTGGCGCAGGGCGTGCGGGCCATCGGCAAGCTGCTGTCCGCCGCGCGCGGGGGCCGTCCGGCTGACCTGGCCCGTGAACTCGGTATGCCCCCATGGAAGATCGACCGGGTGCGTCAGCAGATGCGGGGCTGGACCCCGGACGGCGTTGCGGTCGCCCTCCGTGCGGTGGCCGACGCCGACGCGGGAGTCAAGGGCGGGGGGGACGACCCCGAGTACGCCCTCGAGAAGGCGGTCGTCACGATTGCCCGCGCGGCGCGGGGCGCTTCGCGGGTGGTGCGCTAGGGCGTGTTTCGAAAGTAGCGCCGTCCGCCCGAAGGGCGGGCCCCCTGGCGTCTGGTGCGTGCGATCGCAAGGCGGAGGGTCGCCCCGAAACAGGGCGTATCGGGGGGAGCCCGACAACGCTGCGACGTGCGTGCC
>CBFGQM010000475.1:0-2699 GCA_965650905.1 uncultured Streptomyces sp. | reverse complement strand
GTCAAGGACTACCTCAAGCAGATCGGCAAGGTCCCGCTGCTCAACGCCGAGCAGGAGGTCGAGCTCGCCAAGCGCATCGAGGCCGGTCTGTTCGCCGAGGACAAGCTGTCCAACGCCGACAAGCTGGCCCCGAAACTCAAGCGCGAGCTCGAGATCATCGCCGAGGACGGCCGCCGCGCCAAGAACCACCTCCTCGAGGCCAACCTCCGCCTCGTGGTCTCCCTGGCCAAGCGCTACACGGGCCGTGGAATGCTCTTCCTGGACCTCATCCAGGAGGGCAACCTCGGCCTGATCCGCGCGGTAGAAAAGTTTGACTACACCAAGGGCTACAAGTTCTCGACGTACGCCACATGGTGGATCCGTCAGGCCATCACCCGCGCGATGGCCGACCAGGCCCGCACCATCCGTATCCCGGTGCACATGGTCGAGGTCATCAACAAGCTCGCGCGCGTGCAGCGCCAGATGCTCCAGGACCTGGGCCGCGAGCCCACCCCGGAGGAGCTGGCCAAGGAGCTCGACATGACCCCGGAGAAGGTCATCGAGGTCCAGAAGTACGGCCGCGAGCCCATCTCGCTGCACACCCCGCTGGGCGAGGACGGCGACAGCGAGTTCGGTGACCTCATCGAGGACTCCGAGGCCGTCGTCCCGGCCGACGCCGTCAGCTTCACGCTGCTCCAGGAGCAGCTGCACTCCGTTCTCGACACTCTGTCCGAGCGCGAGGCGGGCGTCGTCTCCATGCGTTTCGGTCTCACCGACGGTCAGCCGAAGACTCTGGACGAGATCGGCAAGGTGTACGGCGTGACGCGTGAGCGCATCCGCCAGATCGAGTCCAAGACGATGTCAAAGCTGCGTCACCCGTCGCGCTCGCAGGTCCTGCGCGACTACCTCGACTGAGTCGGTCCCTCGAAAGCGCCCCTGACCTCGAGATTTACGGGTCAGGGGGCGCTTTTTCGTGCAAGCGCAACGCTGCTGGTGCCAAGGCCGTTCAACACTGTGCGTCAAGATCCTCGGCTGGGACGACGCCCAGGGGATGCGCGGTGCCACCGCCATCTCGCCCGGCCAGCGATCGCACGCGCCCAGTGACCCGCCCGCTCCGGCGACACCGACGACAAAGGAGGCCTCTCTGCAAGGGCCGGCGCCGTGGTCTTCGACCGTTTCAAGAACGGCCGGCATGGCCACTAGACCTTGAGTACAGGGGCCCGGCCCTCGGGTCTGCGCGGCGTGCGCGCCCGCATCCGGTGGGTCACTCTAGGTTTGATCTCAGGAACCAAGAGTGAGGAGCGTGTGTGTGCCGTCCTTTCGCCCGATTGGTGGCTCTCACAACCGCGGCAGCGGTGATAGCGCCGGCGTACCCTGCCGCCGCAGCGGCCGACAGCGTCGTCACAGGCGGCTATCCAGTCGAGATCTCCGAGAGTCCCTGGACGGTGGCGCTGTCCAGCCGCGACCGGTTCGGGGGTATGCGTGCGGGGCAGTTCTGCGGGGGCGCGGTTGTCGGCCGCTCGACGGTGCTGACGGCGGCCCATTGCACGAGTGAGGGGGTGCTGGGCGCGCCCGCGCAGCAGATCCGCGATCTGAAGGTGATCGCGGGGCGCGGGGACCTACTGGCTCATGGGGGCAGGGAGATCCGGGTGCGTCGTATATGGGTCAATCCGGCGTACAGCCGCTACACGAACGCCGGCGACTTCGCTGTGCTCTCTCTTGCCGAGCCCCTCCCTGCGAACTCGGTGATTCGCATGGCGGCCCCAGGTGACCCGGCCTACAGGCCGGGTACGGGCGCCACGGTCTACGGCTGGGGCGACGTCACGGGCGCAGGCGACTATGTGCGCGGTCTGCGGGCCGCGCGGGTTCAGGTGTTGTCCGACGCCGTCTGCGAGAGGGCGTATCCCGGCAGTGCGGGCGGCACCTATCTGTCCCGGTCCATGCTGTGTGCGGGGGAGCCGACCGGTGGCCGGGACGCCTGTCAGGGGGACAGCGGCGGGCCGCTGGTCGCCCAGGGGCGGCTGATCGGCCTCGTGTCGTGGGGGAATGGCTGCGGGCGGGTCGGCAGCCCGGGCGTGTATGCCCGGATCTCCGATGCTGTCAGGACGCTGGGCGAGGGCCGCTGACAGTTTGCGAAAGCATCGCCGGGTACGAGTCCGGGCGGCCGCCACTGGAATGAATGGCGGCCGCCCGGACACCGGCCTGTGCCGGAGATGGCTCGTCGTGGAGTGTCAGCGCTCTTGGTCGTCGGCGCTTGCCGGGACGGCCGTCAGTCGCTCCGTCTCGTCCTGTATCTCAGCGGCGATCTTCTTGAGTTCTGGCTCGAACTTGCGACCGTGATGGGCGCAGAAGAGCAGTTCACCACCGCTGAGGAGGACGACGCGCAGATATGCCTGGGCGCCGCAACGGTCGCAACGGTCAGCGGCCGTCAGTGGGCTCGCGGGGGTCAGAACAGTAGTCACGTCGCCTCTTCTCTAGCTCGACGAGCTGTCGTACCAGGGTCAACATCCAACCAGGCCCAAAACGTTCCCGCTCGTGGCTCTTCCTCGAAAAAACTTCTCTCCGAGTCGGCTGTCTGCTGCCGGTTGGCGGCGAATAAGCCGTATTGCGTGTCTTCGTGTCTTACGGGTTCGCACTGTTTGTCAGGGTCGGTCCTCCCGGCTGGGTTGCCGGTTTGTTCATGAGGACGTGCCCGGAGCCTAAATGGTTCATGCCTGGAA
>CBFGQM010000474.1:0-2727 GCA_965650905.1 uncultured Streptomyces sp. | reverse complement strand
GCTCCGCAGCATCGCACCACATCCATGATCTGAACTCCAGACAGGACCTAGTGCCGCGTCAGGCAACGTTCGCCCTGTCGACGACGGCGCGGAGGTGCCGGTCGTCGGCGTGGCGGTTTCGCCAAATGATGTAGCGGCGGATCATGCTGCCCTGTTCCTTATGGTCGGCATGGTCGGTGCCGTCGAGGGTGAAGTAGCGCAGGGCGGTGAACTGGGCCTCGCGGTTGAGCCAGGAGCTGTTGGTAGGGGTGTAGGCGATCTCGACGTTGTTCGCGTCCGCCCAGGTGCTGACCCGCTGGCACCTCTTCGTGGTCAGGTGCGGGGAGTAGTTGTCACAGACGATCGCGATGCGGGTCTCGGGCGGGTAGAGGGTGCGCAGGTAGCGGCAGAACTCCAGGAACTGCGTCCGCCTCTTGACCAGCTTGATGTGGCCATAGAGCTTGTCTTTGGCCAGGTCCAGGGCTGCGAACAGGTGCCGTACCCCGCCGTAGCGGTTGTAGGTGGCCCGGCGCCTGCGGCGTGGTTCCCGGTCGGGGGCCTTGTGCTTGCCCCCGCGTTCGGCCCACTGCCAGCCGGGGTGGGGCATCAGGTTGAGCGGTCCGAACTCGTCCATGCAGAAGACCACTTCGGGCTCGCCGCCCTCGGGTATCACCTCGCCGTCGGCGATCGCGTAGAGGTGCTCGACCCGGGCCTTCTTTGCGGCGTAGTCGGGGTCGCGGGAGATCTTCCAGGTCTTCAGGCGTTGAAAGGAGACGCCTTCCTCGCGGAGCAGGATGCGCAGGCCCTCGTGGCTGATGTCGTCGACCACCCCCTCGGCAACCAGGAAGTCCGCCAGCTTGCTCGGGCTCCAGGTGGAAAACGGCAGGTCGTGCTCGGTGGGCTTGGACTTGGCGATCTTCTTGATCTCGCGGCGCTCGGGCAGCGTGAAGGTCTTCGGCCGGCCGCCCTTGTACTTGGGGTAGAGGGAGTCGAAGCCGTCAGTGTTGAAGTTGTGGATCACGTCGCGGACCCGGTCGTCGCTGGTGAACGACACTTCAGCGATCTTCGCCACGGGCATGCCCTGCGCGGACAGCAGGACCATCTGGGCCCGCCGCCAGGTCACCACCGATCCGGTGCCCCTGCGGATGATCCGCAGCAGCCGATGGCCCTCGTCATCGTCGATCTCCCGCACCTGTACTCGTTCTGCCACGAGAACAGCATGGCGTGTCCGTGCCGCCCGGACCGACACCCGGACGACGCGTCACGACAGGGCGAACGTTGCCTGACGCGGCACTAGCTCCCCCTGAACGTCGCCCGGCGCCGCCCCCCGTCGGCTCCGGGCGACCACCGCGAAGCCTCCGGTAGTCCCACTCTGCACCAGCAGGACTACCGGGTGCTTCTCCCCATATCCGCCGACATGCCGCGAGGGCCGGGATGGCGCGAGGCACTCTTGTGCCGTGGTGCGCCTGTCTGAGGCTGGGGCCCGACCACACACGCAAAGGGACTCGAATTGGGACGGTTCAAGCCCAGGAGCAGCGGGCGGGACAGGCAGCCGCGACAAGACCGGTTCCGCATCGATGACCGGGTCGTCAGCCAGGCGGAGATCCTGCGGAGGGCACCCGGCTGAGCAACCACGTCGACGGGAGCTGAGAGACCGGGACGTGTGACGTCGTTGTGCAGCAGTATCCACATCGGTAGGACGTTGGGCTCGGAGGGCCGCCAGGCCGCGATGGGATGGACGAGCTGCGCCATCGCTCAGCGCCCGGTTGAGCAGACCGCCGCGGACTGGAAGGCCGGAGTACCGGACGGAACAGGGCGTCATCCCGCAGTATCGGCACCGGAAACCTGGGGCCCGGAGTCCCGCTGCACCAGCAGCACGAGCGGCCTGCGAGCTGCTGCGTACTCAGCCGCTCACGGTGAATCGCCGGGGCGTCCATGTAGGAGCCGGCAAACGGCTGCGGCGGCGGACGTTTTCGGCTGCCATCTCCCACGGGGAACGAGAGACGGCCGCCGGCGCCCCAGTGTTCACCGGGGCGCATGTCCAGTCCACCGCCAGGGGTGCCGAGAATGATCCGGCCTTGATTCTCCGCCGGGCACTCAACACTCTCGATGTGAGCAGCCACCCCGTACTCGGTCGCGCCGTCGTCGTCGCCCGCCCCACGTACTCGCACATTCCCGCAGTCCGCGTCGACGGGTTCCACCGGTGCGCACTGTGTGGTCGGGTGTGGCGCATGAGTGTCCTGCGCGCTGCCCGGTTCCGCCGGTATCTCCTTGGTCAGGCAGCGTCGTTGTTCGGCGACAGTCTGGTGCCGTTGACGATCGCGTTCGCCGCACTGGATGTCGCTGGGCCGGGCGGAGTGGGTGTGGTTTTGGCCGCGAACCGGATCCCGGTTGCGGTGCTGGTGCTGGCTGGCGGGGTGCTGGGGGACCGGTGGCCGCGCCGGAGGCTGATGGTGGGTGCCGATGTGCTGCGATGCGCTGTCCAGGCCGTGAGTGGTTTGTTGTTGGTGACTGGGCACGCCGGGCTGATGGCGCTGGTGGTGCTGCAGGCGCTGGCCGGGGTGGGTACCGCTGTGTTCGTGCCGGCCGCGTCGGGGCTGGTGCCGTCCCTGGTCGGCGAGGATCAGGTGCTGGCGGCGAATGCGCTGCTGGGCCTGGTCGGCAACGTCAACAAGGTGGTGTCGATCTCGGTGGCGGGTGTGCTGGTGGCCAGCGTGGTGTAAAGGACCGGATTGACGAATTCGTTCA
>CBFGQM010000473.1:0-2779 GCA_965650905.1 uncultured Streptomyces sp. | reverse complement strand
GGCGTGGTGTCGGCGATCGTCTTCGCGGCGGTCTACCTGGGCCTGCACGTGATCGGTCCGCGCCTGGGGCGCGAGCTGCGCGCCTGCGCGTGGACGGCGTTCGCGGGCATCGCGCTCGGCTTCATCTACAGCCTCACCGACGCGAGCGTCCTCAAGTCCGCGGTCATCGCGTGCGTGGTCGCGGCGGGGGTGTTCGTGGCGGTGTTCTACCGGCTCTACACGACGGAGGGCTGATTCCCGACCCCCGACCTGCGCCGCGGAGCGAGCGTCGACGCGGCATTGCCTGAGGCCCCGGCTCTCCCAAGCCGGGGCCTCAGGTCTGTGCGGGCGGCCCGGTCTCACCCACGCATCCCTTCCGGGCCTGCCCTCTCCCCAGGCTCCCGCCCGCCGGGCACCCACTCCCAGCCGAGCCCGAGAAGCTCCAGGAACCGTCGTCCCCCACCACCAGGAAACACCCGTTCGGGTGAACCCTCCACTCGACCCGAAGCCGAAGCCGGAACCGGGAAGGACCGAAGGATGGCCGGTTCCTGGCCGGGCGAGGAGATCGCCTGGTCACTGGGCTGCCGCCGGCCTGTTCGTCGCGGTCTTCGGCCCGGTGACGATGCGGCTCTACAACCTCAAGTGACCGACGACCGGGGTGTTCCCCCGGAAGAACGCAATCCGCGTCCGGATGCAGTCACCCCGGCCGGCCCCCGATGGCGCAGGGCGCGGCCAGGGCTCTTGCTTGAGGGGTGCGGAAAGTCCTCTCGGCAGTACTGATCGTCCTCGGCTGCCTCCTCATGCCGCTCGGCGGGCTCGCGGCCTGGGTGAAGTACGACATAGGTGATACGGGGTGGTATGTCGCGACCATGGGGCCGCTCGCCTCCGGGCCCGACGTGCGGCGCGCGATCACGGACACGGTCACCGACGGGATCATGTCGGAGGTCGAGGCCGGACCTCTCGAGGGGGAGGTCCGCGTGTTCGTGCACGAGGCGGTGGGGTCCTTCACCGGCACGCCGGCCTTCCGCACCACCTGGGACATGGCGAACCGGACCACGCACGACGCCATACTGCGGGCCCTGCGCAGCGACCGCGACACCGCCGTCACCGTCGACCTCGCGCCCGTCACCGAGCGGCTCAAGGACCGCCTGGCCGACGACCGTGTGCCGTTGGCGCACCGTATCCCGGTGGCGCACACCGAGATCACGGTCTTCGAGGCCCGGGAACTGGCACCACTGCGGAAGGGGTTCCGCGTGCTGGAGATCGCGGGTTTCTGGCTGCCGCTCGCGGCGGTCGCGCTGGCCGTCGGCGGCATTCTCCTCTCGGTACGCCGCCGCCGCGCGGTCACGGCGACGGCGCTGGGCCTGGCCCTGGGCGCCGGGCTCCTCGTGCTGGCCATCGCAGTCGGACGCGATCTCGCCCTCGACGACCTGCCGCCGCACGTCTCCCGCGCCGCGGCGGGCGCCGTCTACGACGCCCTCACGTTCACACTCCGTACGGCGACCTGGTTCATCCTCGCGCTGGGCCTCACGGTGGCGGCGACGGCGTGGCTCACGGGCCGCCGCGCGCGACGTCGCGCAGGGTCCGCAGGGCATCCTCCAGAACCGGTACCGGAACAGACGCGAGCCCGAGCCTGACGGCGTCCGCCGGGGACATGGTCGGGCCGGCGTGCTGGGGCAGGCCCGCCGTGCCCACCGCCGATCCCGCCCAGTTCGCCGAGCCGACCGAGCCCGCCGACCCAACCACCGTGCCCGCCGAGTTCGCCGTACCCGCCGAGCGCCGCGGCTCCACGGCGAAAACCGGCCCCGGCGTGACCGCGATCCCGCGCGCCGCCGCTGCCGCCGCGAACGTGTCCGCGCGCCACGGCGGCGGCAGCTCCCACCAGGCGTGATACGCGCACGGATCGGCCCGTACGGCGAACTCCCCGAGCCACTTCTCCACAACCCGCTGCCGCGCCCGCGCGTCCGCCCGCTTGGCTGCCACGAGCCACCCGACGGTCCCGCCCGCGATCCACCGCACAGTCGCTTCCAGCGCGAACCGCCCCGCGGTCCACCCACCGGACCGCAGCGCGTCCGCCACCGTGTCCACCCGCTCCTTCGGCACAACGAGGAAACCGACGGTGAGCCCGGGGGCGACGCGCTTGGAGAGCCCGTCGACGAGGTACGTGCGCTCGGGGGCGTAGGAGGCGAAGGGAGTCGGCCCCTCCCTGCCGTCCCGCAGAAAGGACCACATCCGATCCTCGACAACGGGCAGGCCCAGCACCCTCACCGTCCCGGCGAATTCGCGCCTCCTTGCGTCCCCCATCGTCACGGAGGTGGGATTGTGGAGCGTCGGCTGGACGTACACGGCGGACAGCGGTGCCGCGCGATGAGCGGCGACCACGGCATCGGGCCGCACCCCCTCCTCGTCCATCGCGAGCGGTACGAGTGTGACCCCGATCCGCCCCGCGATCTCCTTGACCAGCGGATACGTCAGCGCCTCGACGCCGACGCGCCCTCCCGGCCGGACGAGCGAGGCGAGCGCGCCGGCGATGGCCTGACGGGCGTTCCCCGCGAAGACGACCCGCCCCGGACCGGGCCGCCACCCCGGACCGCCCACCAGCCCGGCGACCGCCTCTCGCGCGGCGGCCGTCCCGGTGGCGGGCGCCGCCCGCGTGACCTCCGCGAGCACATCGGCCCGAAGCAGCGGCGCGAGGCCGGCGGCAAGCAGCTCGGCCTGCCCTTCGGCGCAGGGGTAGTTCAGCCCCAGATCGACGCGGGGCTCCGGGCCCCTCCCCTCGGCCTCGGCCGGCGCCCGCCCC
>CBFGQM010000472.1:0-2827 GCA_965650905.1 uncultured Streptomyces sp. | reverse complement strand
CTCGACGTTGACCGCCTGGTAACCGTCGGCGATGTCGCTGCCGAGGCGGTCCAGCAGCGGCGGCTTTGCGGGGGCGTGAGCCAGCGCCTCTTCGACCTTGTCCTGGGCGTGTATGGCGGCGCTGTCCCGTTGTCTGCGGGCCTCGGTGAGCTTTTCCCACGCTGCCCTGATGTCGGCATCGCCCGGGTCGCGGAACGGCTCGGGCCTGGGTCCAGGGTCCTGGCCCGCCTTGACGTTGGCGTTGTAAGCGTCGACGCGCGCGTTGTACGCCCTGGCGGCGTCCTCGGACGCGCGCTTGCCCTGTTTGTGTAATTCGATGGCGTCCCGGGCCTCACGCTGCGCCCACTGCACGGTGTCCGCGTAGGCCTTCAGGGCATCGGCTGCCGTCTCGCAGGCGTCCGCAGAGTGCAGCCACTTCGTGGGGTGCACGTCGAACTTCTTGCGGAAGCTTTCGCCGCCCCGGCCCTGCCAGCCGGAGGAGTCGACCTTCCTCAGTCCGGAGCCGACCTTGTCGAAGGCGGCGCTGAAGTCCTTGAGGTGCCCGGCGCTCGCACGGATCGCGCCGGGGTTGCCGTGGACGAGCTCGTCGGCCTCCTCGGTCTGGCCGAGCTGCTGTTCGCCGGGCGTGGCGCCGAGGTCGGAGGCGACGCCGTCACCCCAGTCCTCGACGGTGTCCGCGGCGCCGTGCAGGCCGACGCGGTCGAGCTCGTCGCCCACCTTGTCGGTGGCGTAGTCGATGCCCTCGCCGAGCACTCGCTTGCCTGCGTCTACACCGTCTTCCAGCGCGTCCAGGCCGTCGTTGAAGCCGCGGCCGATATCGCCGAAGACACCCATCAGCCCGCGTCCCCGCCCTGCTGCCGGGCTCGTTCCTCGGGAGAGGGGCCGGAGGCGCCGTCGATCATCCTGTCGTACTCGGCATCGGATATTCCGAAGTACTCATGTGTGTCCGCAGGGTTGAGCGGGCCGATGGTGTGCGAGGTCATCACGTCGCGACTGGCGTCCTTCCAGCCCTGCACGCTGTTGTCCCAGGCCTTGTCGAAGGACTCCTCGCTGTAGTCCGCGTCCCGGTAGGCGTTGTCCGACAGGATCTCGCCCCAGCTCTGCCTGGTGATCTCGTCCTCGGACGCGTACGGGTTGCCCCTCACCGCGTTCACCGCGACCTTCATCGTGCCCTCGACGTACTGGTCGGTCTCGTAATAAGTGCCTGCCGCCAGGCCCGTCTTCGCGGCGAACGCATTGCCCTCGTTGATCAGCGAGCGCACGCCCCACTCCCACCGCTCACAGAACGAGGAGAAGCTGCCCGCCAACCCCTCGTGCCCCAGGTCGAGGCCCGACAGGGCGAGGTCGCCGAACCCGCGGCCGGCACCTGCCTCGCCGACCATGCCGAGTTCCCTCAGCTCGTCCAGGGCCAGCGTCAGCCCCTTGGCGATCTCATCCAGACCCTGAGTGCTGAGGTCCTTGCCGCCCGCGCTCACCGCTGCGCCCCCTCCTCGTCGGCTGCGTCCGCACGACCCGTGAAGCCCCTGTCCACCGCGAACGCGTCGGGCACGATCCCGGCCACGGGCGGGAAGAGCACCGCGTACTCGGGGCCGTCGGCCGCGTCCAGTGCCACGCCGCACGGCACCCCGACCTCGGGCACCCCCGCGTCCAACAGCCGCGCGCCGAGCACCGTCTCGTACGGCCACTCGTCGCCGTCCTCGCCGCGGGCCAGCGCGTACCGGGCCAGCGCCGACTCGTCGGAGAACGCCAGAATCCACCGGACGCCGCCGGTGTCCGCGGTCAGCCAGCCGTCATCACGGAGCGGGACGAGCACCGCGGTGCCCCGGAACATCTCCAGCGAGGCAGCGAACTCGGCAAGCCGTGCGGCCGTCTCCTCTTCGGACACCTCGCGGCTGCCGGCCTCGGCCGGGTCCGTGGGGGACCGCGTTTCAGTGATCGGCCCAGGAGCGGCGGGCGGAGCCGGTGGAGCGGTTCGTGACCGGCCCGCTGCATGCGGCCGCCCCGTCGTGTCCGCCGTACGTGGCGGTCCGGCCATGTCCGCGTAGTCGGCGAGACGAGACCGCCGCTGCCCTGGCGAGCACTGACCGCCCCCGAAGTCATTCATGGCGTCACCCTGGCACAGAGGGTGTCAGTTGATCCACTGGCCTCTGCGCGCGCACATATGACATCCGTGTGCCCACCTGCGGCGCCCCCCTTGCGCCCCTCCGGTTTGACGAGGGGCACTGCCCGGGTACTCTCTACAGCTCGATTGGCCAGTCCCATGCCCCGTATGGCAGACTATCCGGGTTGCTCGGTTGAGTGCCGATGCTGCGCGCCTCCCGCCGGGAGGACCGGAAGCGAGTCCCACAGTACTCGTCGTCCCAACTGTCGTGAGGCAGCGCTGGGGCGGACGTACGGGAATCTTCCGGGAAGTGTCAGCGGGGTACCGGCCAGGCGCCCGGTGGGTGTCTCACCCCCGGTTCCGCGGTCGACGATCGCACCCCCTGGAAGGGATGTCCTGTGGACATCCGTGTCAGCGAGGGAGCGACACGCCCGACCGCGTGGGTCGGAGATGAGGCGCGTACCCCCGGGGACGCCAGAGCGTTTTACGAGAGACAGGACTACGGAGTAGCCATGGCGGGACAGAAGATCCGCATCCGGCTCAAGGCTTACGACCACGAGGTCATCGACTCCTCGGCGAAGAAGATCGTCGAGACGGTGACGCGCACTGGTGCGTCGGTCGCGGGCCCGGTGCCGCTGCCCACTGAGAAGAACGTGTACTGCGTCATCAAGTCGCCGCACAAGTACAAGGACTCGCGCGAGCACTTCGAGATGCGCACGCACAAGC
>CBFGQM010000471.1:0-2834 GCA_965650905.1 uncultured Streptomyces sp. | reverse complement strand
CGTTCCAAGACTGGCTGCTGCCGGGGCTGCAGGATTCGATGCCGTCGATGGACGGCATGTGACTCACCTGGTCATCGTCCGCCAGGTCGCTCGCCGGCAGCTGAAGAAGCCCGCACTCGACAACAGAACGGCACCAGACCGTTGAACATCACGCGCCAACCAGGTGTCGCGGCCATGGCATCCCCGGCCGCGATCACCGCGTCCTGGTTGACGAGCGAGAACATAGTCCCCACGACCATGGCTATCGGCATGAACCGTGACAATGCGGGCGCTGAGAACACCGTCACCAGCAGCCGCGGTGCTTCACCTCTGCTCATGCGCGCGCCCCTCTGCGCGGTCTCGTCAGGCACGTCCCTTGCTGGTTTCTCTTCAAGTCCCCCGTGGTTGCCACCCCCGGCCTCTGCGACGGCCGGGGGTGTGTGGTCAGGTCGGGCCGGTCCAGTCGAAGGGGAAGTGTTTGCTCGACTTTCCCGAACGGTCCCAGGTGAAACCGAAGGCGTCGGCCCGATCGGTGGTGGCGCGGCCCCAGGTGGCGATCTGGCCGGGTCCGACCTCGGAGCCGGGGGCATTGTGCACCTGGACCCGTGCGCCTTCCGGGGTGGTCGGGCCGGTCAGCGCTTCGGCGGTTGCCGTCACCTTTCCGGGGATTTCCGCGCGCCAGGCTGCCAGGTTCTCGTCGACCTCGATGCGGATGGACGCGAAATCCATGCCCCTCATCTCGGGGCCGAACATCTCGCCGAACTCGGCGGGCCATCCGCCCGCCTCACCGCCGAAGATCGCCTGCAGGGCGGCGCGCTGCTGTTCGTCAGCGCGCTCGTCGAAGAAGACCGCGGCGTAGGCGTCCGTGTGGTCGCGGATCCAGGGGTTGCCCACGAAGGAGCCGAGCATCAGTACGTTGAGGCCGTCGAGCCGCACGTCGCTGAAGTTGCCTTCCCTTATGTGCCAGGCCAGCACGCCTTCGCAGTCGCCGTAGGTCGGGGCCTGTGCGAACGTACAAGGGCACGGGATGGCGCACTTGCATACATCGAACCAGTCGCCTGCCAGACGCCAAGGCGGGGGACCGGTGGTGGGTTGCTCGGTCATCTCGCTTCCTTCCGCCGGGTTCGCGGTAGATCACTTCCTTTGTTCTAGCTTGCGCCTCGCCCGTCCTGCGGTCGAGGTGGTGCCAGGCGCGTATGACTGGCGGTGATGGTGAGGCAGTCGGGCACTGGTCCGGAACCGCAGCCACCGCGCCCCCGAGGAGCCCGGGGCTCCGAGGGAAACCGAGCTGCGGCCTATGCTCCGCTTCCCAGCGCCGCCGGATCGTCGAGCACCGTCCGCACCACCGAGTGCGCCGCGCCCAGCAAAGGACCCTCGGAGCCGAGCCGGGAGACGGAAACGGCGCAGGCGGGACCCGCCGTGCGCCGTGCCAACTCCCGTTCCAGTGACGGCAGCAACCAGGGCGCGAGCTCGGACAGGGCCCCGCCCAGCACCACGGCCTCGGGGTCCAGTAGATTGACTGCGCCGGTCAGCGCGACGCCCAGCGCGGTTCCGGCGCCGCGCAGGGCCCGCCGTACCTTCTTGTCGTCCTCTGCGGCGCGCTGGGACAGCAGTCGGACGCGGTCTGCTCCTGGTTCCAGGCCGGCCGCACGCAGCACGGCTTCCTCGCCCGCGTACTGCTCGAGACAGCCCCGGCCGCCGCACGCACACGTGGGCCCAGCGGGACGTACCGGTACATGCCCCAACTCGCCTGCGAAGCCGTGTCTACCGCGCAGCAGGCGACCGTCCACGACCACCGCACCGCCGATGCCGATCTCCGCGGAGACATGGAGAAAGTCGCGCGGCGCCGCCTCGTTGAGCCAGAGCTCGGCGAGTCCGCCGAAGTTCGCCTCGTTGTCGACCGTCAGTGGTAGTTCGCCCGGCAGCAGCGCGCCGAGGTCCGTGTCGTGCCAGTCGAGGTTGGGGGCGCGCACGACGGTCCGGGCGTCGCGGCCCACCAGGCCGGGCACAGCGACGGCGAGGCCTACGGGCCACAGACCTTCCCGTTCGGCCTCGGCGACGACCTGGCCTACCAGCTCGGTCAGTTCCCGCAGTACCGGCTCGGGCGGCCGACCGCGGTTCGCGCCGTGCCGTACAGCCCGTGCCCGCACCTCGCCGCGCAGATCCACCGCGCACACGGCGAGGTGGTCGACGCCCACTTCCGCGCCGATCCCGGCGGGGCCGTGGCCGCTGATGGCCAGCGCCGAGCCGGGGCGCCCCACCCGGCCCGGCCGCTCGGGCCCCAGCTCCTCGAGGAGCTGGGAGCGGATCAACTCGTCCACAAGGTTGGAGACGGCAGCCCGGGTCAGCCCGATACGTGAGGCGACGGCGGCACGGGACAGCGGCCCCTCGGCGTTGATCGTGTGCATCACACGGGAGAGGTTGCGTCGGCGCATGCCCTGCTGCGTGTCGGGCAGTCGGCGGCCTTGACTGCTGGGACGGGCCTCGTGCAGCGGTGCGATCATGCCTCCGTCAGTCCTTGCCGGCTTGTCCTGTCAGGGCTGTCCTGGTCACTGGTGACCTGTGCCCGCAGCGGCGCGCCTCGTCAGTGCATCCGGCTCGCGCTCCAGCAGCGGGGCCGCGTCGGAGAGTACCCCGGCGATTCGTGCGAGCGCCGCCTCGTCCCGCTCCACGGCCTCGAGTACCGGTCCGCGCGCAGTGTCCCAGCGCCTGGCCACAGCCGCCGGGTCCTCGCCGGTCAGTACCCCTGCGGCCTGCGCGGCGGCGCCGAGCGCGACCAGTTCCTTGGCCTCGGGTACCTGAACGGGGCGTCCCGACAGGCGGCGTACCGTCTGCTGCCAGGCTGTCCCGCGCGC
>CBFGQM010000470.1:0-2880 GCA_965650905.1 uncultured Streptomyces sp. | reverse complement strand
CGCGGGCGTTGCGGGTCGCCGGGAGTGTGCGGAGGTAGTACGTCGTCTTGAGACCCGACTTCCAGGAGTACGAGTACATCGTGGAGTGCTTGCCGATGGTCGGCGTCTCAAGGATGAGGTTCACGGACTGGGACTGGTCCAGGAACGGGGTGCGGGCGGCGGCCATGTCGATGAGTCCGCGCTGCGGGATCTCCCACGCCGTGCGGTAGAGCGCCCTTACATCGTCGGGGATCCAGGTGAAGTCCTGCACCGAGCCGCTGGAGTCGCGCAGCGCCTCACGGGTGCGGGCGTCCCAGACTCCGAGCTGCTTCAGGTCGTCCACCAGGTACGGGTTGACCTGGAGGAACTCGCCGGAAAGCGTCTCGCGCTTGAACAGGTTCGAGACCTGGGGCTCGATGCACTCGTACACGCCGGCGATCGACGCGATGGTGGCGGTGGGCGCGATCGCGAGGAGAAGCGAGTTGCGCATGCCGGTGGTGGCGATGCGCTCGCGAAGGGCCGCCCAGCGCTCGGGCCAGGTCAGCTCGACGTCGTAGTGGTCGGGATGGAGCACCCCCCGGGCCGTACGGGTCTTCTCCCAGGCCGGCAGCGGGCCGATGGGGGTCCCGCCTGCACCGGAGCTGGCCGAGGGAGCTTGGGGGCGCTCGGCGAGGTCGGTGGAGGCCTCGTACGCGGCGAGCATCATGCGCTCGGCGATACGGGTGGAGAGCCGGCGAGCCTCCGGTGAGTCGAAGGGCAGCCGCAGCTTGAAGAACACGTCCTGGAGGCCCATCGCGCCCAGGCCGACCGGCCGCCACTGCGCATTCGACCGGCCGGCCTCCTCGGTCGGGTAGAAGTTGATGTCGACGACGCGGTCGAGGAAAGTGACGGCGGTGCGGACGGTCTGGTCCAGCCGCTCCCAGTCGATGTCCTGGGAGGCCGTGTCCACGAACGCCCCCAGGTTGACGGAACCCAGATTGCAGACCGCGGTCTCCCCGTCGTCCGTCACCTCCAGGATCTCCGTACAGAGGTTGGAGGAATGGACCGTGTGGCCGGGCAGAGCCGTCTGGTTGGCGGTGCGGTTGGCCGCGTCCTTGAAGGTCATCCAGCCGTTGCCGGTCTGCGCGAGGGTGCGCATCATACGGCCGTACAGATCGCGGGCCGGGATGGTCTTCTTCGCAAGCCCCGCGTCCTCGGCCTTGCGGTAGGCGGCGTCGAACTCCTCGCCCCACAGGTCGACCAGCTCGGGCACGTCGGACGGGGAGAACAGCGACCACACGCGGTCCTCGGCGACCCGGCGCATGAACTCGTCCGGGACCCAGTGCGCCAGGTTCAGATTGTGCGTACGGCGGGCCTCCTCGCCGGTGTTGTCGCGCAGCTCCAGGAACTCCTCGATGTCAAAGTGCCAGGTCTCCAGGTAGACCGCGGCCGCGCCCTTGCGCCGGCCGCCCTGGTTCACCGCGGCGACCGACGCGTCAAGGGTCTTCAGGAACGGGACGATGCCGTTGGAGTGCCCGTTCGTCCCGCGGATCAGCGAACCGCGGGAACGGATGCGGGAGTACGCGATGCCGATACCGCCCGCGTGCTTCGAGAGCCTGGCCACCTGGTGGTAGCGGTCGTAGATGGAGTCCAGCTCGTCCTTCGGGGAGTCGAGGAGGTAGCAGGACGACATCTGCGGGTGCCGCGTACCTGAGTTGAAGAGGGTGGGGGAGGAGGGAAGGTAGTCGAGACGGCTCATGAGCCCGTACAGGGCGGCCACTTCGTCCACGGACCGGGTGCCCGTATCTGCATCGGACGCGGTGTCCTCGGCGAGACCGCAGGCCACCCGGAGCATGAAGTGCTGGGGCGTCTCGATCACGCGCCGGGTGATCGGGTGCCGGAGCAGATAGCGGCTGTGGACGGTGCGCAGCCCGAAGTACCCGAAGCGGTCGTCCCTTTCGGGGTCGATGAGCGCGTCCAGCCGGTCCGCGTGGATCCGTACGAACTCGGCGGTGCGGTCGGCGATGAGCCTTTCCCGGTGCCCGACCGTGACGGACTCGGAGAAGGACCGTACGCCCTGCGAGGCGGCCTCCGCGGCGATGCTGATCGTCAGCAGGCGCGCGGCCAGCTTCGAGTAGGCGGGGTCCTCGGAGATGAGGCCGGCCGCCTGTTCGGTCGCCAGATCGCGCAGCTCCGCCCCGTCCGCATGGGCGGACCGGCCGCGCAGCGCGGCGGCAACGACCCTGCCCGGATCGGCGTCGGGGAGGTCAGCGGTCAGCCCGGTCAGCGTCCGCAACAAGTCGGAGGGGCGGCCCGACGGGCCTTTGTCGTGGGCGGTGGTGCGAGACGGGCGGGCCGCTCCTGCTCCATCGGCCTCGGCCTGTGTCGCGGTGGCCTCGGTCGCTGAAGCCGGATCGGCTGGCGCGATGGTCACGTGGGGCTCTCCCTCGCTCGGCAAGGGGCCTGCGGGGAGCATGGGTTCGGGGCACGGGCGTACGCGCTCTGCGCAGCGGTACGCCGCGTCCACCGGCCCACTCCGCGAGGCCCGGACGTCATCGGTACCCGGGCCGGACGGCCTGGGCGCACTGTCGGCAGGTCCTCGGACTGACGCTCGTACGCGGGCGTATGGGCATGCGGACATGCAGGCATGGGCCATGCAGGCATGCGGACGTACGCGTACGAGTACACCGTTGCGGGACAGTTCCGGATTCGCACCGGATTCCCCTGCGGCGACAGCAAGCATGAGAATACATCTTGTGTCGGGCTCGCGGTGGCACCCCCACATATTGTGTGTTGTGGCGGAGGATTTTCCGTCGTACGCCGCGCGGGCGGGCGGCCGCGCCGCAGGCAGGAAACTCCAGGCACGCCCTAGTGGGCGGAGCCCGCCGTTGCCGGAGGCAGTTCCGCCTGGACGCCCTTGTC
>CBFGQM010000469.1:0-2883 GCA_965650905.1 uncultured Streptomyces sp. | reverse complement strand
CGGCTGAGATGGTCGCTGGCCATGACGGTGCGGTAACGCTGCTGGTTGTCGATCCATAGCCCGGAGAGGGTGGAGGAGTGGCCCAGCCAGCTGCTGCCGCCGTACGTCGCCGAGGTGAGCCAGCCGCTCTTCGCGGCGAACCCGGCCTGACGCAGCTCGTTGTTCTTGGCCGTGAGGGTCGCGTCGACACCCGGCGCGATGTCCGGGTCCTCGACCGCGCTGCGGCCGTAGCTCTCGATGAAGGTGAACATGACGTCCTTGCCGCGCAGCCCGGTGAGCAGTTGGTCGCCCGGGGTGTTGCCGAAGGCGTCCTTCTTGGCCTCCTTGCCGAACGCCGCCTCGTCCTCGAGTGTCGCGCTCACCCGGTCCATACGGTCCTTGACCAGGGCGACCGTGCTTCTGGCCGCGAGCGGCGGACCGGTGAGCTGCAGGCCGAGCGCCGCGCAGGTGACCCAGACCGTTCCGATCGCCACGGTGGTTCGGGTGGCCACTTCGCGGTTGCCGGCCATGACCTTGCTCAGCCGGAGAACCGCCATGGTCGTGGCGACGAGCACGGTGGGGATGACGGCCACGACGCCGATCAGTACACCGATGGTGCCGCCGTGGCCCATCGAGTCCTCGAGGTAGGACTTCGCGTCGTCGAACAGCACCCAGTCGAGGATGACGTTGAAGCCTCGTCCGAGGAACATGTTGAAGCCGATGTCGAGGAGGTTCAGGACGGTCAGCAGCCCGAGGCTCACACCCGCGAGGACCGCCACCACCAGCCGTGGCTTGCGGGGCAGCGCGATCAGGATGCCGGCGCCGAGGACCGCCTCCACCGGGATGCGTACGAACGTGCTGGGCTTGAACTCTTCGAGGTTCGTCGGCATGAGGAGCGCGAAGCACACGAGTCCGACAGCCAAGGCCGTGATCGCCCATGCCCTGTTGCGCCCCGCGACCGCGTGCCGGTCACGCCGGCGGCCGGCGGCAACGGGCTTGTCCGGGGCCTTTGTGGGATCGGCCGAAGCGTTGGTGGGTTCGGGCGACGCCTCGGCGTGGTCGTCCCGGGCCTCGGTGTGGTCGTCGCTCGCGGGGGCTTTTGCGTCCTCTTTCTTCGCGGCGCCGCGCGACGGGTCGTCAGGCGTTTCCGCCGCAGTGGTCTGCGGCGTCACGTCCTCCTCCCGGGTTGCCCGCTCCGTGTCCGGCAGATGAGGAGAGTTCGTGGTGCTCGACAACTGGAAGGTCCTTCCTTACACAACCCGGTGGTGACACGGCGGACCAGGCTCGGGGTCAGGGCCGCCGTCAACTGTACGGCTCGTCGCCACCAACCGTTCAACCACCTGGGACGATCGATCAGGCGGACGCGTTCCCGAACCGGTCCTTCAGAGCGTTCGCCGTAGGGGACGCGACGCGGGTGGGTGTCCGCCGGGCGCTGCGCCGCACCACCCCGTCGACCGTCACGCTGCGTTCGGCCTCCACCGTCATGGCCCACTCCTTCGTCGTGCTGCCCTGGCGTGTGACCTCGTTGTCGTTCACCGGTTTGCGACAGCCTGGGAGGTGGACGCCTCTCCAGGACCTGCCACTCACCCGGACGCCCGCGTGTCCATCAGCGACATCCCTGCACAACTGCGGGAAATTCAATGCCGCCCAGATCAATCGCCCCTTCATCCGGAGGTTCCCGATGCTGTCCACAAGCCGATACGCTGCGATCGCCGCGGCCGGCCTGCTCGCCGGTACTGGTACCGCTGCGGCATCCCCCGCTCACAGCGCCCCCTCGGCCCCGTCGGTGACAGCCCTTGCCGCCGACACCGCCTTCTCCAACGGCAGCTTCGAAACCCCCCTCACTCCGCCGAACAACTGGACCGTCTTCAGCGCAGGCCAGGAAATGGGACTGTGGCGGGTCACGGACGGGAGTGTCGGCCTGACCGACGACGGCGTCTGGCAGGCTGCGGAGGGCAACCAGTCCCTGGAACTCAACGGCACAACCACGGGCTCCATTGCCCAGACCTTCACGACGGAGCCCGGGACGAAGTACAGCGTGACGTACTCGCTCGCCGGCAACCCCAATTCGACTCCGATGGTGAAGACGGGCAGCATCAATATCGACGGTCAGAGCTTCGAGGACTTCTCGTTCGACGCCACCGGCAAGACAGAGCTGGACATGGGCTACGTGATCCGGCAGTTCACGTTCGTGGCCAACCATGCTTCCACGACCCTGGAATTCGCCAGCACCACCACCGGGGCCTTTGGACCCGTCATCGACGACGTCAAGGTAAAGAGCTGCTCCAGCTGCGGAAACTGCTCCGGCTCATGCAGCTAGTAGAACTTAGTCGAGTCGCTGTGACCTGCGAAAAAGCCCGAACGGCCGAGGCATCCGATGACGGATCGTCAGTTTCCTTTCCACAGGTCACAGCCCCTCGTTGCGGCATCCGCGCGTAGAAGTCCCGCCATCAAGGTCCTCCAGCACCGCCATGGCCGCATTATGCCCTGGCACCCCGCTCACCCCGCCGCCGCGTACCGCGCCCGCGCCGCACAGCAGGACGTTCGCGTGCCGGGTCTCCACGCCCCAGCGGCCGGTGTCCTCCTGCGCGTAAGGGAAGGCGAGGTCGCGGTGGAAGATGTTGCCGCCGGGCAGCCGCAGGTCGCGCTCCAGGTCGAGGGGGGTCTTCGCCTCGATGCAGGGGCGGCCTTCCGCGTCCGCCGCCAGGCAGTCGGCGAGCGGTTCGGCGAGGTGCGCGTCCAGTTGCGCCAGGGTCGACTTGAGCAGTTCCTCACGTACGGCGTCGTTGTCGCGCGTGAAGAGCCGGGCGGGCGTGTGCAGGCCGAACAGCGTGAGCGTCTGGTGGCCCCGCTCGACCAGTTCGGGCCCCAGGATCGTCGGATCGGTGAGCGAGTGGCAGTAGA
>CBFGQM010000468.1:0-2908 GCA_965650905.1 uncultured Streptomyces sp. | reverse complement strand
CTCATGCCGGGCGGACACCGTCATACGACACCTCCAGCGGCTACGAGTCCCCTGCGGGCCCCTGTTGTCTGGATACCCAGGGAATGTGACTCCGTCAAGACATTGCGGCATGACGAAGGGCCCGCTCCCTGCCGGGTGCGGGCCCTTCGTTTTGTTGTGCGGTCCTGACGGGATTTGAACCCGCGGCCTCCACCTTGACAGGGTGGCGAGCACTCCAAACTGCTCCACAGGACCTGGTTGCGCAGGGCGGTTGGTGCGTTGCGCTGCGAGAGGAAACTGTACAGGAGGGTGAGGTCCTGAGGCGAACTCACCCACCGTGCAGGAGCCGTTACGGGGCCGCCGCGTCGATCGCCTTCACGATGCGCTTGTCGGAGACGGGGTATGCCGTGCCCAGCGCGTGGGCGAAGTAGCTGACGCGGAGTTCCTCGATCATCCAGCGGAGGTCCAGGACCTGCTGCGGGACGGGTCGGCCCTGTGGCATCTGCTCCAGCAGCCAGGCGTACTCGTCCTGCATCTCGTGGACCTTCTCCATGCGGGTCGTGTCCCGCTGGACGTTGGTCGGCATCTGCTGGAGGCGGCGGTCCGCGGCCACCAGATAGCGCATCAGGTCCGGGAGGCGGCGTAGGCCCGCCTCCGTGACGAAGCCGGGCTTCACGAGGGCGTCCAGCTGCGCCCGGACGTCCCGGAGGTTCGCGAGCAGCGCCGGGCTCCCTACGGCCTTCAGGCGGCGTTCACAGGACTGCCAGGCGGCCAGCACCTGCTGCACCTGGCCCACCGTCCGGACCGTGGTGTCCACGATCTCCGCGCGCACCTTGTCGTACAGCTTCCGGTACGCCTCCTCGTCCCAGACCGGACCGCCGAAGTCCGCGATCAGCTTGTCGGCGGCAGCGATCGCGCAGTCGTCGAACAGCGCCTGGATGGAGCCGTGGGGATTGGCCGACAGCGCGAGCTTCTGCGGGTTCGTCAGCTTCTCGGACGCGAACTTGGCCGGATTCACCGGAATGTTGCGCACGATCAGCCGGCGCGTGCCCTTCCACATCGCCTGCTGCTGCTCGACCTCGGTGTCGAAGAGGCGCACGGAGACGGTGTCGCCATCGTCCACGAGCGCCGGATACGCCTTCACCGGATGTCCCGCACGCCGTGTCTCGAAGACGCGGGTGAGCGAGCCGATCGTCCAGTCCGTCAGGCCCTTGCGCTCCAGCGACTCCCCGCCCTGCCGCTCCGCCGTCGCCGCGGCGGCCTGTGAGATGGCCTGGCGCGCCTTCGGCTTCAGCCGGATCCGCAAGTCCTCCAGGTCCTTGTCCTCGGCCAGCTTGCGTCGCCGCTCGTCGACGATCCGAAAGGTGATCTTCAGATGGTCGGGGACCTTCGTCCAGTCGAAGTCATCGGCCGTCAGCGGCACGCCCACCATGCGTTTGAGCTCGCGCGCCATCGTCACCGTCAAGGGTTCCTGGAGGGGTGTCGCCCGCTCCATGAACGCCTTCGCGTAGTTCGGCGCGGGTACGCAGTGGCGCCGGACGGGCTTGGGGAGCGACCGGATCAGCTCCGTGACGACCTCCTCCCTGAGCCCCGGGATCTGCCAGTCGAAACCCTCGTCCGTGACCTGGTTGAGCACCTGGAGCGGTATGTGGACGGTCACACCGTCCGCGTCCGCGCCTGGCTCGAACTGGTAGGTCACACGGAACGTGAGCCGCCCCTGACGCCACGAGTCCGGGTAGTCGTCCTTGGTGACGGCATCCGCCTTCTCATTGACGAGCATCGACCGCTCGAAGTCGAGCAGTTCGGGCTCCTCGCTCCGCTTGTGCTTCCACCAGGAGTCGAAGTGCGCGCCCGACACGACGTGTTCGGGCACCCGCTGGTCGTAGAAGTCGAACAGCGTCTCGTCGTCGACAAGGATGTCGCGACGCCGGGCCCGGTGCTCCAACTCCTCGACCTCGGTGAGGAGTCTGCGGTTGTCGGCGAAGAACTTGTGGTGGGTACGCCAGTCGCCCTCGACGAGTGCGTTGCGGATGAAAAGCTCGCGGGACGCCTCCGGGTCGATGCGCCCGTAGTTGACCTTGCGCTGGGCGATGATCGGTACGCCGTACAGCGTGACCTTCTCGTATGCCATCACCGCGGCCTGGTCCTTCTCCCAGTGCGGTTCGCTGTACGTGCGCTTGAGTAGGTGCCCGGCGAGGGGCTCGACCCACTCCGGCTCGATTTTCGCGTTGACGCGGGCCCAGAGGCGGGATGTCTCGACGAGCTCGGCGGACATCACGAAGCGCGGGGGCTTCTTGAAGAGGGCGGAGCCCGGGAAGACCGCGAACTTGGCGTTCCGGGCACCCAGGTACTCGTTCCTCGCTGTGTTCTTCCCGCTCTCCCCTCCGGCCGTCTTCACGTCCTTCATACCGACATGGGAGAGGAGGCCCGCAAGCAAGGAGACGTGGATCTGCTGCCCGGGGGCGTCGTCCTCGTTCAGATGGATGCCCATCTGCTTGGCGACGGTGCGGAGCTGGGAGTAGATGTCCTGCCACTCGCGGATCCGCAGGAGGTTCAGGTACTCCTGCTTGCACATCCGGCGGAAGGAGGACGAACCCCTCTCCTTCTGCTGCTCGCGGATGTACCGCCAGAGGTTGAGGAAGGCGAGGAAGTCACTCGTCTCGTCCTTGAAGCGGGCGTGCTGCTGGTCCGCCTGCGTCTGCTGGTCGGCCGGGCGCTCGCGCGGGTCCTGAATGGAGAGCGCGGCGGCGATCACCATGACCTCGCGTACACAGCCGTTCCTGTCGGCCTCCAGGACCATGCGGGCGAGCCGTGGGTGGATCGCGGGCGACCCGGTCATGTAGGCGAGCGTCCGGTAGCCGTTCACGTGGGCCGTGCCCATGAACGCGTAGCCGAGCATGCCGATCCCAATCTCGCTCATGCGCCCGCC
>CBFGQM010000467.1:0-2953 GCA_965650905.1 uncultured Streptomyces sp. | reverse complement strand
GTAGAACATCAGCTTCCCAAGCTGAGAGCGCGAGTTCGATTCTCGTCACCCGCTCTTATTGAAGCCCCAGGTCAGCGACCTGGGGCTTGTGCGTCATCGGCCATTCGCCGCCGGTTCGGGCCTGCAGGCGTACGAAGAATCGGGCACGCAAAGGGCACGGGTTCTCCGCCCGCACGACGGTATCACCGCCCCCGGCGCCGCCGGGCGCCGCTGACCTGCGGATTCGCTGCGTTCAGCGCGGCCTTCGCACCTGCGAGCACTCAGCTTGCGGTTCCCGCGGTAAACCTGGCGAGGTCCCGGAAGCGCCACAGCGGCCGCGTCCGCCCAAGTCCTGCGTGACGGAGGGGACTTCGTGCTGAGCCCTCTCGTCGGAGCGGCCGACGGGATCCTTACACCTCAGCCTGACCGCATGCGCCCTGGGTGCGGTTTCTGGATGGCCTCCAGGCCGCCCACCCCGGCTGTCCGGATTGCCCGTCGGCTCGGCGGTTGTCAGTCGACAGAGGCCATGAAGTTCAACATCCTGCGGTTCGTCTCCTGCCCGTGGTCGATCTGCGGTCCGTGTCCGGTACCGGTGATGATCTCGGCATGGGCGCCCGGTATCAGGCGCGGAACGCGCTCCATCTGCCGCTCGGGGTGCAGCAGGAGGCTGCTCTTGCCGAGCACCAGATAGAGCGGCGTACGGATGGTGGACATTTCCGCCTCCGACAGGGGAAGCGGTGCAGGGCGACGGATGCGGTAGGCGCGGACCGCGGTCCTGATCATCGTGCGCAGCTCGGGCATGACCAGGACCGGTTGTTCCAGCCAGGCCGCCAGTCGCGGGCGCAGCGCGTTGGGTGCGAAGCTCGCGAAGAGGCCGGCGAAGAGCCAGAGGAAGAAGCGAAGCCCCACCTTCTCCAGGCCGCCCGGGTCGAGCAGGGTGACCGAAGCGAGGCGTTCGGGCCTGCGGTGCGCCTGGTTCAGGGCGAGCCAGCCTCCGTAGGAGATGCCGACGAGGTGGACGCGTTCGAGCCCGAGCCCGGCGAGCGTCTCGTCCAGCCACTGTGCGGCCCGTTCGGGCTGGTGGATCGGCTCGCGCTGCACGCTGCGTCCGGGGTCGCCGGGGGTGTCGACGGCGTAGACGGAGCGGTCGGCGCTGAGGTCGGGGGTGTTCGGGTACCACATGGCGGAACAGGATCCCGCTCCGTGCACCAGGACGATCGGGGTGCGGGACTGGGCCGCGGGGTCGGCGGGCCCGTAGCGGTACACGTGGGTGGTACCGAACGCGGTTTCCACGTCCTGCTCCGCCAGGGCTGGTGCGCCCAGCGCGTAGACGGCGTCACAGGCGGCGAAGTAGCGGTCGCGCCAGGTGTCGCTCACATAGCGGCCGACGTCGGCCTGGGTGCGGGCAGTGGTCTCGGACACGGCCACCTCCGGAGGGTCTCGGTTTCGTGGTACGAACGTATCACGATGTGGATACGGCTGTACCATGAAAGGGTCGCCAGGCGCGGACCCAGCGGACGATGAGCGGAGAACCCAGCCGATGCCCAAGCGGGTGGACCATACGGAACGGCGCACCGAGATCGCGGAGGCGCTCGTCCGGGTCGCCGGGCGACGCGGGCTGCACGCCGTGGGGATGCGCGATGTGGCAGCCGAGGCAGGCGTGTCACTGCGGCTGGTGCAGTACTACTTCGAGACCAAGGAGAAGTTGCTGCTCTTCGGACTGGAGCACCTGACCGGGAAGTTCGGGGAGCGGCTCGCCGCCCGCATCCGAGCCGCCGGGGACGGGCCGGGGCCGCGCGCGATGGTCGAGGCGCTGCTGATGACGGCGCTGCCGACCGACGAGGAGAGCCGTGTCTTCCACCACCTCTACACCTCGTACGCCGTTCTGGCCGTGACCGATCGGAGGCTCGCGGCCCAGCCCTTCATCAAGGACCCCGACGCAGCCGAAGGCGCCCTGACCGACATCCTCCGGCAGGCGCAGGTCGCGGATCTGCTGCAGCCCGGTGTGGACACGCAGTTGACGGCGGCCGGCCTGCTCGCGATGTCCGCGGGGCTCGGCACCAGCATCCTCGTCGGTCAACGCAGCCCCGAGTCCGCCACCGCGATCTTGGACAACCATCTCGACCGCGTCTTCCGCTCGGTCGATGCGGCAGGTTGACGCGCCAGCCGTTCGCGGTCCTACTTCCCGAGTGCCCCGTAACGGCGGGCGAGTGGGTGGAGCTGTCAGCGGCCTGTGGCTTGTTTGTTGGTGAGCCGTTGCCGCGTTCCACGAGCACCCCTGCACCCGAACATCGGGCACGCGAGGGCACGAGCGCCTTGAGGCGGCAGGCCGCTCACTTCCCAGCACGGCGCCGACCTGCGCTTTCGCAGAGGCGGGCGGTAGGCGGTAGGTGCAAGCCCTCAAGCCCGCCGTTCCCGGTCACCCACCCCGCACCGCTCCTCGCCGCGGGCGGACACAAGTCCCTTGCGGGTGAGGGCACTTGACTGTGGAGGGTCCGGGATCAGAGCGGGAGGTCGTCGGGGAGTACTTGGAACGCCTTGTAGCGACCCAACGGGCGTACGGCCCGGAAGTCGGTCGGTCGAGGGTGAGAATCGCATCCGTGTCGTAGTCGGCCGCAAGCGCCACGTTCACCGCTTCGGCTAGGTCGAGGTCCAGCGCGCTGTAGCGGACGCGGACAGACTGGGCGGCGCCCAGGTGGTCCTCCGTGATCTCCGGCATGACGACACGTCCTCGGCTCATCCAGCGCCGCAGGTCGTCGACCGCACTGAGGGCGGCTTCTTTGTCGTGCTCACGCGTGGCGACGTGATCCAGTTCGGCCAGCAGGAGCGGGGACATGACCAGCAGGCCCGCTGCTGCGAGAGCCCGGCAGCGAGGACTTCACCGTGCGACAGTTCCTGGAGCGGCTCCGGGTCCCACCGGCCGCGCCTCTCGACCACCGTTGCAAGGCGCCCCTGACCTGTTCTTATGCCGCTT
>CBFGQM010000466.1:0-2990 GCA_965650905.1 uncultured Streptomyces sp. | reverse complement strand
CCCCCCGGATTGCCAATATCGCTGCTCGAAAGGTTCTGGATCTGCTCGGTGACAAGCCAGCACATCGACGACGAACTCGCCGACGTATTTCGCCGCCGCCGACCTGGTCGTCTCCCGAGCCGGGGCCGCCGGTTGTCCCGCCCCGCATCCCGAGTCGAGGGGAATCGTTGAAGGACGGGCTTAGCGCATCAGGCTGAAAACAACGGCGGCTGCCAGTCCGCCGAGCAGGGTGCCGACGACGGTTTGAGCGGGGGTGTGATCGCGAAGGGCGACGCGGGACCAGCCGATGGCTGCGATTCCGAGCATCAGCGGCGCCATGCGCACGCCGTACGCGTGCAGATGATCCCTGTCGCGGACGACGGCGTAGCGGTGGACACACCAGACGATCTCGCGCGAGCTGACAGTCTCTCGCCCAGTACGCAGAGGCATGACCCCCAGCAACTCCGCGACGGTCGGATATCAACTCGACCCGATCCTCGGTGCCACCAGTCTGCTGTCGGCAGGCCGCAACTGACCGAGTGCCTGCGGCTCTGGCTCCAGCACTGGCGTGATCACCGCCGCCTCGCTCTTCTGTGGGACCTGCTGGGTCCCGCGCCCGGGGCACAGCAGCTGACCACCGTTCCCCTTCTCACCCTCCGGAGCGAGTAAATCGCCGAGGTGTTGGCGAGAGACGCCGGTGAAGGCAGGATGGGACAAGGCCACGCGGAGTAGCTCGTGATTCACATCTTGAGAACCCGCGTGGCCGTCCTCACGTCACGGCCCGCCTCAGCCCCGGCTATTCCTCCCGAGGTCGTTTGTAGGCGGGCCGTCGGGACTTCGGGAACTCCTCGGCCCGGATCACCCTCCCACGCGGATGTCGACGTCCAGGAACGTCTCGATGGTGGTCGTGCTCCGCTCGGTAGCGGTGTGCGTCATCTGTCCTCTTCAGCGCGTTCCAGTCGTCACGGGATCCGGCATGAGACCAATCGACATGGGCAGTTGATACGGCATGCGAGCTCAACGAGTCGTAACACGCCGAGACATGCCCCTGGACCGACGGTCGGCCGCCCTCACCATGGCAGCGATGCGGGGATTCCAAGCGCGTGTCGGCCGTCACGGCGTCTGCCCGGATGGGGCAGGGAAGACCTGGGTACCGACCACCTTGTCGATGTGCGATGGCAGAGCGACACCCATCCGTAGCGCAGGGTCGGCAACCGGCTGCCCCCACACCGCGGTGACCGGCAGCACACCCGTCCACACGTCCAGGTCGGCGTCGGGTCCGTCGCCGTCGTCGGGCGGGCCGGTGCGCACCTTCACGGACGCTTCCACCAGGTTGATCGCGAGCAGCGTGGTGGCCGCGAGTTCCTTCCTGCTCGGCCCGCGGGCGTAGTCCCACTGTCCGGGCATACACTGCTCCGTCAGTACGCGCAGGCCCTCGAGCTTCTCCTCGCGGTCGGTGACCACGCGCGGCGTGGCGTAGATCATGGCGCAGCGGTAGTTGACCCCGTGCTCGAAGACAGACCGGGCCAGGACCAGTCCGTCGACGTGGGTCACGGTCACGCAGACCGTGGCGTCGGGTGCCTGGACGAGGCTGCGGCTGGCCACGGACCCGTGCACGTAGAGGGTGCCTGCCGTGGCGCCGTACACGGTTGGGACGACCATGGGCGTGCCGTCGACCACGACACCCAGGTGGCACAGGAATCCCGCGGCCAGTACGGCGTCCAGGTCGCAGCGCCGGTTTCGGCTCTTCTCGCGCATCCGGCGCAACCGGGTCCGGTCGTTGACCGGCAGCTCCGGTGAGTGCGCGGCGTCAGCTGTCATGGGGGAACTCCTTGGAACGACGTCGTGTGTGAGGGGGTGTCGGGACTCACCGCGCGGTCGTCACGCCGTCTCCTCCGGGACGGGCAGGTGACGTTCCTCCAGCAGAGCCAGAGCGTCGGCGGCGGCCCGCGCCGCGGCCGCGGGCGCCGTCTTGAACCCTGCGCCCGACCAGGCGGTGGCCAACACGAGGTGGGAACCCAGCGCCTCAGCGCCGAGGAAGGGCCCATGCTCGCTATACAAGTCGACGCCGAACCGGCCGCCGAGATATGTGGCACGGCCGATCCACGGCCAGCGCCGACGCACACCGGCCCTGATGTGCGCGACCTGTTCATCGGTCAACTCGTCGCCGCCGCCGGCCGGTACGTCCCATTCGTCCACCGGCCGTCCCGTGAGGAAGCCGCCCACGGCGGGGCCGTCCATCTGGGGGCGGCCCCACATGCCGGTGACGAGGTCGTTGACCGCCGGCAGTCGGCGACCGGCCCGGTCGAAGAACGCGTAGCGGATGCGCCGGGTTCGAAGCCGCGGCCGCGGACCGGAGCGCACGGGGCGCCCGGCCGACAGTCGGTGGCCGGCGATGGCGGGCGTGCCAACGCCTGCGGCGAGGACTGCCACACGGGCGGTGACGGCGCCGGAGTCCAGGGTCACGCGCACGCCGTCCGGACCCTCTATCACCTCCTGGACGGTGCCGGGCAAGGCGGTAGCACCGTTACGTAGGGCCAGGTCATGATGGGCCTGGGCTACCGCGGGCGGATGGGCGTAGCCACCGGCGGGTTCCCACACGGCGCCCGCGAGGTCGTCCACCGCCATCTCCGGGAAACGGTCGGCCACTTCGCCGGGGTTCAGCAGGTGGGCCTCGATGCCCGCAGCGGTCAACTCTGCAACACCGGTGCGCGCCTCGGTGAGGTCCTCCGGGCCCAGCAGTACCAGCGATCCGGTGCGGTGGAAGTGGAAGTCCAGCCCGCTGCTGCCCCGGGAGGAGGGATCGCGGGACCACAGCAGGGTGCTGCTGCGTATCGCCAGTGCCCGGTGTGCGGGCTTTGGTTCGTAGGCGCGTACCAAGCCGCCGGAGAAGTCAGTGGCTCCGGGCCGCCCCGCAGATGGCAGGGTGAGGGCGACACGGCGTCCGGCCGCCGACAGCGCCGCGGCGGTGACTGATCCGACGACGCCCGCGCCGATCACGACGACGTCGT
>CBFGQM010000465.1:0-3015 GCA_965650905.1 uncultured Streptomyces sp. | reverse complement strand
ACTTGGAGAATGCTGAGAGCGGTACCCAGGGGCAGACCCAGGATGGTCAGGACACCCAGGGCTCCCGCGATCTGCTGGCTCTCCTGCGTCTGGACCAGCCGGGCGTACTCCGCCGCCTCCGCCAGGATCTCGTCGAACCGGGCCGGCAGACGGTACTGCGCCTGGAACGTCAGCAACAGGTCGTTGGCCGGGCCGTGAGCCGTCAGGTGCTGGCGCCAGTAGGTGCTGCGGAAGGCCGCGATGTGCCGTTCCAGAGTGGATACCCGGCGGGCGAGTTTGGGGCCGTCGAAGACGCCGGACAGGCCGTCCGTGAGTTCGTCGATGTGGTCGCGCTGGATGGTGCCGAGCAGCAGGGCGTCGAGGTAGACGGTACGGCAGTGCAGTTCCCCGAAGGCGTAGAAGTCGCCTTCGCCCGAATCGGGGCGATGACCGAGGAAGGCCGCGCCGTGACGCAGTACCAGGGCGCTCCAGTCGGCGGACAGACGAAGCGCCTGCGCGGTCCGGTCCGGCCACGCCTCGAGGGGTACGGGGAAATCGGTCTCCGTGGAACGGGATGCGAGGGACCACAGCCATCGGTCGGCGGTCTCGGGCAGTCGGCCGGCTTGTCGTAGGGCGGGCGTGTGGTGCGCGTCCGGGGTGAGGAAGGCGACGGTGTACGGGTGGGCGAGGGCGAACGGGGCAGCGGCGACGCGCGTCTCCGCGACGCCGTCGAGTAGTGCCGCGGGAGAGAGCGGGCCTTCGAGGGGATCCCGGCCGGCAGGCCGACGGTTGGTCAGGGCGCGCAGTGTCTCCAGGAGCGCGGGCCCCTCGAGGTCGAGGTGCAGCACGGCGAGCGCCTGGTGCGGGTACTGCGCGGTGGCGGTGCGCAGTAACTCGATCCCCCGTAGACGTAGCGTCTCGTGCTGTACGTCCATGAACCGGTGCCAGCGGCAGGGCCGTTCCGGGGTGCCGTAGAGGGCGCGGGCCGCAGCCGGGTTGAAGTACGTCTGCCGGGTGGCGGCATCGGTGCGACGGCTGCCCAGGTCGAAGGGTATGGGCCCGATCGGCCACGGGGGAGGGGCGGTGATACGCACGGGCAGGATGACGGCGAGGCTCTGACGGACGCCGGTGACAGAACTGAGATCCGTGGTCAACGGTGGGACGCCTCCGAATACGGACCGGTGTGATCGTTTGCGGACGAGCTTCAGGATACGGATTCTGTGAGCGCGGGGGCGAGGGTGATCCTCGTCGGCTACCTCAAGGCCACCGCGAACTCGCGGGCGTGCGGCGGTACATGGACGACGACATCCACCGCGTGCGTGCCAACGGCAACCGGAAGGTGACAATTGCTCAGTTCTGCGTGGCGTAGAGCGGCGCACCCTGCCCGAGGGACGTCCTTCTCCCATGGCCGGACCGGCGAACCCCGGCGCTCAAGCAGCCTGTCATTACCGGCAGGTAGGGACATTTGCCTCTAGCGGTCATACGGGATCCCTGGACAGACTCGTTGCCCAGCGCTGGAATGCCGGCGCTCAGGTCTGCACACGTGCGACTCGTACACGAGTCGTTTCGAGAAGGAGTCATCGCCACACACGCGAGGCTCACTGGGTGGTGCGGTGCTGCAGGCCAAGCGGCTATGGCCGCAACCGGAGGGAGCGGAGCCGGGATGGGCTTTACCAAAGCCTTCGGATCGTGAGGCGCGCCGACTCCCGCATGGAAAGCGGGGTACTCACAGCCTTTCGCGGCGACCACGCCGGAGATCGGTGAGTGAACGGCGTGGTGGTGGACGGGAGCCTGCGAGCATGCGGGCCACGAGAACAGACAGATATGGGCAAAGGGCAGGGCAGGCTATGACAGGTGCACGACGTAAAAAAGGCAAAGGGCTGTGGGCGGCGGTCGCCTCGTCATTGGCCGTGGCGCTCGCGGTAGGGGGTTATGCCTTCTCCGGTTGGGGAATCGTGCCGGTCTTCGCCGCCGATGCCGACACGGTACCGATCGAGGTCTGCGGCATCCCCGCCGCAGGTACGGTCGTCGTAGGCGGCCGGAGAGACACCACGAATGCCCTCGACAAGATCGAGGTGGACGGCAGCAAGCCCTGCGTTGCGGTACCAGAACCTTTCAACAACGTCGGCCAGACACTCCAGGTCAATTTCAGCAAATTTGCGGCCGACCCAGGGAATGGAATCACATCCAAGTGCAAGATACCGGCTGCCGGCTCCTTCCAGCCCGACTTCAAGGTCAGGTGCATGCTCCCCCTCGACGGTCTCCTTATCGAGGGCGACCCCGTGCCCGCCAAGGACACCGTCGAGCGCATCTCGAAGTATGCCGCTCTGGGTGACTCGTACTCGTCCGGGCACGGCGCCAGCAGCCCCGGCCGATATCTCGACGATGACTGCAAGATCAGCGCCGACGCCTACTCGCACGTCTTTTTCAAGATGCTCCGCGGCGTGAAGCGCCCCGGGGTGTCCGAGGAACTGGCCTGGACCATGGGCAACTTCGCGTGCACCGGCGCGAAGATCCCACAGATCTCCGAGCAGGTCAGCAAGGTTCCCGCGGACACCCACATCGTCACTCTCACCGCCGGCGGCAACGACCTGGGCTTCGGCGGCACCATCGCCGCCTGTGCGATCAGCAGCGGCGCCGACTGCGCGGGCCGGCTCAACCGCATCAAGCCGACCGTGGTCAAGCAACCCCTCATCGACCTGATGGTCAAGATCCACGAGCGGGCCAAGGGCGCGGACATCGTCCTGTCGGCCTACCCGAGGATCTTCGAGACCGGCGCCTGTGGGTTCTTCGCCATCGCCGAGGAAAACCGCGACAAGATCCGCTCCCTCCAAAGCAGTCTCATGGAAGTGGACAAGGGAGCGGTCGCTGAGGCCAACAAGAAGATCGGCGGCAAGGTCGTCAAGTTCGCCAACGCCGACGCGAGCTTCACCAACCACCGGGTCTGCGCCAAGGACGCGTGGATGAACGGTGCCGGGGGCCATGACGGCGACCCCTTGGCCAGCTACCACCCCAACGACAAGGGCCACGTGGCGA
>CBFGQM010000464.1:0-3042 GCA_965650905.1 uncultured Streptomyces sp. | reverse complement strand
CCGTACAGCGGCGAGGGCCCGTACGGCGGCGAGGGCCCGTACGGCGGTGAGGATGCGTACGGCGGCGATCCGGGCAGTGACGACTGGCCGGACGGTGGGCCGCGCCATGGTGCTCGTTCGTCCCCCGGTGACGCCTCGGGGGATGGTGCCGGGTCGCCGGGCGGCGGCTCGCGACGGGGCGGTGGCCGAAGCGGTGGCGGTGGCCGGTCGTACGGGGGTGGCGGTGGTCGGTCGTACGGGGGTGGCGGTGGCCGGTCGTACGGGGGTGACGGGCCGCGGGATGCCGGGCACGCGAGTGACGACGATCCGCGTGGCGGCGACCGTGGCGGACGAGGCCGCGGTCGTCGACGGCGTGGTTTCGGTGAGTCGTCCGGCGACCCGCAGGACGGGGGCTCCCCTTCCTCGTCGAGGGCCGAGAATGGGGAGCGCTCAGGAGACCCGGCTGAGCGGGCGCGGGCAATCTGTCTGCGCCTGCTCACCGGGACCCCGCGCACTCGGAAGCAGCTCGCGGACGCGCTGCGCAAGCGTGAGATCCCGGACGACGTGGCGGGCGAGGTGCTGTCCCGCTTCGAAGAGGTAGGCCTCATCAACGACAGCGCCTTCGCGGACGCCTGGGTGGAGTCCCGGCATCACGGCCGGGGCCTGGCCCGGCGGGCGCTCGCACAGGAATTGCGGAGCAAGGGCGTGGACTCGGCGCTGATCGACGAGGCTGTCGGACAGCTCGACTCCGAGCAGGAGGAGGTGGCGGCGCGTGAGCTAGTCGCCCGCAAGTTGCGCTCCACCCGCGGCCTCGACCGTGACAAGCGGCTACGGCGCCTTGCGGGCATGCTCGCCCGCAAGGGCTACTCCGAAGGCATGGCTCTGCGTGTAGTCCGGCAGGCCTTGGAAGAAGAAGGCGAGGACACGGAGAGGTTGGGGGAAGAAGGGCTCTGATCCCAGGGGAGCCTTGGAAGCGGCACCCGATCATGGCCGCCACATGCACCTGGCCGCCCAGACCAGGTGGTCCCCTTACGGGCCCTGAACACGGTAGACGCGCGGGGGCGCCGATCGCGTCCAGGGCCCGGAAGCGTGTCAGAACCCTTGAGGTGCATGACCCCCAACTCCCCGCCTACGGGGTGGGGTCAACCCCGCGCTGAAGACGCCGGGCCGCCGCAACGCACAGATGCCTGTGCACAGGCGACTGTGTACGCATGGCACAGGAACCCGGCGCCACAGAACCCACGGAGCCAGTGGACGGCGGCGGCTCAACTCGTACCCGCGGTGGCCTCGGCCGTGACGCGCGGACCGCCCAGAGCAGCCTCCGCGGCCTCGTACAGATCCGAGGGGCGCACCCCGCTCAACGCCGTGACCAGGTGTCCGTCCGGGCGGATCAGCAACACGGTGTGCGCGGCGGCGCCCGGGTAGCTCTCGGCGACCAGCAGTTCGGCGGGGTGCGGCAGCGCAGTCACGGCGGCCGCGAGTCGCGGCATGATCCCGGCCGTCACCCAGTGCTTGCGCTCCCACACACCGGTACCCGGCGCGACCAGCAGCACGAGGAGCGCCCCATAACCCAGCCGCTCCCGCAGCCGTACGAACGAACCGTCCTCCGCCGTCACCCGCACATCGACGACCGGAGCACCCTCCGCCGTGGCGATCTCGTCCGCCGACTCGGCGCGTGGAGGCGCGAGTGGTGAATCGGCGTACGCCCCCGGCGCACCCAGCGGGCCGCGCCCTAGGTGACCGTCCGTGAGCAGCGCTTCATGGCCGCGCGTCGACCCGGGCACGACGGAGCGCAGGCCTCCACCGGAGCGCAGCAAAGGCAGCGACTGGTCGGCGGCGCGCAGCCGTGCGGCGACGACGGCTCGGCGCTCCGCCTGGTAGCTGTCGAGCAGCGCCTCGTGCGGCCCGTGATGCCAGGCGAGGGCCAGTTTCCAGGCGAGGTTGTCGGCGTCGCGCAGACCCTCGTCGAGGCCCTGGGTGCCGAGCGCACCGAGCAGGTGTGCGGCGTCGCCGGCGAGGAAGACACGGCCGACCCGCCACCGGCGGGCCAGCCGGTGGTGAACGATGTGGACTCCGGTGTCGAGCAGTTCGTAGGGCGGTGTGGACCCTCCGGTCCAGCCCGCGAGGGTCTCCCGGACGCGCGACACCAGCAGGTCGGGCGTGACCAGGTCCTTCCCCGGCGGCAGCAGCCAGTCCAGGCGCCACATGTCGTCGGCAAGGGGACGCCCGGTCACCTCCCCCGCCGAAGGCCCGGACGTCCGCCACGGCGGCATCCGATGCAACAACGCCTCACCAGGCCACGGAAGTTCCGTACGCAGCGTCGCGACGGCGTGTCGCTCCACGGCCGTACGCCCCGGAAAGCGGATGTCCTCGAGCTTGCGCACCGTAGAGCGTGGGCCGTCGCAGCCGATCAGGTAACTGCCGTGCCACCATGTGCCCTTGGGGCCGCGCGTGTGCGCGCGCACGCCCGTCGTCTCCTGCTCTATCGAGTCGAGGCGGCTCTCCACGGCGACCTTGACCAGGCGCTCACCCGCGATCGCCTCCCTCAGGACAGCGGTCAGCACATGTTGGGCGATGTGCAGGGGCGCGGGATCCTCGTTGCCGAACGTGATCTGCCGCATCTCCTGCTTGCGCCGTATCGACCGCCATCCGGCCCAGCGGAAACCGGCTTCGGCCGGGGAGAAACCCGTGAGCCGCGCCACCAGCGCCGCGGTGTCCTCACGTAGTACGACGGTTCGTGCGAGCCGCTGTTCGTCTCTCCCGGAGCCCTCGTCCAAAACGACGGAAGGGACCTGCTGACGCGCAAGCGCCAGGGCGAGCGTGAGCCCGACAGGCCCCGCTCCGACGATGATCACCGGGTCCACGGTGTGACTCCCCCTGCCCGGAGCGGTGCCCTCAGTGTCTTGTCCGGACTGGCAGTTGGAGCAGGGTGCACGATCACAGAACGTATGCAACCCATTGCCGGTGCGTGCGTCAAGTGACGGAGGCAGTGGCGATCATGCCACTGCCTCCGTGTTCACTCACACCAATGGCTGTTCATCACACCGTGCCGCCGGCGCCGAG
>CBFGQM010000463.1:0-3131 GCA_965650905.1 uncultured Streptomyces sp. | reverse complement strand
GCGCATCGACACCCTGGCCGACGTGCTGGAACCGTTCGCTCACGCAGACGACGGGACGATCGAGGCGGTGCGGTACCGCACCGCCCCGGGCTGGGTCTTCGGAGTGCAGTGGCATCCCGAGGACACGGCCGCCACGGACCCCCACCAACAGCTCCTCCTCACCACCTTCGTGGAGGCAGCACGGGAATCGCATCCGAGAAACTCCGTCAACGAAGGAACGTCATGCACCCCGACGACATCGACCTGACCGACCTCGACCTCTTCAAGGACGGAATCCCCCACGAGACATTCCGCACCCTGCGCGACCAGGCCCCCCTGTTCTGGAACGACGAGAGCGACGGGAACAAGGGCTTCTGGTCCGTCACCCGTTACGAGGACGTCGCGGCCGTGGACAAGGACGCCGAGACGTACTCCTCGGAGCAGCAGGTCACGCTGGAGGAACTCGACGAGGAACAGCTCCTCGTCCGCAAGTCGTTGATCGACACCGACGGAGCCCGACACTGGGCGCTGCGCAAGCTGCTGATGCGGGAGTTCAGCCCCCGCGCGGTGGCGCTGTACAGCGACTTCCTGACGAAGCTGACCGAGGCGACCCTGGACCGTGCCCTGGCACTCGGCGAGTTCGACTTCGTCGAGCAGATCAGTGCCGACATTCCGATCCGCCTGCTGGCACGGATGCTCGACGTGCCGGTCGAGGACACCGACAAGCTGATCGACTGGGGCAACCAGATGATCGCGAACTCCGATCCCGACTACACGGACGTGCTCGCCGGCAGCCCCGAGTCGGAGCAGTACCGAAACCTGCCCTTCCGGTCCCCGGCCGCTCTGGAGGTCTTCGAGTACGGCTTCAAACTGGCCGCGCAGCGTAGGGGAGGCCCCGGGGCCGACCTGGTATCCAAGCTGGTCAACACCACCCCCGAGGATGGAGTCCCGCTCTCCGACCTGGACTACCAGAACTACTTCTCACTCCTGATCATCGCCGGCAACGAGACCACCCGGCACACGATCTCGCACACCGTTCGGGCGCTCGCCTCCCATCCGCAGGCCTGGGCCGACCTCAAGGCGGATCCTTCCCTGGTGCAGAACGCGGTGGAGGAATTCCTCCGCTGGGCAAGCCCGATCCTCCATTTCCGCCGTACCGCGACCCGTGACGTCGAACTGCATGGTCAGCGGATCCGCGAGGGCGACAAGGTGGTGATGTGGTTCGGTTCGGCCAACTACGACGAGCGGAAGTTCCCCAACCCCCAGGTCTTCGACATCCACCGCAAGAACGCCGAGCACGTCTCGTTCGGCAAGGGCAGCCCCCACTTCTGCCTCGGCAACGCACTGGCGCGGCTGGAGATCAGGATCGTCATCACCGCGCTGCTTGAGAGGCTGGAGCGCATCGAGCTGCTGAGCGAGCCGAGGACGGTGCGTTCGAATCTTGTTCACGGCATCAAGAAGATGCCGGTGCGCGTGCACGCCGACCCGTCCTACCCAGGCGCCGCCGGCTGAGGTGCCACTGGCCCACGGCCCCATGTCCCCCGTGATACGCCGCGCTCAACGACTCGTCAGCCCGGACAGCGGACAGCTCCGGCCGGCCTGACGGGCCAGACGGAAGGCCAACATGGCAGCGCCCGCACAGAGAGGCCTTGCAAACAGATCGTTGCTCATTGTGCGGTTCGTTGGGCAGGCGGTGTTGGCCTACTGCCTTCTGGGCACCCAGCGCACGACCGACAACTGCGCTTCCGACAAACGACTTGCCTAGCCCCAATACCGGTATTGGGGCTAGGCAGCCAGATGATCCGCAAGAAGCGGCCCAGGCGTCATCGCACATGCGCTCTATGAAGTCACTCGATGCGGTGACGCGCGCATGCGGCGCTGGCTGCGGAGTCATGCTGTGATCAGCACACCGCGAGACGGTGACTGCTACGCGTGAATGACGACGCAAGGGGGCAGAGAATGGCACCTACTCCGCAGAGTGGACCACGTCCTGATGAGCAGGCGGTTCTCCTCGTGGCGGGCCTGGCAGATCTAGCGGTCAGCACCATCAGTGCGGCCGCTGGAACGGTGCAAGGACTCCTCCGGCGAGGCGACGGGCCGGAACTGGCTGAGGAAGCGCAACAGGACCTGATGTCACGCGGGCGCCTCGCGCTCGACCGCAACGCCACTACGCCCGACGCGCATCTGGAGGTGCTGGCCCAGCACGCTCGTACCCGGCAGGCGGCTACCGGTGATCACTGAGGGCTGGGAAGCCGCCAAGTTCAAGGCGCGTATCGACGCTCTGTTGGCGGATTTCCTGGCGGAGGAGGCCGACCATCTGCTTGCGATCGACGATGTGCTGAAGCCGGTGGCGGAGCAGATGCAGTTGGTGGCCGGGCACGGCAAACGGCTGCGGGCAGCCTTCTGCTACTGGGGGTGGCGCGCAACCGGCCAACCCGACAGCGAGGCCCTGCTGCACGCGGCGGCCTCCATGGAACTGGTGCATGCCGCGGCGATCGTCCACGACGACATCATCGACGACAGCCCGTTACGCCATAACCTGCCCACCGTCCACGTCGCCTTGCGGGCACCTGTTACGGGGCGACCGCGGCCACGGGCCGCCGCCCGTTCCCTGGCCATGCTGGTCGGGGATCACCTGATGGCACTGGCAGGTCATCTGTTCGCCACCAGCGGCCTGCCGGGTGCCTATCTCGCCCGCGCCAGACCCATGTGGGCGGAACTGGCTCGTGAGCTCATCGCCGGGGAGTGCTTGGAGATCTTGAGCACGGGCACCAGCCCAAACACCGATGTATCCATGAAGGTCGTGCGCTACAAGACCGCGAAGTACACCGTCGAGCAGCCCCTGCTCATCGGCAGCCTGCTCGGCGGGGCTTCCGCCGGATTACGGGCTGGCTTGTCCGCTTACGGGCTGCCGCTGGGGGAGGCGTTCCAGCTACGTGATGACCTGCTGGGCCTTTTCGGCGAACCGGAGCGCACGGGCAAGGCCAGCCTGGACGACATCCGCAGTCGCCGGCCCACCATGCTGCTGGCCAAGACCTGGCAGGCCGCCCTTCCTGCACAGCGAGAGCACCTCGCCGGCGTGCTGGGGCGCCGCGACCTCACCGATGAGCACCTGCATGAGGTGCGCGAGCTGATGGTGAAGCTGCAGGCGC
>CBFGQM010000462.1:0-3132 GCA_965650905.1 uncultured Streptomyces sp. | reverse complement strand
AGTCCCCCCCGGCCTCGCCCTCGTGATGGGCGGTGCGCTGATCCCCGTCCGCGACGCGGATCAGGGGCCCACCGCCCTGGGCCGGGACGCGCCCGACTGCGCCCATGTGCCGGACCTGGCCGCGCTCGATCAGGTTTCCCGGGCGCACGCCGAGTTGTACTGGGACGCGGGCCGGCTCTACATCGCCGACGCCGGCTCGTCCAACGGTACGTTCGTCGACGGCGAACGCATCACCCGTCCCGTCCAGTTGTGGCCCGGCTCCCACCGTCTCCGGTTGGCCCAGCCCCCGGAGGCCGTGGACGTGGGCCTCGTCGAGCTCGACGAGTTCGGCGCGCCCCGCTGAGCCGTACGACACCGCCGCACCCGTTGCACCCACGTCATCCGTTCGAGGCCCGGCAGCACGCCGGGTGACAAGGACACCTTCGAGGACCCCGCATGGCCGACAACCCCGCCGAGGACCCGGCGAGCCCCGCCGACCCGCCGCGCAAGCAGCCGAGCCCGCCGACCCGCAAGCAGGGCTCCGACGCCTTACCTCCGAGCCCTCCCACCCGTGTGCAACGGCCGGGCTCCGAGCCCAGACCCCCGAGCCCGGCGACACGTAAACAGCAGGCCCGGCCGAAGCCCGGGAAGCCCAAGTCCGCGCATCCCAAGTCCGCGAATCCCAAGGCCGCCAAGTCCAACGGCGCCGAGCCTGACACGTGCACTGGGCCGAACACCCCAGGTCCTCCCACCGGCCTCCAAGGCCCCGAAGCCCCCACCCGCCGCGAAGCCCCCACCAGCCCTGAAGCCCCCACCCGCCGTGAAGCCCGCAACACCGCCCGCGCCGACTTCCCCCAGGGCCTGCTCGACCGCTACGAGCCCTACAACATCGCCGGCGCCGGTAGCGAGGGCACCGTCTGGCATGTGCGGCGGCTCGCCGACGGCACCGACGCGGCCGTGAAGATCGCGCACCCCGGTCAGGCCATGGACCTGGACACTCTCGAGCACCTCGCGACTCCCGAGTTCCGCCGACACGTGCCCCGTATCCATGAGTTCGGCGACATCGCTGTCGGCTCCGCCGTGTGCGGCTGGGTCGCGATGGAGTATCTGCCGGCCACTTTCGAGGACCACCTCACCCGGCGGCTGCGTGACGGAAAGCCGCGCGAGGACCGGGCACACACCGAGCGGACCGTCCGCGAACTCACCAACCTGCTCGACTTCTGGCAGACCCGCATCGACCGCAACCCCCTCGACCTGAAGCCCGCCAACATCCTCGTCAGACAGCGCAAAGGCAGCGGCGACGGGGGCAACAGCGGCGACCGGTTCCAGCTCGTCGTCGCCGACTTCGGCGGGGTCGCCCGGTTCACCGCCAGCCAGAGCTACCGCGACTTCCAGATCACCGCCCTCTACATGGCGCCCGAGCAGATCGTCAACCAGAACCTGATGGCCACCCCGTGGTGGACCCTCGGCCTCGTCCTGTACCAGGTGTTCACGGGCCGCCCGCTGTACGTCCTCGGAGACGACGCCCGCATCACCGACGAGGCCTGGACCAGGGGGCTGATCCTCAACCATGAGGTCGACCTGTCCGCCGTCACCGACGCCCGGCAGAACCTGCTGCTGCAGGGCCTGCTCACCAAGGACCCCGACGACCGCTGGACCGCCGCCGAGGTCCGCCGCTGGCTCAGGGGCGAGGAGCCGCCCGTGGTCCGGCCCGCGGCCCCCGCCGCCGCACCGGCCGCCGCCCGTCACGCCAACCGGCCCATCACCTTCCGTGGCACCGCCCACCACGAGGCCGAGAGCCTCGCCGCCGCGATGGCCCAACACTCCCAAGAGGCCGCGGACTGGCTCGCGGGCGCGGACGGTCCCCGGCTCGTGGCCTGGCTGCGCGACGAGCTGGAGGACAGGTCGTACGACAGCGGGCAGCTGCTCGCGCTCAAACGCGGCCCGGACAAGGCGGTCCGGGCGGCCGTCGCCGCGCTCTCCTTCGTGGCCGTCTTCGCACCCACGGCGACCCCGCAGTACCGCGGCCGGCGCGTGGACGCGCAGGGCATCGCCCGGATCGCCCGGGGGCAGGGCGCGGTCGCGTTCATCGACGAGCTGCTCAAGGCGAACGTGCCGACCATCGCGGCCGGTTTCCACTGCGCCCACCCCGAGTGCACCGACCAACGCTGCGAGGTGCTGCTCACCCTCGCCGATGAACTGCCCCGCACCATCGAGGACGTCCGCGTCCAGGCCCGCGGACTGGGCCGCCGGGGCGGCGAAGGCGGCGACCTCGACCAGCGCGAGACGAACGCCGCGTACGGCCTGGCCGCCGCGCTGATCGTGCACCCCGGCCGGCGAAGGCAGGCCCTCCTCCCGCTCGCCGGGCTTCCCGGTCCGCTCGCCGCGCTTTTCGCGAAGGCCCCGGCGGGCGTCCTCGCCGTACTGGCCCAACTCAACGGCCTGATACGTCAGGTGGGCGCGGTGCTGCACCGCCGTGCGCAGGACGCCGGGTTCCCGCGCCGCTGGGCGGAGCTGCACCGCCGGGCCGCGGGTGGCGATGTGCGGACGGTACCGGGGCGGGCCGCGCTCGTCGCCGCGGCCGTATTGCTGCCGAGAGCGCTGCGCGCCGACGCGATCGGGCAGGACCACGAGGTCACGCTCGCTGAGTGGTGGCTTACCGCCCGGCCGCCGCTGGCGCGGCGGCTGGGCGCCGCCACCGCGCTGTTCACCATGTTCTGGCTGCTGATCTGGTCCGCAGTGATGCTCCGGTTCGTCCACGACACCGGGCTCGGCCCGGTCGCCCTCGACCCCGCCGACGCACTCACCGCCCCGCTCGCCCGCGCCGCCGACGCCGCGTCCGCGACCCAGAGCGAACTGTGCGCGGTGGCGCTGGCCGGAGCCATGGCCTTCGCGGCGGCCCCCGCCCGGATCTCCGGGCGCCTGCTGCTGGCCGGGGCGGCCCTCGTGGCGTACGTCGGCTACGCGCGCCCGGACCTGCCCCCGCTCGACCGGCTGCACGCCCCCGACGGGCTGACGGAGCGTCTGCGTCACCTCCTGGGCGGCTGGCAGAGCTGGAACGCGGTCATGGCCCTGGTCGGCCTCCCTCTCGTCTGCCTCCTGCTTCTGCTCCTCGCCCGGTGGCTGCTCGCCCAGGCCCGTACCGCGGAGGAG
>CBFGQM010000461.1:0-3171 GCA_965650905.1 uncultured Streptomyces sp. | reverse complement strand
TGTTCGGGCGTGTACTTCGGGGCGTACCAGCAGGCGGGCGGGGTCCAGGGCGTGGTGGAGGTGACGGGACCGGTGGATTCGCCGCTGCCGTTCTTCGAACGGTCGAAGACTATGGTTCCGCCGGCTGTCGAGGTGAGCTTGTCGTCCTCCACTCCGCCTGAGGTGTCTGCGCCGTTTTCCGTGTTCCCGCCAAATCCCGTCTCGGCGTGGGCGGTACCAGCAGTTGCCAGAACCAAGGCCAGCAGGCCCGTAGCAAGCAGCCGCGGATTCCTGCGGATCAGGGTTGGCACTTGGAACTCCCCCTCTGAGACTGCATCTGCTCGGTAACCCAGACGCCACTCTTGTTCTTGCGCAGGACGCTGGCGTAGATCACGTAGCTGTTCTTCGTCACCGGCGTCACATCAGTCTTGCCGGTCTTCACGTACTTGTTGTACGCCTCGCTCTCGTCCTCGCAGTAGACAAGAGCTGCGGTGCCGTCATTCTTGATGGTCACGCTCTCGTTGTAATACCGCGTGATCCCCGTAGTGCGCGCCTTGTGGTCGACGAACTCCTGGATGTACTTCTGCGTACCCGCCGCAGCCGTTCCCTCGGAGTAGAAGATGTAGGCCTTGTCGAGCGCGTCCTGGTTGGAGATGGCCATGTCCACGGCCTTGATGCGTTGTTCGGCATCGTTCAGGACGGCGTCCTTGCTGACGTCGCCTGTCTTCTGCCACTCGAAGTCGTATGTGACGTCCGATGGCAACTCGATCTTCGGGCGCTCAACGCTGTCCGACGCGCTCGCGCTCGGCGACGCCGACGAGTCGCTGCCCGTGCCAGCACCCGCGATCTTGCTGTTGTCTTTCGAGCTGTCGTCCCCGCTGCCGCAGGCCGTCAGCAGTAGGGCTGCGGTCGCGGTGAGCGCGGCAGCAACGGGCAAAGTGCGGCGATTCAAGGTCGGCTCCCGGTGGGGGCGAGGATGCGGTCAAGAGGAAGGACGGTATCGGTGGGGTCAACGGTTTCGCCAGGCGGGACTTCCCTTTGCGACATGGGTAATGGGGGATCAACCGAGCCAATCAGCGACTTCTGTCCTGATCGTGTCCGTGCAGACGCGCCCTGCCTGGGACGCTGGAAGAGGCGTCCGGCGCAGGGCTCGGCGCATGAACTTCAAGGAGTTATCGCGGTGTTCTGCATCTCGGGCAGCCACAAGGCGGGAACGCGGACGATCGGGAGTTGGGCCGAAGCGGCTGCCCGCCCAGGTGCGGGTCTCGCCGTGGCCCGGGGTGGTTGTGCCGTCCTCTGTGAGCGGGCGCGTACTGGGCGGACCCGACCAGGAAGAACAACCCGGGCACCGCGGACAGTACGGCCAGCCAGAGGGCACGGTGGAGCAGGATCAGCATCGCAACGAAGGCGAAGCACAGCACCACCCCGACGCTGATCGCGACCGCCACCGTGCTCAACGTCAGGTACAAGACGCCGGCGGTGGCAGCCGCGCGGCCACCCACCCGAACACCACCAGAGCGACCGCCACACCGACTTCCACGGATCGACGCGGATCTCCCAGGTGAGTATGGCCTTGAGAGGGAACGCGCCCGCCGTTGGAGGAGCGGCGGTAGATGATGCCGCGAGGAGGGGTGTCGGTCCAGCCGTACTCATCCACGTCGTGGCGCTCCATGTCGCCTGTCGCCGCGCCCGCGTGGCCGGTCATCGGAAGTCCTCCCGGACGGGGCAGTCGGCGATGAAGCAGAAACCCCCACGGCGCGAGCCGTAGGAATCCCCCTCGTTCACGAGGGGGAGGAAGTCAAGCGGGCGCGTTCTCGGAGCTCGGCGTGGCCGTCCGGACTCGCGGGCGTAATGCCCGAATCGCCTTCATTTCGGAGTTATTTGCGTTTCATTGCGCTTGATCGCGTGAAATGAGTCACGTTCGGGGTCGATCGGGCATGGGGGTGTGCTCCGACGATTCGCCTTTGCAGAACGAAAGTTGGGTATTGCGTTCCGTCGTAATCAGGCGATTTGTCTCTCGTAATGGCTAGGTCACAGGCGTCTTGCCGCGTTTGCGGGCCTTGTTCCGACGGTGTGCTCTCGCATACGTTCTCGTCGATCCGGGCGGATCGCCTAATCCTGCCGCCGCCCCGGAGCCCATCCATCCACGCGCTACGGCAGGAGCGGGGGACCCAGGTAAGTCGCTGTTCCGGACACCGGAACGGCTTGGGGTGAAGCCGCATTCACCGTGCGGCCGGGCAACTCTCGCCCGAACCCGACAGCTCACCTCGCAGGCGCCGGAGAGGAATTCGCCATGGCCGCACGAGGTAAGCACCGTCGCCCGAGAGTCCGCCGCACCCTCACCCTCGGCATCGTCGCCGCGGGAACGGGCGGAGCCGCGCTCGCGCTCCCGATCCTGGGGGCGAGCAGCGCCCACGCCGCCCAGCCGGCGCAGGCCACACGGGTTGCGCAGGTCGTACAGGTCGCGCAGGCGGCGCAAGCCGCAGTCCCGGAGGTCAAGCTCGTCACGTACAAGGTGGCTTCGGGTGACACCCTGTTCAAGATCGCGAAAAAGTACCGCACGAGCGGCGGCTGGAAGAAGCTGTACAAGGCCAACCGCGCGGTCATCGGCAATGACCCATCGCGGATTCGCCCGGGTCTTGTACTGACAGTTGGCACCAAAACCATCAAAACATCAGCAAATGCGGCAAATAAAGCCAAGGCAGCCACAGTGACCTCCGTCACAGCCAAGTCCACGGCGCCCGCTGCCGCCCCCGCCGCTGCGAAGACGTACTCGAACGACCTCGACGGCTGGATCAAGGAGGCGCTGGACGTCATGGCCCAGCACGGGATCCCGGGCTCCTACGACGGCATCTACCGCAACATCATGCGCGAGTCGTCGGGAAATCCGCAGGCCATCAACAACTGGGACTCCAACGCCGCTGCCGGGACGCCATCCAAGGGCCTCCTGCAGGTCATCGATCCGACCTTCAACGCCTACCACGTGCCCGGTACGGCGATGGACCCCTTCGACCCGGTCGCCAACATCGCGGCGGCCTGCAACTACGCCGCCGACAGGTACGGCTCGATCGACAACGTCAACGGGCCTTACTGATCGGTCCCGGCCGTGGCCCAGCCACGGCCCGACATGGCCCCATGGCCCCATGGCCCCGAGGCCGAGATCCGCAGGACACGGACGGCGGCTCAGGGCCG
>CBFGQM010000460.1:0-3187 GCA_965650905.1 uncultured Streptomyces sp. | reverse complement strand
GGCGGAGGGTCGCCCCGATACTGGGCGTATCGGGGCGAGCCCGACAACGCTGCGACGTGCGTGCCAGACGCCGCGCGCACGCGGGACTTTCGAAACGCGCCCTAGGACCCGCGGTGTCGTTTGTGGCTGGTCGCGCCCAAGCGGCGGAGCCGCATGGTGTCACAGTCACATCACAGCCCCGCGTCCCTGAGCTGAGGGCGCACTGTCGACCCCTTCTCTGAACGGCTGCCTCCCCGTCCGCCGAACCGGAGCCCCTCCCGCCTGCCAAGCCGAAGGCCCCGCCCCTCGCCCTGGGGAAGGGCGGGGAAACAGGGCCTTCGGTGAAACTGGTGGGTCCGCGCCCGCGTGGCGAACGCAGGCCGCGCGCGGATCCCGGGGTGCCGGTCGGGAGCGGAAGAGAGAGGGCCCGCTCGGGTCCTTCCGGCGATCAGATCAAGTGAGCGTCAGGCGGCAACCCGGCGTTACCGGCGGCAGCCCTCCGCGTTCAGCGCAGGTTCAGCCCTTGAGGGAAGCGACCTGGGAAGCAAGCGCCGACTTCTTGTTGGCGGCCTGGTTCTTGTGGATGACGCCCTTCGAGACGGCCCTGTCGAGCTTGCGCGCGGCCTCGCGCGCGGCGACATTGGCCTTCTCGACGTCACCCGCGGCAGCGGCCTCACGGGCCTTGCGGATCGCGGTCTTCAGGGAAGACTTGACGGCCTTGTTGCGCAGCCGGGCCTTCTCGTTGGTCTTGATCCGCTTGATCTGGGACTTGATGTTCGCCACGAATGAGCCTTCTCAGGTTCAGGCACGGGGCCGGACAGGTCCCGTACCGGTGATTTCTTGAGGGTGTGTCTGCTGCAGAGAGGGCATGAGACACAGCTGCTCAGACTACCAGCGCCACCACGACCGCCCCAAACCCGGCGACGGCCGCCTTCATGACCGCCTCAAACCCGGCGACGCCCGACCGACACCGCCCCAAACCCGGCGACGACCGCCCGACACCGCCTCAAACCCGGCGACGGCCGCCCGCCCACCACCCCGAACCCACTACCGGCCGCTCATCCACCGGCCCACACCCGGCCCGGTCCCCGCCCGTGGGACCATGGAATCTACGTATCGATCCGACCCGAGGCTACAGGCGCCTCAAGAGACAGGACCCTGCGTGCCCGCGACCCCTAACCATGTGCCCGAGCCGAGCCGTACCGACCCGGCTCTGATCCGCAATTTCTGCATCATCGCGCACATCGACCACGGCAAGTCCACGCTCGCCGACCGGATGCTCCAGCTGACCGGGGTGGTCGAGCAGCGGCAGATGCGCGCTCAGTACCTCGACCGTATGGACATCGAGCGCGAGCGCGGCATCACGATCAAGTCCCAGGCCGTCCGGCTGCCCTGGGCTCCCACCGAGGAGCCGGGCAGCACCCACATCCTCAACATGATCGACACCCCCGGACACGTGGACTTCACGTACGAGGTGTCCCGGTCGCTCGCCGCGTGCGAGGGGACGGTCCTGCTCGTCGACGCCGCCCAGGGCATCGAGGCCCAGACCCTCGCCAATCTGTATCTGGCGATGGAGAACGACCTCGCCATCATCCCGGTGCTCAACAAGATCGACCTCCCCGCCGCCCAGCCCGAGAAGTTCGCGGAGGAGCTGGCGAACCTCGTCGGCTGCGACCCGGACGACGTACTGCGCGTCTCCGCCAAGACCGGCCTGGGCGTCGAGGCGCTGCTCGACAGGGTCGTCGCCGAGGTCCCGCCCCCGGTCGGCGTCAAGGACGCCCCGGCCCGCGCGATGATCTTCGACTCGGTCTACGACTCGTACCGGGGCGTGGTCACCTACGTACGTGTCATCGACGGGCAGCTCAACCGGCGCGAGCGGATTCGGATGATGTCCACGGGCGCCACGCACGAGCTGCTGGAGATCGGGACCAACTCGCCCGAGATGCTCGGCGCCGACGGTCTCGGTGTCGGTGAGGTCGGTTACCTGATCACCGGTGTGAAGGACGTCCGCCAGTCCAAGGTCGGTGACACGATCACCAGCCTGCACAAGGGCGCGACCGAAGCCCTCGGAGGCTACAAGGACCCCAAGCCGATGGTCTTCTCCGGGCTCTATCCGCTGGACGGCTCGGACTACCCCGAGCTGCGCGACGCCCTCGACAAGCTGCAGCTCAACGACGCCGCGCTGGTCTACGAGCCGGAGACCTCCGCCGCCCTCGGCTTCGGCTTCCGCGTCGGCTTCCTCGGGCTGCTGCACCTGGACGTGATCCGTGAGCGGCTGGAGCGCGAGTTCGGGCTCGACCTCATCGCGACGGCCCCGAACGTGGTCTACCGCGTCCTGATGGAGGACGGCGCCGAGCACATCGTCACCAACCCGAGCGAGTTCCCCGAGGGGAAGATCAGTGAGGTGTACGAGCCGGTCGTACGCGCCACGATCCTCGCCCCGAGCGAGTTCATCGGGTCGATCATGGAGCTTTGCCAGAGCCGCCGCGGCACCCTGCTCGGCATGGATTACCTCTCCGAGGACCGCGTCGAGATCCGTTACACGCTGCCGCTCGCCGAGATCGTCTTCGACTTCTTCGACCAGCTGAAGTCCAAGACCCGCGGCTATGCCTCGCTCGACTACGAGCCCACCGGTGAGCAGACCTCCAGCCTCGTCAAGGTCGACATCCTGCTGCACGGCGACAAGGTGGACGCCTTCTCGGCGATCACGCACAAGGACCAGGCGTACGCGTACGGCGTGCGGCTCGTCGCCAAGCTGCGCGAGCTCATCCCGCGGCAGGCCTTCGAGGTGCCCATCCAGGCGGCCATCGGCTCCCGGGTCATCGCCCGTGAAACCATCCGCGCCATCCGCAAGGACGTCCTCGCCAAGTGCTACGGCGGCGACATCTCCCGTAAGCGGAAGCTGCTGGAGAAGCAGAAGGAAGGCAAGAAGCGGATGAAGATGGTGGGGTCTGTGGAGGTTCCGCAGGAGGCGTTCATCGCGGTGCTGTCCAGCGACGACAGCGCGGGCTCCGGCAAGGGCAAGAAGTAAGTAGCCACGGCCGTTTTCGGGAGACAGCCACTGTCGCCTGTGGAAACTCGGGCAGGACGCGGGCTCGTCGCGTTGCGGCGCGGCGAGCCCGTACGCATGCGTGGGGTCGCTCTGTGTAGGAGTATCAGTAGGAAGTGAAAGCCCCCCGCCTCTTAAGCACCGGCCTGCTGCGCTCTA
>CBFGQM010000459.1:0-3210 GCA_965650905.1 uncultured Streptomyces sp. | reverse complement strand
GAGGGCGCCGGCGACGACGAGGCGATCAACGTCAACCTGGCGGGCCTCCCCGCCGACGTCGACAAGATCGTCTTCCCGGTCTCCATCTACGACGCCGAGACCCGCTCCCAGAACTTCGGCCAGGTCCGCAATGCCTACATCCGCATCCTCAACCAGGCCGGCGGCGCGGAGATCGCCCGCTACGACCTGTCGGAGGACGCCGCCACCGAGACGGCCATGGTCTTCGGCGAGTTGTACCGCAACGGCGCGGAGTGGAAGTTCCGCGCGGTGGGCCAGGGCTACGCTTCCGGCCTGGCCGGCATCGCGCAGGACTTCGGCGTGAACGTCTGAGGCTCGCATGCTCTTTGGCGGAGCCCCCGGTCACGGCGTGACCGGGGCGCTCCGCGGTGATCGTGATGTCGTGGGCGGCCTTGTCGCTCGGGTGGCGGGTCGCCGGGGAACCACGCCATCGAGCCGTTGGGCTGACCGAGGGCAAGGGCGCCGTCCGCAGTCCTCAGCCGGCCCTCCCGCGAGCCGCCCGCGTCGATGATCTTCCTGGGGATGCCGGCCAGAGGCCATGACACCATCATCTATGTGCTCGACATCGGCTACGCCCTCTCCTCCCGCTTTCCGGACCCCCCGCAGACGGACTACCGCCGCGCGGACGTCCACGCGCTGCGGCACGACCTGTTCTGCGGGGACGTGTATCTCGCCGACACGAAGGCGGACCGGGAGCTGTCCACAGCCTGGGGATGGGTGCCGGTGCTCGACTTCGCGTGGGCGCTTTGCGACATCGTCGAGTGGCTCGACGAAGATCCGCTCGGCAGCCGCGCCGCCCGCCCCCAGCACGCCGAGCTGGACTTCACCGAGTCGACCGACCGTATGCTCTTCGAGCGCCGCTTCGGCTGGGTCGACATCGAGGCCGACTGGATACCCGCCGACGAGGACCCGCTCACCTTCTCTCACGCCGAACTCCGCCGCGAGGCCCGGGACTTCCTGCAGGACCTGATCGCCGACCTCACCGACATGCACGAGGCGCTCCGCGAGAACCCGGTGGTCTGGACTCTCGAGGCTCGCTTTCCCAGGATGCCCTGAGTCGGCTTCACCCCCGAGGGCTTCAGCTTCACCCCAGACTCCCTTTCGGCCTGAACGGCCTCGTCCTCAATCGCCCAACGGGCCGGATGGTGCGGGACCGGGCTGGAAGGTGCACGCGCACCTGACCGCACCGCGCGTACTCCCCCTGCGCACCCGCACCCCTCACTCCTCCCCCGCCACCACCCGCACCCCCAGCTCCGCCGCGAACACCGGCGCCAAGTCCAACAGCTGAGCCGGACTGATCACCGCCCCCGACAGCCGGTCGGCCCCCCGCGCGATGTCGACCTCCACCGCCCGCCGCAGGTCGACATGCGTGAACGTCACCGCGCTGAAGTCCACCCCCTTCAGCGCACAGTCAACGAACTCCACGCGCTCCAGCCGCGCGCCCCCGAAGTCCGGCTCGACCAGCACGCAGCCCTCGAAGACGACGTCCTTGAGCCGGGCCTTGCGCACATTCAGGTAGTCGATCTTTCCGCCGCGGATCATCACCCGCTCCAGCACGGACCCATGCAGCTGCACCCCGCCCAGCCGCGCATCGACCACCTCCACGTCCCGCAGGGTCGACTCGGCCAGATCGGTGCCGACACCCCGTATGCCCGACAGGACGCAGTCCAGCATGCGCGCATGGTGCAGCCGCGTCTCGTCGAGTGCGCACCCCGTCAGCGCGCAGTCCATGAAGCGGGCGCCCGCACCGTCTTGGCCCACGAAGTCCACCTCGCGGAACTCCAGCCCGTCGTAATCCCCGTCCGGCTCCAGCTCACCGCCCCCGTACGGCACGAGCGGCGGCAACCGCACCTCCGGCCGCCGTGCCCCCTTCACCGTCGTCTTCCCGTCCCTCGCGCGCCTCACCATGCCCCCATGCTGCACCCCCCACTATGCGGTGTGTGCAGAGCGTCCGCGCTGATCACAGCGCCGTCCGGGTCAAGGGTTACAGACTGTCAGGCGACTCCAGAGTGAGAGAGCGTCCACCTGCCGGCGTGATCTCGAAGCCGGGGGGCGTCTCGGGGGTCGAGCCGGCTGCCGGTGGGCTCTCGGCTCGTGGCGTGGGAGTGTCGCGCGAAATCCCCATGGGCCCGCGAGGGCTCGCTACAGTTGCCGCCTGAGTTCGATCCAGAAGTAGCGCAGACCGTCGTCGGGTACGACCAGGTCCGACTTCACCCAGTCGGCAACGGCCTCACCGCCGCCACAGTCCCGCTCATGCCATGCCTGAACGAAGATGGTGTCACCTGGCGATACCTTACCCAGGAAATCCGAGGCCTTGTGCAGGTGTAGTCGCTCGCCGGGGCTGACGTTGACGCACTTCGAAATCTCCCAGTCGGGCTGGCTGGCCCCTTGCCGCCGGACCGCAAGGGAGTTCATGGCGGGGAATGAGCGTTGCTCGTTCTCGTACAAGTGGTTGTCGATTGCCAGGCACTTGTTCCCGCTGGGCAGCCCACATTCAGGGGTTGCGGCCGAGGCGCTTCCCGGAACGAGCACCGCGGCAACTGACAGTGCCGCTGCGATCGTCACGAGCCAGAGCTTCTTGTTCTTGCTACTCCTCTTGGCCACGTCCTGCTCCGTCTCTCCAAAGGTTCCCTTTACGTTTCTTCTGGGGATTATTCGGGCGGGTTCTCGGCACCGACAGGGTCAAATATCCCTACCGGCAAGTCACTTGAGGTGGCGTCGCTCACACTGCTGACTCCCCGCCAGAGCCAGTCGTCAGGGGGCGCGGCTCTTCGTGGCAAACGGGCCGCGGGCGGGCAAGATCTGCGGCACTGCGCGGGCAACGCTCTCCCCCGCCGCCAAAGTCCCATGAAGAAGATCCAAGCCCTCCTCGGCCACAGCAGCTACTCCTTGACGGCCGACACCTATACCTCGGTGCTCCCCCAGTTCGAGAAGGCGGAGGCCGACGCCCCGGTCGCCCTGGTACCGCGCGCAGGCAAGCCGCAAAAGCCCCCGGCCGAGCCCGAGGTTCCCAGCGATGAGCCCGGGCAGACGGCCGCCTGACGGCAGGTTCCCAGAGCGCTCCCAACCGACATGAGGAAGGCCCTCCGCGATCTTCGCGGAGGGCCTTCCTCATGCCCAAACATGCCCTGAACTGCGGTTTCTCTGAGCCCCCTGTCGGATTCGAACCGACGACCTTCGCTTTACAAGAGC
>CBFGQM010000458.1:0-3253 GCA_965650905.1 uncultured Streptomyces sp. | reverse complement strand
CGATTCCTGCAGATCGGCTGTCACGATCGCGCGCTGCTGTCGGGACTCGCGGCCGTGTGCGAGGCGCCCCGGCTGCCGTTCCGAATGAAGGCCAAGCACACGTCGGCGCCGAGGTTGACCATGCGGGCGTTGCGGATGAACCCGGCCCGCTTGCCCTCCAGCTGCCAGTTCGCGGCGTGGGCTTCTTCGCGGACGTCGCCCATGTCGGCTTCGAGCATGTTGGCGACCCAGTCGGAGGCCATCCAGTCGGCGCCGGTGGGGCAGGCGCCGTGGACCACGGTGAACGGGCCTTCGACGGTGAGCCAGGCGCGAGTGAGGTGGTGGCGGATCAGATCGGCGTTGCTCCAATCCCTCGACCCGGTGACGAGTACGCGGTACGGCTTGTCGGTCATGCGGCGTGGTCCGTTCGGTGGTGGTCGGTGTGCCCCCAGGACGGCACGGGACGGGGTGAGGGCGCCGGGCCCGTGTGAGCCCGGCGCGGGCCTCTCAGGCGGCCTCTGTGCCCTCGACGGGGGCGAATCGGAGGTCGCTGCCGGGCGCCTGCCAGCAGACGCCCCAGGGCTGCTGTACGGCGATGAGTCCGGCGTCGGCGGGCGGGAGGCAGCGTCGGTCGATGCCGGGGCGTCCGATGCGGTGCTTCTCGGCGGCGCTGTCGCTGTTGAACGTGAGGTGGCAGGCGGGGCAGTGGGCGCGGCGGAGGCCGGTCCAGGACTGGCCGCAGGCTCCGTGGGTGATCATGCGATGTGCTCCTTCTCGGATTCAGGGCTAGGGCTGGCGCTGAGGGCGTCGAGGTCTCTCGGGAGCGCCCAGGAGGGTTGAGGCCGTCTACGGCTCGCTATGGGGACGGGAATCGGCAATTTCGCCGAAGGGGGTCGGGTGTCGCGCTGTGTCCGGCGGAACGCCCGCCATGCGGCCCGCCCCGCCCACCACACGATCGCGAGGACCGTGTGGAGGGCGAGCGCGGCAGCCAGCGCGAGGACGGCGATCCAGGCGGCGAGTGCCCAGCCGAGGGTGATGGCGGCGTCGATGGCCTCGGCGATCACGACGGCTGCTCCTCTCTGGCGACGGGCCACGACCAGCCCATGCGTGCCCGGTGCCGTTTCCCGCCGTGTCCGGCTGGGAGGTTGCAGGGTCGGGGCGCGTACTCGGGCAGATGCTTCGGCCCTCCGATCGACCCGCACTCGGGGTCGCCGGGGTTGGCGAAGTCCTTGAAGTGGTCGAGGTGCAGAAGCGTGGAGGCGTCGTCGCGGTAGCAGATGTGTGTGACGCAGCTGCCGCAGAACTCGCACTCGACGCACTCGTCGAGCCGCCACGGGTCGACCTGGATGCCGAAGTGGGCGAGGTAGCGGGGGCGTGCGCACGGGGTGTCCCAGATGACGGCCACGGCTCAGGCCTCCTTCGGCTGCTGCGCCCCGGCGGCGGGCTGCTCGGCTCCGGTGATCAGGTCCCGGATGTCGCGCTGCGCCTCCCGGTAGCCGTTGCCGAATTCGTTGCGGGCGGTGACGACGTCGCTCGTGACCCACTCACGGACCCGAGCAAGCCGCGCCTCGTCGGTCGTCTCGCCGTCCGCCTGCCCCGGCACGGCAGACACGGCGGCGGGAGCGGCGGCCCGACGGCGCAGCTGCTCCTCGACCTTGCTCAGTTCGCAGCGCGGGCAGACGGGCTGCCCGTCACGCATGGGGATGTCCATGCCGTCGCGTCCGTGCCAGCGGAAGCCGCAGTCCGGGTGCTCGTAGAACGGCGACAGCGGGGCATCCTCGGCGGCCCGGTCGACGCTCGCGGGCAGCACGGCCAACACCGCGTCGACGAACCCGTCCGTCTCCGGATCGCCTCCGTAGACGTGGACGAAGCCGTGGTCGTAACCCCAGTTGTGGGCGTCCTCACGGGCCAGCGCCTCAGCGATGCGGGTACGGAGCGGGGCCCGGTCGGTGGCGGGCGCCTGCCCGGCAGGAACAGCAGGAGCGGCGTAGGTGCGCGTCTCGCCCAGCCGCACGCCCGTGTCCTGCCCGTTGTCCAGCAGGCGCCAGCGGCCGTACTTCAGCTCCCACGCGAGGGTCCTGTCCGGGGCCTCGTCGTCCGGGTCGTCGCCAGGCAGCCACGAGTACTCCTCACCGACGTAGGCGACGGCGGAGTGGCGCTTGGCGGTGTCGAGGTCGGCATACAGCATGTCGCCGTCCCACATGTCGTGGTCTTCCCACCACGCCTGCCAGGCGGTGGCGACGGGCTCGATGCTCGGCGGGCTGGTGCGGTAGTCGACGGCGGTCTGGTCGGTCACGGCGTTGTCCTTCGGTGGGGCCGGCTGCCCGCGAACAGGCAGCCGGGGATGGGTAGGGTGGCGGTCAGACCCGGGCTGCTAGCACCAGCTCGGGCCGTCTGCGCTCACGGGGCAGGAACGGCGGCGGTGCCGGTGCAGGCGCACCGGTGGTCGCTCACGGCACTGACCCCGATGAGCGCCCCGCACGGGCCGTCGCCGCCGCAGCTCCAGTGCCCGCAGTTGAGGCAGTCGGGGATCGCGCGCACGGTGACGGTGGTGGTGCGGCAGACGATGCGGAACTTGAAGTCCGGGTGCATGCGGCGGCGTGCAGCGAGACGCTCGGCGGCGAAGTTGGGGTCGGTGTTCGTGCTGCTGGCCTGCTCCCAAGTGCCGTCGGGCTGTTGGCATTGGACGAAGTACTCGACGGTCTTGCGTGCACCGTCGGCGGGTGTGGTGGTCATGGCGGGTCCTTTCTCGGGCTGGCGGATCAGACAGACGGGGCGGCGGCGCGGCGGTCGATGGCTCCGACCCAGGCGACAGCGACAGCGGCAACCTGGATGAGCTCGGCGCGCAGCCGGGCCGGATCCCGCTCGCCGTTGACCTCGGCGACCTCTTCGGCGAGGACGTCGGACCACGTGCCGTAGCCGGAGCCGAACGCGGCTTCGCACCACTTGCGGGCCTGGTCGGCGTATTCATGCTGGGACTTGTTGCCGGTGCCGTCGGGGTGGTTCTGCTCGCCCCACTTGGCGTCCTGCCGCTCCCGCTCCGCCTGCACCTCGGCGAGCACGTGGGCGTCGGGGCCGAGCTCGCGGCCCATGTAGGCGGCGACGTTGGCGAGGATCTGCGCGGCGAGGACGGTGCCCCAGTCATTGGTGCCGAGGCGAATGGGCGCGGCCTGGATCGCCTGCTCGATGACCGCGGCGAGGGGCTTGAGCGCGTCGAGGTCGAGCTGGTTGGTGGGCTGGCTGGTCATGCGGGTCCTCTCGGGTATGGGGTTGG
>CBFGQM010000457.1:0-3269 GCA_965650905.1 uncultured Streptomyces sp. | reverse complement strand
GTGCCCCCGGCAGGATTCGAACCTGCGCACACGGCTCCGGAGGCCGTTGCTCTATCCCCTGAGCTACGGGGGCGTGTCGGTCGCGGTGTGCGCGGCGACGGGTAGAACCCTACCAGCTCTTTCGGGGGCGTCATGAACGCGTTTTGAGGGGTGGGGCGGCGAGTGGGAGGCCGCGGAGGGGGCGGTTCGGGGTGGGCGGGGAGTGGGCGCGGCGTGGGGTCGTCCCCGGTGGGTGGAAGTGGGGAAAAGCCGGACGCGGGCGTCGGGGCGGACTTACTCTCGAATGGTGCCGGGCGCGTCGGGTCGGGTGCTTGTTGTGGACGACAACAAGGTCATCCGGCAGTTGATCAGGGTCAACCTCGAGCTGGAGGGTTTCGAGGTCGTGACCGTGGCCGATGGTGCCGAATGTCTGGATGTCGTTCATCATGTGCGGCCCGATGTCGTCACCCTCGATGTGGTGATGCCCCGGCTGGACGGGCTGCGGACCGCCGCACGGCTTCGTGCTGATCCGCGGACGCGGAATCTGGCCCTCGCCATCGTGAGCGCCTGTACGCAGTACGAGTTCGAGAGTGGGCTCGATCTGGGGGTGGACGCCTTTCTGGCCAAGCCTTTCGATCCTGCCGAACTCGTGGGGCTTGTACGGCAGTTGATGGAGCGGCGGGTGGACGGCGCGCCGCTCGGGAGTTCGTACGGAGCTGCGGGGGAGACCGAGTGCGCCGAGCGGGCCGGGCAGGCCGGCGGCTGACCGCAGCGCACCGCACCGCCACCCTGTCAACCCGGCCTCAGCCGTCCGCGTGCCATCACACCCCGTCTCCCCCCACCGTCCACATCCCGGACCCACCCGCAAACCGGCTCGCTCACCCACCGCCCTCCTCCCATACGCTTGTCCCGTGACCCCCGTCGAGCTCTCCCGTACCGTCCTGCGTGCCGTGCGCCGTGCCGTGGACGCCGGTGAGCTCAGTGTGACCGTGCCGTCGCGGGCGGTGGTCGCGCCGCCCGGGCCCGGCGGATGTGGTGACTACGCGACGAACGTCGCCCTGCGGCTGGCCCGGCCCGCCGGGCGCCCTTCCCGTCAGGTCGCCGAGATCCTGCGGCCGCACATCACCGGCGCCGAGGGTGTCGCGGGCGTCGAGATCACCGGGCCCGGCTTCCTCAACATCACCCTCGACGGGGGAGCCGAGGCTTTGGTCCGGGACATCCTGCGGCGCGGCGTCCGTTACGGGTACGCCGACCACGGGTACGCCGACGAGCCGACCGGGCGGATCCAGCAGCTGCACCACCCGTGCGAGGTGCGTGCCGCGGTCAGCGGGCAGGTGCTCGCGGGGATCCTCCGTTCCCAGGGCGCCCTCGTCCGGACGTCCTGCGCGAGCGAGTTGGACCCGGCGTGGGCGGGCCCCCTCGGCGTGACCGTCGACGTCCACGGCAGGCCCGGCGATCCCGTACCCCTCGACGTGAACGTCCGGCCCGTCCCGGCGCCCGAGGACCCCACCCCTCTGGGCCGTGACGCTGCCCGCTGGGCCCTCCTCCACCCCGCCCCCCACGACCGGCCCCGCATCACCGCTGACCACCTCGCGCAGCGCGAGACGAGCCCCCTCTTCCGGGTGCGTTACGCCCACGCCCGCGCCCGAGCCCTCAGCCGCAACGCCGCCGACCTGGGCTTCGACAGCGCACCCGGCGACGTACACCCGCATGGGCCTGATGATCCGAGCCCTGCAAAGACCGACACCCCTGTCCCCCACGTTTCCCTCCTCACCGCCCTGGCCGAACACCCACCCGCCCTCGCCACCGCCGCCAACCATCACTCGCCCGACCGTCTGGCCCGTCACCTCGTCGTCGTCGCCGATGCCTTCCTCCGTTACCAGGAGGCCACCCGGGTCCTCCCGCTCGGTGACGAGAAACCCCTGGCCGCCCACCGGGCCAGGCTGGCGCTTGCCGAAGCCGCCGGGACGGTGCTGGCCGGCGGCCTGTCCCTGCTCGGCATCGACGCACCCGAACACCTCTGAGCCCGAACACCTCTGAAAGAGTCAAGAAGAGACGCCATGAGCCGTTCCGCACACCCCGCCGGGCCCCGTCACGCCGATGTCCTGCCCGAGGGGCACTACACCGCTCCCCCCGCCGACCTCAACGCCCTGGACCCGAAGGTCTGGGCGCAGACCGTCACCCGTACGCCCGACGGAGTCGTCAGCGTGGGTGGTATGGATGTGACTAGGCTTGCCGAGGAGTTCGGCACTCCGGCCTACTTCATCGACGAGGCCGACTTCCGGGCGCGGGCGCGCGCGTGGCGCACGGCCTTCGGGCACGACGCCGACGTCTTCTACGCCGGCAAGGCCTTCCTCTCGCGTGCCGTCGTGCGCTGGCTGTACGAGGAAGGGCTCAATCTGGATGTCTGCTCCGGTGGCGAGCTCGCCACCGCCCTCTCGGCCGGCATGCCCGCCGACCGCATCGCCTTCCACGGCAACAACAAGTCCACCGACGAGATCACCAAGGCGATCGAGAGCGGGGTCGGGCGCATCGTCCTCGACTCCTTCCAGGAGATCGTCCGCGTCGCTCACATCGCCGAATCCCTCGGCAGGCGACAGCGCGTGCAGATCCGGGTCACGGTCGGCGTCGAGGCGCACACGCACGAGTTCATCGCCACGGCTCACGAGGACCAGAAGTTCGGCATCGCGCTCGCGGACGGGCAGGCCGCCGAGGCCGTACGGCGTGCCCTCGCGCTCGACGGACTCGAACTCGTCGGCATTCACTCGCACATCGGGTCTCAGATCTTCGACATGGCCGGGTTCGAGGTCGCCGCGCGCCGGGTGGTGAAGCTCCTCGCCGAGGTCCGCGACGAGCACGGCGTCGAACTGCCCGAGATCGACCTCGGAGGCGGCCTCGGTATCGCGTACACGAGTGAGGACGATCCGAGTGAGCCGCACGAGATCGCCAAGGCGCTGGGTGAGATCGTCACGCGCGAGTGCGAGGCCGCGAATCTCCGAACTCCCCGCCTCTCCGTCGAGCCGGGGCGCGCCATCGTCGGGCCGACCGCCTTCACCCTTTACGAGGTCGGCACCATCAAGCCGCTCGACGGACTGCGTACGTACGTCTCCGTCGACGGCGGCATGTCGGACAACATCCGCACCGCGCTGTACGACGCCGAGTACAGCGTCGCCCTCGTCTCGCGCGTGAGCGACGCCGACCCCATGCTCGCCCGCGTGGTCGGCAAGCACTGCGAGAGCGGCGACATCGTGGTGCGGGACGCCTTCCTGCCTGCCGACGTGGCGCCCGGG
>CBFGQM010000456.1:0-3270 GCA_965650905.1 uncultured Streptomyces sp. | reverse complement strand
GGGCGCGGCGCGGCGGGGCGCGGCGCGGCGGGGCGGGGCGGGGCGGGGGAAGCGTCACTGCTCATGACGCTGTCGCACCTGATCCGCCAAGAAGCCGCACCCTCGTCGATGCGCGATGTCCACCACGATGTTCACCTGCGGATCGCCGGGGAACTCGCACGGTATGCAGCACAGCAACCCAGATCCCGATCCGCGGCTGACTCCCGGCCTGGAGCCCGGAGGCGGCGTCCCGCCCGGCGAGACCCCGCCTGGCGAGGACAGTACGGCGGGCGCCGGCCCGCTGGAGACCCACAACCCGACGCGTGGCTGGGCCAAGGGTCCCTTGACGATCATCCTGATCCTCGTGGTGCTGATCGCCGCGGGCTTCCTCGCGTTCGCGATCGTGCTCGCCGTGTGAGGTCCCGCTCTCGCTCTGTGTGAGGTCCCGCCCGGTGTATGAGGTCGCGCTCGGCTCGCCCCGCGCTCACGCCTCCGGGCCGGTGAGATCGCGCGCGGCGGTGAGATGGCACGCCTCGAAGGGCGCCTGCTACAAGGCGTGTTTGAGCTAGTCGGCGAGGTGGTCCCAGCTGGCGCTGAACTTCTCGACGCCCTCCTTCTCCAGTACGGCCATGACGTCGTCGTAGTCGACGCCCGCCTCTCCCAGGGAGTCGAGGACACGCTGGGCCTCGTCATAGTGGTCGCGCACGGTGTCACCGCGGATGCGACCGTGGTCGGCGACCGCGTCCAAGGTCGCCTCGGGCATGGTGCAGACCACTTCATCGGTGACCAGGTCGACGACGTAGCGGGTGTCGTCGTAACCGGGGTCCTTCGTGCCGGTGGAGGCCCACAGCAGCCGCTGCGGGTGAGCTCCCGCGCGTGCCAGTGATGCCCATCGTTCCTCGCCGAGCATCCGCTCGTAGAGGCGGTGGGCCACACGCGCGTTGGCGATGGCGGCGCTGCCGCGCAGCCCGCGTGCCGCCTCGTCGGCGATCTTGTCGAGGCGCTGGTCCACCTCCGTGTCGATACGGGAGACGAAGATGGACGCCACCGAGCCGATCCGGGAAAGGTCGTGCCCCGCGTCGCGGGCGGCGGCCATACCGGTCAGGAACGCGTCCTGAACCTGCCGGTATCGCTCCAGCGAGAACATCAGGGTGACGTTGACGCTGATGCCCTCGCCCAGACATGTGCTGATCGCCGGGAGTCCCTGCCGGGTCGCCGGGATCTTGACGAAGAGGTTCGGCCGGTCCACCAGCCACCACAGGGCCCGCGCCTCGGCGACCGTCCGTTCGGTGTCGTACGCAAGCCGGGGGTCGACCTCGATCGACACCCGGCCGTCGACACCGTCACTGTCCTCGTAGGCGGGGCGAAGCACGTCGCAGGCCCACCGCACGTCGAAGCACTGCAACTCACGCCGTGCCGATTCCATTTCAACACCGCGCAGCGCCAGGTCGGTCAGCTGACCGGCGTAGGCGTCACTGTCCGCGACGGCCTTGGCGAAGGTGGTGGGGTTGCTTGTCACTCCCGTCACATGACGGTGGCGGGCCAGGTCCGCGAGGCCACCGCCGGTCAGTCGCTGCCGGCCCAGATCGTCGAGCCAGATCGCCACCCCGGCCCGTGCCAGTTGTTCCAGTGCGTCGCCCATCGCTGCACTTCTCCCACCTTGGTCACTCCATACGGCCACGCCCCGTTGCCCCATGCCTCATGGGGCTGTCCGTCCATACATCTGCCGTCAGTCCATGGATCTGCGTCAGTCCATGGATCTGGGTCGGTCCATGGATCTGCGTCAGTCGGGCTGCTCCTGAGGGCCGGGCTCCTCAGCGAGGGATTCGTCTTCAGGGGAGTAGTCGCTCTCGGGACCGCCACGCCGACCGGAGCCGGCCTCGTCGGGATCCGGGTAGACATCCGGCGGCGCTTCCTCCTCGGTCGGTACCTCGACGAGTGCGTCCTCCCGCACAGCCTCTTCCCGCGACTGTGGGAGGTCCCGCGGCACCTTGGTCTTCGTGCCCGGCTTCTCCGTCCGCTTCTCGTTCATGCGTCGACTCCCGGTACTCGCCCTCACGGGCCCCTCCGGGGTACCCAGGGCTCCAGGTGCCAAACGGACCGCCAAACAGGTCCCGGTCCCCGTGCTCCTGAGATCTGGCGGCCACCGCGAGAACGGCGAGGTTCGAGGGCGGCGAGGTTCCTCGGGACGGTTCTGCTCAGGGGCGCACGAGGAGCTGGAAGTCGAAGGCATAGCGGGCGGCGCGATAGACGTGGGTGCCGTACTCGACCGCTCGCCCTGAGTCGTCGTACGCCGTACGCCGCATGGTGAGCAGTGCGGCTCCTTCCGGCTCGTCCAGCAGTTCGCTCTCCGCCGCGGTGGCGGAGCGGGCGCCGACGGTCTGGCGGGCACTGCGCAGAGTGATGCCGACGGCCCGCATCATCCGGTAGAGGCCGGTCGACTCCAGCCTCAAGGTGTCCAGGTCGAGCAGCGAGGCGGGTAGGTAGTTGCACAGGTACGCCACGGGTTCGCCACGGGTGAGGCGCAGCCGCTCGAGCACCGCGACATCGCCGCCCTCGGGGATGCCGAGGGCGGCGGCGACGTCCGCCGGGGCCGGATGGACCTCGTTGCGCAGGATGCGGGTGGTGGGGCTCTGCCCGGCGGCTGCCAGGTCGTCGTAGAGGCTGCTCAGCTCCAGCGGGCGCTTTACCTGGTTGTGCACGACCTGGGTGCCGACGCCGCGGCGGCGTACCAGCAGGCCCTTGTCCACCAGGGACTGGATGGCCTGCCGGATGGTCGGCCGGGACAGGCCGAGCCGCACGGCGATCTCCAGCTCGTTGCCCAGCAGGTTGCCGGGAGCGAGCGCGCCGTGCTCGATCGCGGACTCAAGCTGCTGGGCGAACTGGTAGTAGAGCGGGATCGGGCTGCCTCTGTCCAGCAGGAACTCGATGCCGTCGAACGCGGAGGCCGTCGCGGCACGACTCACCTGGCCGTTCTCTGTCACGGGAGCCCCTCTCTTCGCATACTGCGGACCGACGTGCCTCAGGAGTGACTGGGGAAGCCCAGGTTGATGCCTCCGTCGGCCGGGTCGGGCCAGCGTGTGGTGATCACCTTGCCCTGGGTGTAGAAGGCGATGCCGTCGTTCCCGTAGATGTGGTGGTCGCCGAAGAGGGAGTCCTTCCAGCCGCCGAAGGAGTGGTAGCCGACGGGCACCGGGATCGGCACGTTGACGCCGACCATGCCGGCCTGGACCTCGAGCTGGAAGCGGCGGGCGGCGCCGCCGTCCCGGGTGAAGATCGCGGTGCCGTTGC
>CBFGQM010000455.1:0-3286 GCA_965650905.1 uncultured Streptomyces sp. | reverse complement strand
CCTGGTTCTACGGCAACGGCACTCATCCGAGCCCGACGACGACGCGGTTCTACGACTACGACGATCTGCGCCGCTTTCTACCCCAGGCGATGAGCGCCCTCAACCGCACGTAGCCGACGCGAGAAGGCGAGATCCCCGCAGAGCAGTACCACTGACCGGCGGGCCGAGGCCATGCACGAGCTGATCCCGGATTCGAAGCGGGACAACACCACACGAGGAAGTGCGTGACATGACAGCAGTACAGGTGGAGGGCCGCGTGGACAGCGGCTTCGAACCGATCGCGGACGCCTTCGCCGACAATTTCCGGCAGCGCGGCGACACAGCCGCCTCCTGCGTGGTGTACGCCCAGGGAGCCCCGGTCGTGGACATCTGGGCCGGGCGGACCGCCCGGGGCACCTGGACGCCCGACACCCGCACCGTCGTGTTCTCGGTGAGCAAGGGAGTCACCACCGTCTGCCTGCTGATGGCCGCCGAGCGCGGGCTGATCGAACTCGAAGCCCCGGTGGCGAAGTACTGGCCGGAGTTCGCCGACAAGGGCAAGGAGACGACGACGGTACGGCAACTCCTCGCGCACCAGGCCGGCCTGGTGGCGCCCGAGGCGGATCTGACGCTGGAGGACCTGCGCGCCTGGGAGCCCGTGGCGGACGCGCTGGCCCGGCAGGCACCGGCCTGGTCCCCGGGAACCGCCTATGCCTACCACGCGCTCACGTTCGGCTGGCTGGCCGGCGAGGTGCTGCGCCGGGCGACGGGACTGCGGCCCGGCCAGTGGCTGCGCGAGCACGTGGCGGCTCCGCTGAACCTGACGATGACGTACGGCGCCGACCCCACGGACGCCGATTTCCACCCCCTGGCCGACCCGCTGCCCCACACCGACCCCGACGCCGCCGCGTTGATGGCCACCGCTCTCGCCTCACCGATGATCGAACGCTCGATGAGCCTGGGTGGCGTCTTCGACACCGCCAACCTCATCCAGACCGTCAACAGGGAGGCGTGGCTGTCGGTCGAGATCGCGGCGGGCAATCTCGTGACCACCGCCCGCAGCCTGGCACGGCTGTACGCGGCCACGGTGGGCGAGGTCGACGGAGTCAGGCTGCTGGGCCCGGACACCGTCCGCGATGCCCGCGTGCTGCGCTCCGAGGGCCGGCCGTTCGTGGGGCCCGACGAGGGCAACCGCTGGGGCACCGGCTTCATGACCAGCTCGGCCCACCGGCCGATGGCCGGCCCGGGCAGCTTCGGCCACGACGGCTTCGGCGGCTGCCTCGGCTTCGCACACCTGGAATCGGAGATCGCCTTCGCCTACCAGACCGCACAGCCCGGTGGTCTTCCCGACGATCGAGCCGACGCCCTCTGCCGCGCGCTGCGCGCCTGCCTGTGAACCGACTCCGGCACGTCAGGTCCCGCCCCCGTCCACCGCAAGAACAGGAAAGCAGTCCATGACCCACCCTCTTCCACGTCCCACCGCTCCGGCGCCCCCGAGCCTGGCCGCTCGCACGACGGACCGGATCCTGACCCGTCTGATGCGGCTGCCGGGCACGCGATACGACTACCGGGTCGAGCGGAACCTGCCGACGCCCGCGCGCGACGGCGCCCTTCTGGTCACGGACCACTACGCCCCCGTCACCGGCCGGCCGAAGGGCACCGTCCTGCTGCGCACACCGTACGGGCGCAGCTTCCCGGGTAATCTGGAGGCGAGGGTCTACGCGGGCCACGGGTATCACGTCGCGGTGCAGAGCTGCCGCGGCACGTTCGGCTCCACGGGAACCTTCTACCCGATGGCGAACGAGGCCGACGACGCCCAGGACGCGGTGGCCTGGCTGCGGACCCAGCCGTGGTTCGACGGGCGGCTCGCCACCGCCGGCGGATCCTATGTGGGCTGGACCCAGTGGGCGCTCCTGATGGACCCGCCCCCGGAGTTGCGTACCTGCCTGATCGCCGTCGCCCCCCACAACATGCACCACACGGTGTACGGAGCCGGAGCATTCCAGCTCGGCGACTTCCTGTCCTGGGCGGAGACGATGGCCAACCAGGAGCGATTCACCGGGCTACGCGGTGTGGCCCGCCTGCTGACGATGAACCGGCGACTGGCCCCGGTCTTCGCCGCCCTCCCGTTGGCCGACGCAGCCGACACGGCGACGGAGCACCGCACGCCGTGGTTCCGAGAATGGCTGACGACACCTGACCCCGACGATCCCGTGTGGGACCGCCTCAAACTCGACGACGCCCTGCAGCGAGCGAACATACCGGTGCGGCTCACCGCCGGCTGGCAGGACCTCTTCCTCGACCAGACCCTGCACCAGTACCAGACGCTGCGTACTCGCGGAGTCGACGTCTCGCTCACCGTCGGCCCATGGACCCACCAGGAACTGGGCCGAAAGGGCATGGGGCGCCTGCTCAGCAGCAATCTCGAATGGCTGGAGACCCACCTCGCCGCCGGCGAAACGCCGGCACCCACACGGCCCAAACCCCCCGTCGAGGTGTACGTCACGGGCCAGGGCGCTTGGCGACGGCTCGCGGAATGGCCGCCTGCGGCCGGCGAGACCGTGCGCTACCTGCAGCCGGGCGGGAAGCTCCTGGCCGACGAGCCGAGTGGCGGAGCGCCGTCCACGTACGTCTACGCCCCGGCGAACCCCACACCGACCCTCGGTGGCCCACTGCTCACCCGCGACAGCGGCGTCAAGGACAACGCCGCCCTGCAGAGCCGTTCCGATGTCCTCAGCTTCGTCACGCCCCCGCTGACCGACCCGCTGGAGATCATCGGAACACCCGTCGTCGAACTGGCCCACACCAGAAGCAACCCGCACGCCGACGTCTTCGTACGGCTCTGCGACGTCGACCTCGAAGGTGTGTCCCGCAACTTCGCCGAAGGATTCCTCCGCCTGGATCCCACCTCGCCCATCGACCAGGTGCAGTCCGTGCGCGTGCGCCTCGACGCCTGCGCACACAAGGTCAAGGCCGGACACCGGATAGGCCTGCTGATAGCCGGCGGTTCCCACCCACGGTACGCACGCAACGAAGGCACCGATGCACTGCCCGGCACCGGGAACGAGTTGCGGCCGTGCACACACGCCATCCACCACGGAACCGGCGCGGTCTCTCGCGTGCTCCTGCCCACGCCCTCCAAGCGGCACGAATAGACGTGTCCGGTCCGGCCTCGCCGATTCGATGGCGTCGTAGACGCCAAGCAGCACACCTGCGCGCCGAGGCGCGGGCCTTCCCAAGCACACCATCAGCTATGCGCAAGCTCGGCGTGCGCAACCGTGTCGCTCTCGTGGCCGCGGCACGTGCG
>CBFGQM010000454.1:0-3308 GCA_965650905.1 uncultured Streptomyces sp. | reverse complement strand
CACCGGACCATACTGGGTACCGCCACTGACCGTGTTGGTCACCGAGCCCTCAGCCAACGCCGGAATCCGGCCACGCCACGAGTCCAGCGCGGCAGCGAACTCCGGGTCAACGGCCGCCCGCGCGGCGAGGGCACCACTCAACGCTTCTGCCCGTGCCGGTTCGTCTGGCGCCTCGCTCAGCGCCACCAACTCGGCCTCCCCGGGCGCCGGGGCTCCCGCCTGGCTGCCGAACGGTCTCCGCACCAACTCACTCAGCGTCGCCCACGCCTGCCGCCCCAGCTCGCCCCCGGCCCCGCCTGCCAGCGCCGCCAACAATCCCACCGATACCGGATCCAAGGCGTCTCCTCGACTACACGTTCCCGGTCTCATTTCGACTGACCCACGGTAGAGGCGCAGCCATCCTCACCGCAGCCCGAATCTCTGAACCTTTCCAGACGCCGCTCAAATGAGCCGAGTCAGACCACCCGCCGCTGTCCGGGGCAGCGGACTGCACCGAGCCCGAGACGATGCTGCGCCGGCCTTGCGTACCGCCGGCGGTCCAGCCGGTGGTATAGACGAGCAAACCGCTGGTAGGTGGCAAGGCCGTGACGCTCGCTTCGGTCAACTGCGGGGTAGAGCGACAGCGTGATGTCCCATCGACCCGAACCAGCTCAGAGGCGGCATCCGCCCCTCCGCTCCAGGGACTTTTCAGGGACTTTCAGCGCTGTCTGAGGGACTTCCGAGGGACTTTTCGCCGCCTAACGCGGCAAGGCCCTGAAAGATCGGAAAGGGCCTCCGACGCAGATCAGAGGCCCTTTCCAAGGCAAAGCCGCAGGTAGCGGCAGACGAGTCGGGCTGTACGCCGGGTTCTGTTCCGGGGGGTTCTCGCGAACCCTCCGGCGACGGCCATCCATCTAGGGCCGGCGTTGCCGCCGGCCTCGTGCGGTCTACCCGCGGACTCGGGCGGGCAGCCCTCGAACGTCCGCGCAGAGCCGCCTTTTACAGCGGCTCCTCTTGACCTTGCTCCGAGTGGGGTTTACCTAGCCGCCTGAGTCACCTCAGGCGCTGGTGGTCTCTTACACCACCGTTTCACCCTTACCGGGGGCCGTACGGATACGGTCCCCGGCGGTCTGTTTTCTGTGGCACTGTCCCGCGGGTCACCCCGGGTGGCCGTTAGCCACCACCCTGCCCTGTGGAGCCCGGACGTTCCTCGGGGAGGTCCACAGGGACCCCCACGCGGCCGTCCGCCCGGCTCGTCTGCCGTGTCGACCATGTTACCGGGCGTGCGGCGCGCCCCGGTCCGGAGGCCCGTCCGAAGGCCCGTCCGGAGGCCGTGCCCCAGGAAAGAGCCCGGCCACCCGCGGACCCACGGGGTGGGCGCGGGGCGGGCGTTCGGTTATGCGCGCGGTCAGGGCCAGGTGCTGGTACGGGAGGTCAATGACCTCATACGGGAGCGAACAGCACCTTCGCCGACCCCGCACCCGACCACGGGTCCGCCAGCGTGAGCCGTACCCGCACCCGCTCCCCCAGCGGCAGGCCGGCCGCGTCCTCGATGCGGGCGATCACGGCCGGGGACTCCAACTGGACGGTCCCGACAGTGGGTTCCCGCTCCTGTACGTCCACCACGGTGCCGTCGAAGACCTCACCGACCCGGTCCTTGAGCAGCGCCGCCTCGACGATGTCCAGGCACTCGCGCTCGATGGCGCCCGAGCGCCGGGCGCCCTCGGCCATCTGTCCGGGAAGGTCGCCGAGGGCGGCGAGGACCCACTCGGGCGCAGCCGCGCCCGCGACCGCCGCCAGGCAGAGTTCGGTGACGTAACGGTCGACGAGGCGGCGGAGCGGGGCCGTGCAGTGCGCGTAGGGCGCGGCGACGGCGGAGTGCGTGGTGATGACGGGGGTCCTGCCGCCGTGGAAGACGGTGTAGCCCGCGCCGCGCAGCAGCGTCGTGCACTCCTGGAGGAAGGCCGCGTGGTGGGGCCGCCGCGGGTCGAGCGAGCGGATCAGCTTGGCGTACGAGACGTGGTGCGGCCAGTCGATGCGCAGCGCCTGCGCGGTACGGCGCAGCCGGCCGACCGCGCCGTCGGGGGCGACCGGGAGCGTACGCAGGACGCCCGTGCCGTACGCGAGCATCAGCGCGGCCGCGGCCATGCCCGTGAGGAGGGAGATCTGGGCGTTCCAGCCCTCGGCCGGGCACGGGGCACGGTAGGCGAGCGCATAGGTGTGGTCGCGCTCGACGATCTCCTGCTCGGGGACGTTGAGGGAGATGCCGCCACGCTCGATCTCCAACTGTTCGCGCAGACGCCCGACGTGCTGGAGAAGAGCGAGCGGTTCCTCGGCGGTGCGGGTGTCGATCTGCTGCTGTACGCCTTCGTAGTCGAGCTTGGCGCGGCTGCGGACCAGGGCGCGGCGCACGTCGGTGGTGTGCACGCGACCGTCCCGGTCCAGGTCGATCGTCCACAGTACTGCGGGGCAGGTCCGGCCCGGGAGCAGACTCGCGGTGCCCTCGCTCAGCGCGGGCGGATGCAGCGGGGTCCTCCCGTCCGGGAAGTAGAGCGTGGTGACGCGGCGGTGTGTCTCGGCGTCGAGGGCCGAGCCGGGGACGACGAAGGCGGCGACATCGGCGATGGCGTACCGCACGCGGCAGCCGGTCGGGCTGAGGGACAGGTGCATCGCCTGGTCGAGGTCGGTGGAGGCGGGCGGGTCGATGGTGAAAAGGGGGATGTCCGTCGCGTCGTACGTCGGCAGCCTCGGCTCGTGGGCGGCCCGCTCCGCCTCGGCGAGCACGTCGGGCGGGAAGCCCTGGGGCACACCGAGCTCGGTTCGCAGTCCGCGCAGGGCGGCCCGCAGGGGGGCCTCGGCTGCGGCGGTCACACGGATGTGGCGGCGGGGCATGGATCGAGCGTAGGGCGGGCGCGGTCGGGTGGCACCCCGTGGGCGGGTGGTACGGGCGGCACCCGTGGGCGCGCCGGCAGGGGCCGCGCCCCGTTCCACTTCGTGGTGCCGCTGAGCGTTCTCGTAAGCGGATTGGCTCGGGCCGCACCCGTACGGGATGGGGCTCTGGTCGCACCCGTACGCTGGCGCGAACCCCTCGCACGTACTGAAGGAGAACCGCCGTGCTCGTGTTGCTGCCGCCGTCCGAAGGAAAGGCACCCTCCGGACGGGGCGCGCCGCTGAAGCCGGAGTCGCTGTCGCTGCCGGGGCTCGCGCAAGCGCGCCAGGCGGTCCTCGACGCGTTGGTCGAGCTGTGTGCGGGCTACTGCGAGGACAACGAGAAGGCGCGCGAGGTTCTCGGACTGTAGAGCCCGAAACTCCGCCCAGCGCTCCGGCAG
>CBFGQM010000453.1:0-3313 GCA_965650905.1 uncultured Streptomyces sp. | reverse complement strand
CAAGAGGGTAAGCGGCGCGATCAGCGGCCGGTCGCCGAGCGCCGCTCGGTGGGCGCGCGGCGGTCGCTCCTGCGCTGTGCCCCCACACGGTGGTGCTCGAACGGTTGGGCGATCAAGGGCAATGATTCGGCAAAGAGGAAATGGCGCGGGCGGCTCCGGCGTTCCCGCCTGTGGAGGGTGCCCAGGCCCTCCGGCCGGCCGGCCCGCAGCAAGGAGGAACGACACGTGAGCCAGTACGTGAGCAGGCTCGGGCGTCGCCACCCGGCGGCGCCCTCGAGGCTCAGGCTGCACCGCAGGCCACGCCGCGTCGCGATGCTCTCCGTGCACACCTCACCGCTCCACCAGCCCGGCATGGGCGACGCCGGCGGTATGAACGTCTACATCGTGGAGTTGGCCCAGCGCCTCGCCGCGATCAACATCGAGGTCGAGATCTTCACGCGCGCGACCACCGGCGCACTGCCGCCCACCGTGGAGCTCGCGCCCGGCGTTCTCGTACGCCATGTCGACTCCGGCCCCTACGAAGGCCTTGCCAAGGAGGACCTGCCCGCCCAGCTCTGCGCGTTCACGCACGGTGTGATGCAGGCCTGGGCCGGCCACCGCCCCGGCTACTACGACCTGGTGCACTCGCACTACTGGCTCTCCGGCCACGTCGGCTGGCTGGCCGCCGAACGCTGGGGCGCGCCCCTGGTGCACGCCATGCACACCATGGCGAAGGTCAAGAACGCCGCCCTGGCCGAGGGCGACAGCCCCGAGCCCGCCGCCCGCGTCATCGGTGAGACCCAGATCGTCCGCGCCGCCGACCGCCTTATCGCCAACACCTCCGAAGAGGCCGACGAACTCGTACGCCACTACGAGGCCGACCCCGGCAAGGTCGCGGTCGTCCACCCGGGCGTGAACCTCGACCGCTTCCGCCAGGCCGACGGCCGCGCCGCCGCCCGCACCCGCCTCGGCCTGCCGCAGGACGCCCTGATCCCCCTCTTCGCGGGCCGCATCCAGCCACTGAAGGCCCCCGACGTCCTGCTGCGCGCGATCGCCGTCCTCCTGGAGGAGCGTCCCGATCTCCGCTCGAGAATCATGGTTCCTGTAGTGGGCGGTCCGAGCGGCAGTGGTCTCGCCAAGCCCGAGGGCCTGCAGAAACTCGCCGCCGGCCTGGGCATCGCCGACGTCGTTTGCTTCCGCCCGCCCGTAGACCAGGACCAGCTCGCGGACTGGTTCCGGGCCGCGTCCGTGCTCGTCATGCCCTCCTACAGCGAGTCCTTCGGGCTTGTCGCCATAGAGGCGCAGGCGGCCGGTACGCCGGTGCTCGCGGCCGCCGTGGGGGGGCTCCCCGTCGCCGTGCGGAACAAGGAGACCGGCTTCCTGGTCTCCGGCCACGATCCCGTCGACTACGCGCGCGTGCTGCGCGATTTCGCCGACAACCCTGCCCTGCCCGACCGGATGGGCGCGGCCGCCGCCTGGCACGCCAAGTCCTTCGGCTGGGACACGGCGGCCTCGGCCACGGCGGACGTCTACACGGCGGCCATGCACGACCACCGCCGTCGCGTGCGCTCCCACCACGGCTGAGAGCGTGCGCCGCAGCGTGCGACGCCTGTCGTACGCTCCCCTCATGGCAGACGCAGGGGCGATCATCGAGCAGGTCCTCAACGACGCCGAACTGGAGTGGGAGAGTCCGTCTTCCGGCTCGTACGTCGTGAAGCTGCCCGGCACCCGCAAGCTCTCCACCACGCTCTCGCTGATCGTCGGCAAGCACTCGCTCTCCCTGAACGCGTTCGTGATCCGACGCCCCGACGAGAACGCGGAGGGCGTCCACCGCTGGCTCCTGCAGCGCAATCTCAAGCTGTACGGCGTGAGTTACGCGGTCGACTCCCTCGGGGACGTCTACGTGGCCGGCAAACTGCCGCTGGCCGCCGTCACCGAGGAGGAGCTCGACCGGCTCCTGGGGTCGGTCCTGGAGGCCGCCGACGGCAGTTTCAACACCCTTCTTGAGCTCGGTTTCGCGTCCGCCATCCGCAAGGAGTACGCCTGGCGGATGTCCCGCGGCGAGTCCACGCGCAACCTTGACGCGTTCACCCACCTGACCCAGCGCCCCTAGCCAGGGCCTGTCCGGAGTTTCCTGCCTGTGCCGCGACGTCTGGCACCGCGCCTTCGGATCCCGGTGAGCGGTCGTCCGCCTTACGGGCAGGCGTACAGGCGATCTGTGGGTTCGATTACGCTCGGGGCCATGGCCGACGCACCGTACAAGCTGATCCTCCTCCGCCACGGCGAGAGCGAATGGAACGCGAAGAACCTGTTCACCGGCTGGGTGGACGTGAACCTCAACGAGAAGGGCGAGAAGGAGGCAGTCCGCGGCGGTGAGCTGCTCAAGGACGCCGGTCTGCTGCCCGACGTCGTGCATACCTCGCTCCAGAAGCGCGCGATCCGCACCGCGCAACTGGCGCTGGAGGCGGCCGACCGCCTCTGGATCCCGGTCCACCGCTCGTGGCGCCTGAACGAGCGTCACTACGGTGCCCTGCAGGGCAAGGACAAGGCCCAGACCCTCGCCGAGTTCGGCGAGGAGCAGTTCATGCTGTGGCGCCGCTCGTACGACACGCCTCCGCCGCCGCTCGCGAACGACGCCGAGTACTCCCAGTTCGACGACCCGCGCTACGCCACGCTGCCGCCGGAGCTGCGCCCGCGGACCGAATGCCTCAAGGACGTCGTCGGCCGCATGCTCCCGTACTGGTTCGACGGCATCGTCCCGGATCTGCTCTCCGGCCGTACGGTCCTGGTGGCGGCGCACGGCAACTCGCTGCGCGCCCTCGTCAAGCACCTCGACGGCATCTCCGACACGGACATCGCGGGCCTGAACATCCCGACGGGCATCCCGCTGTCGTACGAACTCGACGCCGAGTTCAAGCCGGCGAACCCCGGCGGCACCTACCTCGACCCGGACGCCGCCGCGGCGGCGATCGAGGCGGTCAAGAACCAGGGCAAGAAGAAGTAAGCGAACGCGATCAAGCCCCCTACCTGCGGGAACCCGCAGGTAGGGGGCTTTTCAGCGGCCGTGGGCCGTCTCTCCCTTGCGCGCGGCACGCACAGTACGGCGCATTCAGTGACGAATGGCTATGTAGCAGGAGGTTGACCGCATACGGGCTGGGCGCGATACGCTCCGGGAGCGTTGATGCCAACGGTGCACCCGGCCTGAGTGGGCTGCCTCCCGCTCAGGCCACATCTGTTTTCTGTGGCCATTTTCGCTGACGCACCGCTGCACTTCTGCCTTCCTGCTCCGGCACGTTTCGCATGCCCGCACAACCGCTCCTCTGGACGCGACGGG
>CBFGQM010000452.1:0-3314 GCA_965650905.1 uncultured Streptomyces sp. | reverse complement strand
GCGGCGCCCCCCGGGGGGCCCCCCCGACCGGGTTTTTTCCCCCCCGCCGCCCCTACCGGCCCCACCCGGACCGGTAGGGGCGGCGGGGGCGAAACTCCGTCGAGTGGCCAGGGCCCTTCGTTGTACCGTTCTTGACGTTCCCGTCAAGAGCTTGGCGGGCCATCTACCCCGTACCGGCGGGACATCCGGACACACATGTACGTGGGGACTCTGTCCTTCGATCTCCTGCTCGGCGACGTACGGTCGCTCAAGGAGAAGCGTTCCGTCGTTCGCCCGATCGTCGCCGAACTCCAGCGCAAGTACGCGGTGAGCGTGGCGGAAGTCGGCGGCCAGGACCTCTACCGGCGGGCCGAGATCGGCCTGGCGGTGGTCTCGGGAGACGCGGGACATCTGACGGACGTTCTGGACCGGTGCGAGCGCATGGTCGCCAGCCGGCCGGAGGTGGAGCTGCTGTCCGTACGACGGCGGCTGCACGGCGGCGACGACTGACCGTGCACGACGATCGTCGGTGCACGCGGAACACGTGGAACACGCGAAACACGCGTTACAGGCAAGAAAGAGGGAGACGGACCAGTGGCCGACAACGCGCGCGCGAAGAGGCTGGCGGACCTCATCCGAGAGGTGGTGGCCCAGAAGCTGCAGCGCGGGATCAAGGACCCGCGGCTCGGTTCGCACGTCACCATCACGGACACCCGGGTCACCGGGGATCTGCGGGAGGCGACCGTCTTCTACACGGTGTACGGGGACGATGAGGACCGGGCAGCCGCGGCGGCCGGCCTGGAGAGCGCCAAGGGCGTGCTCCGCTCGGCGGTCGGTGCGGCGGCGGGCGTGAAGTTCACCCCGACCCTGAGCTTTGTGGCGGACGCCCTGCCGGACACCGCCAAGACCATCGAGGACCTGCTCGACAAGGCGAGGGCCTCGGATGCGAAGGTGCGCGAGGTCTCGGCCGGCGCCACCTTCGCCGGTGAGGCCGACCCGTACAGGAAGCCGGGCTCCGACGACGAGTCGGACGAGGTCGCCGAAGCTGTCGAGACGGACGGCGACGCCGCGCAATGACGCAGAAGAACCGGACGCCCGACGGACTTGTCATCGTCGACAAGCCGTCGGGCTTCACTTCGCACGACGTGGTCGCGAAGATGCGCGGGATCGCCAGGACCCGCCGCGTCGGACACGCGGGCACCCTCGACCCCATGGCGACGGGCGTACTCGTCCTCGGAGTCGAGAAGGCGACCAAGCTCCTCGGCCACCTCGCGCTGACCGAGAAGGAGTACCTCGGCACGATCAGGCTCGGCCAGTCGACCCTGACCGATGACGCCGAGGGTGAGATCACGGTGTCGGCGGACGCCTCGGGGACCGCCCGGGACGCCATCGACGCCGGGGTCGCCAAGCTCACCGGCGACATCATGCAGGTGCCGTCCAAGGTCAGCGCCATCAAGATCGACGGCGTGCGCTCGTACAAGCGGGCCCGTGAGGGCGAGGACTTCGAAATCCCGGCCCGACCGGTGACGGTCTCCTCGTTCTCGGTGTACGACGTCCGGGACGCCGTGGCCGACGACGGTACGCCCGTCCTGGACCTGGTCGTCTCGGTGGTTTGCTCGTCGGGGACCTACATCCGGGCGCTGGCCCGGGATCTCGGCGCCGGCCTGGGTGTCGGCGGCCATCTGACGGCGCTGCGCCGCACCCGTGTCGGCCCCTACAAGCTCGACTCCGCGCGCACGCTGGACCAGCTCCAGGAAGAGCTGACCGTGATGCCCCTGGCGGAGGCGGCCGCGGCCGCGTTCCCGCGCTGGAACGTGGACGCGAAGCGCGCGCGGCTGCTGACGAACGGCGTCCGGCTGGAGATGCCCGATGAGTACGCGGGGATCGGCGCCGTGGGGGTGTTCGATCCCGAGGGGCGGTTCCTCGCGCTGGTGGAGGAGCGGCAGGGCAAGGCCAAGAGCCTGGCCGTGTTCGCCTGACGCCTGACCGGTCTCATGTCGTCACGTCGGCCGTCGCGTGGGCCGTCGTGCCGATAAGTTCGTCGGAGCGTCGGCCGTTGTGGCCGTCGGCTTTGTCGAGGAGCGGCGTTCACAGGGAGCTGTGTGCACCGCTCCACGGTCCCCCTCCCTTGAGGTGTATCCATCCGTCATGGTCGATTCGCCCGTGGGGGCAGGCGCGTGGAGTGAACGGAGGAAGTGGAAAGGGGCTGGTTCGGCCGGCGACCCATCGGCCCGACTTCCCCTGTGCCCACCCTCGAAGAACCGAGTACGGCCCCTCGGCGAGGAGGTGCTCGCGGCGTCCGGTACGTTCGCATTCTGGCGTGACCCGAAATCCGTTCGCCTATGAGCACTCACGTGCGCCCCGTCACAGCCCCCGTCACGGCCCCAGTCCCAGCCCATGCCCATGCCCATGCCGATGCGAGCCGAGCGCACGTGGCATGGCACCCTTGGACCTGCGTATGAGGCAATCGGTACGCAGACCATGCGGACACGGGTTCGACGAGGAGCGGTCACAGTGCAGCGCTGGCGTGGCTTGGAGGACATTCCCCAGGACTGGGGGCGCAGCGTCGTCACCATCGGCTCGTACGACGGCGTTCACCGCGGGCACCAACTGATCATCCGGCATGCCGTGGAACGGGCGCGTGAGCTGGGCGTTCCGTCCGTCGTCGTGACGTTCGACCCGCACCCGAGCGAGGTGGTGCGTCCCGGCAGCCATCCGCCCCTGCTTGCCCCGCACCACCGCCGCGCCGAGCTGATGGCGGAGTTGGGCGTCGACGCCGTGCTCATCCTGCCCTTCACCCCCGAGTTCTCGAAGCTCTCGCCCGCCGACTTCGTCGTCAAGGTCCTGGTCGACAAGCTGCATGCCAAGGCCGTCGTCGAGGGCCCGAACTTCCGCTTCGGTCACAAGGCCTCAGGGAATGTGGCGTTCCTGGCCGAGCAGGGAAAGACGTACGACTTCGAGGTCGAGATCGTCGACCTGTACGTGACCGGCGCGGCCGGGGGCGGCGAGCCCTTCTCCTCCACCCTGACCCGGAGGCTTGTCTCCGAGGGCGACGTGGAGGGCGCGCGCGAGATCCTGGGCCGCCCGCACCGCGTCGAGGGCGTCGTGGTACGTGGCGCCCGGCGGGGCCGCGAGCTGGGCTTCCCGACCGCCAACGTCGAGACCCTCCCGCACACGGCGACCCCCGCCGACGGTGCGGCCGGGGGTGTGGGTGAAGCGCTGCCAGATGCTCGGGCCGGCGCCGTCGGCGAGCGGCGAGCCTTCGATCTGATAGGCGGAGGTCGCGGACCCCCACAGGAAGGTTTCGGGAAAGCTGATCATGGTTGGACTCCGGA
>CBFGQM010000451.1:0-3323 GCA_965650905.1 uncultured Streptomyces sp. | reverse complement strand
GGGGCGGTGTTGCTGCCGTCGGAGGCTCCGTCCTCTGCTGCTGGCCGTCAGTGAGCGCGTTGGTGTGCTCGCGTGGGTTCCGGCACCGGTCACCGGCGACCCTGGCTCGCAGCGACTGATCGAGCTGGCCGACCGGATCGAGGCCTCCAGGTGGAGGCCCTGTGCTCGCTGACGCTCCAGCTCATCCAGACGAGTGCCTCGTGCGCACCAGCGAGAATGTAGCCCCCTCCGGGTCCGCCACCTTGGCGATGCGGCCGTGAGGCGTGTCGTGGGGTGTTTTCAGGACGTGGCCGCCCAGGTCGATGACGCGCGTGAGGGACGCGTCCACGTCGGCGACTTCGAAGTAGGTCATCCAGTGGGGACCGCGGTCACGGCCGAGGGCACTGCCCAGGCCCCTGACGCCGGCGACCGGGCGGCCCTTGACGAGGAGGGTGGCGTAGTCGAAGTCGGCGGAGAGGACCGATTCCTTCTCGTAACCGAAGACTGTTTCGTAGAACTTGGCCACACTCGCGGAGTCGCGGGTGACGAGCTCGCTCCAGGTGGGCGTACCAGGGGCCTCGTTGCTACCCGCGTCGAGGTGGGCCGCGGCCTGCCAGATACCGAAAACGGCGCCCGAGGGATCGCAGGCGATGGCCAGCCGGCCGGCCTCGTCCGTGTCCAGGGGGCCCACACCGACCGTGCCGCCGCAGTGCCGGACCTTCTCCGCCGTCAGGTCCACGTCGTCCGAGGCGAGATAGGGCGTCCAGGCGAGCGGCAGCCGGAGGTCGGGCGGAAGCTGTCCGATACCGGCCACCTCATGGCCGTCGAACACAGCCCGTACATACGGGCCCCATTGCTGGGGGCGCGGTTGGAACTTCCAGCCGAACAGCGCTCCGTAGAACTCCTGGGTCGCGGTCATCCCGTGCACCATCAGACTCATCCAGCAGGGTGTCCCGGGCGTGTACCCAGTACCGCTCAGGCCGGCCGACCCCCGTGCCTCGGTCATCGTCACCCTCTCCTCGGCGCCTCGCGGTGCCGCCTCGCTTCCGCCTGTGAACGCGCGAACCGCCGCCGCGCGCTTCCGCGCCCGGGCCGATGGTCGCACCACCAGGGAGGGGGCACGCCCGGCCGAGCGGCGTACGGCGGGAGGATGCCCGGTATGCCGTGCCGCATCCGTTTCTCTGCGATTGCCTGGTGGTGTCGATCAGCCGTACAGCGTGTGTCCAGGTCCATACGTAGTGTGCTCGGGCGGTCCGGCGGAGCAGAATAGCCGGACCTGGACGATGCGGCCAGCCCGTGCGCAAGGATGGCGACTATGAACGCCATCATCTCCGCATGCGAACTCGCGAGCGAAATGGCGGTGTCGAACCCGCCTGTCGTGCTCGACATCCGCTGGCAACTGGGTGGTCCGAACCTGCGCTCTGCCTACGAGCAGGGGCATATCCCGGGGGCCGTCCATGTGGACCTGGACTCGGAGCTCGCCGCTCCGGCCGGGGCGGGAGGCCGGCATCCGCTGCCGGACATGGAGGTCTTCGGGGCGGCCATGCGGGCGGCGGGGGTCAGCGAGGACCGCATGGTCGTTGTGTACGACGGTGGGCTCGGCTGGGCCGCTGCGCGGGCGTGGTGGCTGCTGCGCTGGACGGGGCACCCCTCGGTGCGGTTTCTTGACGGCGGCCTGGCGGCCTGGGGTGGTCCGCTGGAGGCCGGCGCCCCCTCTCCGGTCGCCGGGAGCTTCCTACCGTCGCCCGGCGCGCTCTCACTCCTCGACGCGGAGGGAGCCGCGTCCCTGGCCCGCACCGGTCTGCTCCTCGACGCACGTGCCGCCGAGCGCTACCGCGGCGACGTCGAGCCGATCGACCGGATTGGCGGCCATATCCCCGGCGCCGTCTCCGCGCCGACCACCGAGAACGTGACGGAATCCGGCCACTTTCACTCGGCGGCAGAACTCGCCGAGCGTTTCAAGTCCCTGGGCGCCACCGGCTCTTGCGAGGTCGGTGTCTACTGCGGCTCGGGCGTCTCGGCCGCCCACGAGGTCCTCGCGCTGGCGGTCGCGGGCATCCCGGGCGCGCTGTACGCGGGTTCGTGGTCGCATTGGTCGGGGGACGAGAGCCGCCCGGTCGCGACCGGGCCCGACCCGCAGTAGATTCCGCGACGCGAAGGGGCTCGCGCTGAAGAACGGTGCGAGCCCCTTCCCTACACGGTTGTACTCCTGCTTCCTACTCCTGCTTCTTGCGGCGCGTCCCGAAGACGATCTCGTCCCAGCTCGGCACCGCCGCTCTTCGGCCCGGTCGGACGCCGTCCGCCTCGGCCTGACGGTCGGTGGAGCCGACAAGCCGGTCTCGGTGGCTGCCCACCGAGCGCGGCATGAGGATGTCGGCGTAGGCCGAGCCGGCCGAGGCCGCAGGCGCCGGGGGCTCCTCCTCGACCTCCGGTGCGGGCTCCTCCTCGGCCGCCGGACGCTCCGGGGCCGTCGTGGGGCGCTCGGGCACCACCAGGTCGCCGCGGAAGCTGGGCACGGCCTCCAAAAGGCTGGTGAGCGAGTCGCGCTCGCCGTTGGCGCTCTCCTCCGCGGGCTCGGGTGAGGGGGGCGGCAGGACGGGACGCTCGGTCTGACGGTCCAGGGCGCGGTCCATCGGGCGGTCGCGTGGCAGCCGGGCGATGCGCGGCACGAACGGGAAACTGGGCTCTGGCGCGGCGAGTTCGTCGTCGGACTCGCCGATCAGCGAGCGCGCCTCCTCGTCAACGGCCTGTACGAGCCGCCGTGGCGGGTCGTACGTCCAGCTCCCCGAGTGCGGTTCACCCGCGACCCGGTAGACGAGCAGCACCTCCCAGGTGCCGTCGTCACGGCGCCACGAGTCCCACTGGACGGTCTCCCTGTCGGCGCCGCGCAGCAGCAGCCGCTCCTGCACCGCCTCGCCGAGCTGAGGTCCGGTGGTTTCGCCGGGCCGACGGACGGGAGTCTTGCGGGCCCGCTCAGCCATGAAGGCGCGCTCGGCGAGCACCGGGCCCTCGAAGCGGCGTACGCGGTCAACGGGGATTCCGGCGAGCTGGGCGACCTCCTCGGCGGAGGCGCCGGCGCGTATACGCGCCTGGATGTCTCGGGGGCGGAGATGGCTCTCCACCTCGATCTCGATCTGGCCGAGGCGCGGACGGTCGCCGCGTACGGCGGCGCGCAGACGCTCGTCAATCGGAAGCGTGTACTCCGTGCTGTCCGCAGCCTTCAGCACCAGCCGTGTGCCGTCGTTAGAGACGGCCACGACACGCAGTTCGGGCATGGGGACCTCCCGGGTGGTGCCTGCCGACGTCACGTGCGTCGCTGCTTCCGCTAGTCGAGTGTGGCCTGC
>CBFGQM010000450.1:0-3335 GCA_965650905.1 uncultured Streptomyces sp. | reverse complement strand
GGGGCGCTGGTCCACCGGATCGCCGAGCACCCACACCCCGCTGCGGCCCTCGACCCGGGTCGTCTCGACGCCGAACTCCGCGCACGTCCGGATCAACGCCTCCTCAAGACGGCGCACATGGGCCACCACGTCCACCGGCCTGGGCAGCTTCTGGATCGGGTAGCCCACCAGCTGGCCCGGACCGTGCCAGGTGATCTTGCCGCCGCGGTCCACGTCCACGACCGGAGTGCCGTCGAGGGGCCGCTCCTCGGGCGCGGTGCGCCGGCCCGCCGTATAGACCGGCGGGTGCTCCAGCAGCAGACAGGTGTCGGGGATCTCGTCCTGGAAGCGGGCGGCGTGCACGCGGCGCTGCTCGTCCCAGGCCTCCTGGTACTCGACGGCGTCCGCACCGAAACCCATCCGGACGAACCGCAACTCACTCACGGCAAGCGCCTCCCTAGAAGCCTCGTAACGCCAGACAGCCCAGTAAGGCGCGTCCGCACCCCACGCCACTGTACGTCCGGCCACTCCGGCCACGTCCAGCCACGTCCAGCCACATCGGCCACGTCTGGTCAGGTTCGGCTTCGTCCCCGGCCTCGTCCGGCCAACGCCCGTCAGCCGTGCGGCTAATCCTCACACGATCGGATGAATGCGCGTCGAAGCATGCGACGGCGCGCTTACAGACGGCTACATTCACGCCGTTCACGAGGCCATTCCCGAGGCCCGGAAGGCAGGAGTTCGCACCGCAGATGACGGAACGACCCGCGCAGCGCACCCCCAACCGTCAACTCGCCGCACTTATCGCAGAAGCGGGGTTCTCCAACGCGGGACTCGCCCGACGCGTGGACCAGCTCGGTCTCGAGCACGGGCTTGATCTGAGATACGACAAGACGTCGGTGACCCGCTGGCTGCGTGGCCAACAACCGCGCGGCACCACACCCGCGCTGATCGCCGAGGTGTTCACACGCCGGCTGGGGCGCAGACTCACCGCGCAGGACCTGGGCCTCGACGCGTGCGCCCCCGTGTACGCGGGGCTCGAGTTCGCGGCCACGCCCGAGGAGGCCGTCGACGTCGTCGGCGGGCTGTGGCGCAAGGACTCCGGGAGCCACGCGGAGCTACGCAAGATCGCGTTCACTCCGGCGGGGCTCGTCGTGCCGAGCCGGGACTGGCTCATCGGACGGGCCGACGACCGGGTGGCCCGCAGCGAGCCTTCCGTCGTACGACTACCCGCACATGTACAGGTGCAGGGGCAGGGACACGTGCGGGCCCGCCCGCCCGCCGCCGCCGTGCCCCGGCAGCGCACGCAGACCGAGCGCCAGCCCGGCCAGCGGGTGACCGCGGGCGACATCGCGGCGCTGCGGTCGGTCGGAGAGCTGTTCCGGTCCCTCGACCACGCCTACGGCGGCGGCCACGCCCGACAGGCCCTCGTGCGCTATCTGGAGCACGAGGCGGAGCCGATGCTGCGCGGCACGTACGGGGAGCAGACGGGCCGCCGGCTGTTCGCCGCCGCGGCCGATCTCACGCGCCTCGCCGGGTGGACGTCGTACGACATCGCCGCGCACGGCCTGGCCCAGAGGTACTTCGTACAGGCTCTCCGCCTGTCGCAGGCGGCGGGGGACCGGGCGTACGGGTCGTACGTCCTTGTGACGATGAGCCGGCAAGCCGTGTACCTGGGCCACGGCCGGGAGGCGGTACAGCTGGCCAGGGTCGCCCAGCAGGGCGTGGGCTCGTCCGCGCCGCTCGTCGTGCAGGCGCTGCTGCACGCGGCCGAGGCGCGGGCCCATGGGGTGCTCGGTGAGGTACGGGCCTGCACCTCGTCCCTCGTACGCGCCGAGCGGGCGCTGGAGGCGGCCCGGCCCACGGACGACGTCCCGTACTGGGCACGCTTCTTCGACGAGGCGCAGCTCGCGGACGAGTTCGGCCACTGTCACCGCGACCTGCAGCAGTACCGCGCCGCCGCCCAGCACGCCGAACGTTCCCTCCAGCTCCGGGCTCCCGGTTACGCCCGCAGCCGCCTCTTCTGCCGCGTCGTCCTCGCCACCGCGCGTCTCGGCCTCGGTGAACTGGACCAGGCCTGTCAGCTGGGCGCGGAGGCGGCGGCCCAGGCCGTCGAGATGCGGTCGGTGCGTGCGGTGGAGTACGTGCGCGACTTCGAGCGGCGGCTGGAGCCGTACCGGGACGCCGCGCCGGTGCGGGGGTACCGGGACAAGGTGGCGGCCCTGGTGTAGCAGGACAGGGCGACGGCGCCGGGGTGGCGGCAGCGGCGCCGTCGCCGGCGTAGCAGAGGTGGAGGTCCCGCCCCGCGACGGGCCTCCACCCCGGTCCTTGTCGCCCCTCCCACTGACGCCGTGTGACGTGGTGTTACGCGGCCCTGGGCAACGGCGCGGCGGCGTACGCCGAGTTGATGCCGAGGTCCGTCAGCAGGGCTGCCGCCGCACGGTGGCCCGAGTGCAGGGCGCCCTGGACCGAACTGGTGTCGCGGTGGTCGCCGCAGACATACAGGCCCGCGAGGAGGCGGACGGGACGGCGCAGGTCGTGCGGGGGCGGCATCGCGGGAACGGCGTCCGCGGTGTGGTGGACCGCAAGCAGCTCCCAGCGGTGTGTGGACGTGCCGTAGAGGTCAGCCAGCTGGGCGCGTACGACCCGGTCGGCGGCCGCGGGCGGTGCGCCGAGGATCGTGGACGAGATCAGGGCCCGGCCCGCGGGGGCGCGGGACGGGTCGACCTGGCTGATGACGGCGGTGTGGGCCACCGGGCCGCGGCGGTCCGCGTCGAGGAGCAGTGCCGCCTCGGTCGACGGCACCTCGTCGGCCGTGTGGTGCACCACCGTCACCGGGTGGTACGGCGGCACCCGCAGGCCGGGCAGCAGCTCGGCGGCCGCGCCTGCTCCGGTCGCCAACAGGACGGCGCGACAACGGATTTCTCCGTGCTCCGCGGTGCGCACCGACGTCGTGGACACGGACGTGACGTGCACGCCGGTGTGGACCGTCCCGGGCGGCAGGGCGCCTGCGAGCAGTTCCGGCAACGTGTCGGCGCCGCCCTCGGGCACGCACAGACGCCCGGAGGCGAAGGCGCGCAGCGCGAGGTCCGCGCACCGGCTGGACGTCGTCAGATCCGGGTCGCACAGCAACGCGGCCAGCAACGGCCGCAGAAACCCCTTTACCGTACGGGTGGACAACCCCCGCGTCGCCGGCGCGCACCTGGCCGGCCGCTCCGGCCGCGCCAGCAGCCGCTCCACCGGCGTCGCCGCGATCCGTCCGAGCGCCGCGGTGAGCCGGGCCTGGTCGACGGAACCGCCGAGCGGCGGGAAGGCCCGCGACAGGGGCGGGGCGGTGGGCGGCGGGACGGCGGCGGCCT
>CBFGQM010000449.1:0-3363 GCA_965650905.1 uncultured Streptomyces sp. | reverse complement strand
GTTCGCGCGCTGGGACAACCCCGTCTGGCACGGCTACCGGGTGCCGATGGAGATCCCCATGGCCTTGCGTCTGGGCGACCTCCGGCTGCCCGAGAGCTCCGTCCTGAGCATCCCAATGCTGGTGCGGCTTCCGCTGGAGCGCGGTCTGTGGATCGACAGCGGCCGCGCCGGATCCGTCGACGCCTCGCTCACCGACTCCGACCAGGTACGCCGCCTGGCCATGGACACGGCGGTGGCGCAAGCGGCCCGGCTGCTCGCGGTCTATCCCACGGGCGAATACACGTTGCATGTCATCGACCCGGCCGGTTCAGGTGCCTCGGCACTCGCACCGCTCGTACAGACCGGCGTGCTGCACGCTCCGCCCGCCGTCGGCGCCGCGGGTGTGAACGATGTCCTGACCAGGCTCATACAGCGAGTCGATCTGGTGCAGATGGCGATCCGCGGGGGTGCGGCCGACTCGCTCCCGCCGGACCTCGACACGGCCGAGCAGCTGTTGATCGTCAATGATTTCCCCCATGGATTCGACGACCGCGCGGTGACCCGGCTGCGCTACCTCGCGGACGAGGGTCCGGCCGTCGGCGTCCACCTCATGCTCGTCGCCGACCGTGAGGACGCCGCTGCCTACGGACCGCTGCTCGACCCGCTCTGGCGCTCGCTCCTGCGCCTCACCCCGGTGCCCGACGACCACCTTGTCGACCCATGGGTCGGGCACGCGTGGACGTATGAACCCTCGCTCCTGCCCTCTGGCAGCCAGGTGCTCCAGCATGTCCTCACCCAGGTCGCGGCGGCCCGCCGCTCCTGGAACCGCTGACGGTCCGTGAGGTCCCTCGCCTTCGCGATCGCGGGCGGTCCCAGGTGTTGCACCAAGACTTTGCCAACCAATCCGACCGGGGGACTGCCCGTTCCTTTGCCCATCTCTTTACCATTCCTTGGTGGTCGGGGTATTGTCGTTCGTGCGGAGGGGAGTACTCCCTACCTACTGCGGCGTACCCGTCAATACGGATCTGGCCAGATCCCGGGGCGTCGGCCCGGACACGAGGCGTGACCGACGCCTCAGGTGACCCGGGTGGAAGAGACCTCCGGCAGCGACGACGCTGACATTTGCCGTTACGTACTGCCGGAGGCGCAGTGGATGTCTCGACGACCCCTTGGGTCCTGACCATCGTGGGCCTTACCGCCCTCATCGCGGTCGATTTCTTCATCGGCCGCAAGCCCCACGACGTATCTGTCAAAGAAGCGGGAATCTGGACGGTCGTCTGGATCGTCCTGGCCGCGCTGTTCGGACTCGGACTGTTCCTCTTCAGCGGCGGCCAGCTCGCCGGGGAGTTCTTCGCGGGCTACATCACCGAGAAGTCGCTGAGCGTCGACAACCTCTTCGTCTTCGTTCTGATCATGGCGAAGTTCTCGGTGCCCTCGCAGTACCAGCAGCGGGTGTTGCTCGTCGGCGTACTGATAGCGCTCGTGCTCCGCGCGATCTTCATCGCCGCGGGTGCCGCGATCATCGCGAGCTTCTCGTGGGTCTTCTACATCTTCGGTGCGTTCCTCATCTACACCGCCTGGAAGCTGATCCAGGAGGCCAAGGCCGACGATCCCGAAGAGGAGTACGAGGAGAACAAGCTGCTCAAGGCCGCCGAGAAGCGCTTCGGCGTGGCCGACCGCTACCACGGCACCAAGCTGTGGATCCGGCAGAACGGCAAGCGGGTCATGACACCGATGCTGGTGGTCATGCTCGCGATCGGCACCACGGACGTGCTCTTCGCGCTCGACTCGATCCCCGCGATCTTCGGCCTGACGCAGGACCCGTACATCGTCTTCACGGCCAACGCGTTCGCGCTGATGGGTCTGCGGCAGCTGTACTTCCTCATCGGCGGGCTGCTCAGGAAACTGGTCCACCTCAGCTACGGACTGTCGGTCATCCTCGGCTTCATCGGCGTCAAGCTGGTGCTGCACGCGCTGCACGAGTCCGGCGTCCACGTGCCGGAGATTTCCATCCCGGTCTCACTCGGTGTGATCTGCGCGGTCCTGATCATCACGACGATCACCAGCCTGATGGCATCCAAGAAGCTGGCCGCGGCCGAGGCGGCGCAGAAGGAGACCGAAGGCACTCCGAAGGACAGCATCGAGGCCTGACGAAAATCGCGGGCCCTGACGGGGGGTGGAAACAACCAGCACCGGGAGTGAAGCTCGGCCGACGCCGACTACCGTAGACCAGGTCGGAGCAGCAGACCTGGACGGCGCCCTCGGCGACGGCTCAGCCCACAGGACCGGAGGAACCGTGCCCCGCACCCTCGCCAACGCCCCGATCATGATTCTCAACGGGCCCAACCTGAACCTGCTGGGTCAGCGGCAGCCGGAGATCTACGGTTCCGACACGCTTGCCGACGTCGAGGCGATGTGCGTCAAGGCGGCGGCCGCGCATGGCGGAACCGTGGACTTCCGGCAGTCCAACCACGAGGGTGAGCTGGTCGACTGGATCCACGAGGCGCGCCTGCAGCACGTCGGCATCGTGATCAACCCCGGCGCCTATTCGCACACCTCCGTCGCGATCCTCGACGCCCTCAACGCATGCGACGGCATACCCGTGTTGGAGGTCCACATCTCCAACATCCACAAGCGCGAGGAGTTCCGGCACCACTCCTACGTCTCGCTCCGCGCCGACGGCGTGATCGCGGGTTGCGGCGTGCAGGGGTACGTGTTCGGGGTGGGGCGGGTCGCCGCGCTGGTGGGAGCGGGGCAGGCGGAGGCCTGACGAGCGGGCCGATGTGCGGGGGCTCGGCCGGCCACGGGCTCACGGTCGGATTGTCGGTGGCGGGTGTCACCATCGACGCATGAACGCATTCCGCGCCGTCCAGGCCGTGAACATGGTCAGGCCGTCCAAGACCTTTTCTGAGCCTGAGTTTCCGGCTGGGCTGCGGGGCGTGGCAGCACGCCCGCCGCGTTGCCGAAATGCCCTGGTAGCTCCTCCCCCGAGGTCTTAAAAGACCAGGGGGACCCTGCGCCCTCACCAGCCCCGCGCGTGCCACTCCGGCAGATGCGGCCGCTCCGCGCCCAGCGACGTGTCGTTGCCATGCCCCGGGTAGACCCATGTCTCGTCCGGCAGGGCGTCGAAGATCTTCGTCTCCACGTCGTGGATCAGGCTGGCGAAGGCCTCAGGGTCCTTGCGGGTGTTGCCCACGCCGCCGGGGAAAAGGCAGTCTCCGGTGAACACATGCGGATGCCCGTGCGGGTCGTCGTAGACGAGCGCGATGGAGCCCGGCGTGTGTCCCACCAGTTGACGCGCGGTGAGTTCCACGCGCCCCACGCGGATCGTGTCCCCGTCGTCGACGGGCACCTCGGTCGGTACGGGGATGCCCTCGGCGTCCT
>CBFGQM010000448.1:0-3425 GCA_965650905.1 uncultured Streptomyces sp. | reverse complement strand
CTCAACACCAATCAGCTCATTACCCAATACCCATCAGCCCGCAGCCGACCGGGCTGGAAACGGATCATGGCGGGAAAACTCCGGATACCCTCTCAGTCCGGGGTGCAGCCACCGGTAACGTTGTCACCCGTATATCTGACGCCGACCGCATCGACCAGAAAACACTGATCCCGATCAAGGTCAAATGTTTTATCCTGGTGCTTAATCCCTAAACCCAGCTCGTGGACAACCACCTTGATCTTCCCGCCGTCGCCACCGTTTGTGAAATACCACAGCGCATAATCGCCACTCTTGGGGCCTTCCTGCCAGTGATAGACTTCAGTTTTATTGCCGTCATATAGCGACGCTTCAGCCTTCCAACGGGGAGCACCATGGGTCGCTATGTTAATGAAGTGCTTGTGTCCCGCGTCGGGATCCGCCGATTTCGCCGCCGGTTGGGGCGCCTTCTGGTCTGCGTTGGCCGATGGCAGGAGGGCGATGACGATCCCGCCGGTGGACAGTGCCGCTACGAGCGCCGCGAGCCGGATTCTCTTGTTCTTTAAGTTCCTCTTGGCCACGTCCTGCTCCGTCTCTTGAGAGTTTGCTGTGCGTTTCTTTTGAGGATTATTCGGGCGGGTTCGCGGCACCGACAGAGTCAAATGTCCCTACCGGCGGGTTACTTGAGGTGTCGTCGCTCACACTGCTGACTCCCTGACGATTAGTGCCAACTCCATGGGCACCTGGGCAGTTTGCTGGAAGCGTTCCTGCCCTGGCTGGGCCTACGTCAGCGACGAGAACACCGACCCGGCGGGCACGGCAAGCCATGACCAGGCTGCGGGCGCGGCGGCCGCGAGGCGTCCGGGGCTGGTCGCTCAGTTCCGTGCGCCTCTGATGGAGGCGCGGTACCGCACCTGACCGCGGCAAGTCCGCTCAGCCGCTGCCGCGACCGGCGTCGGACGCCGCCTCGGCAACGGCCGCTTCCGGCACGGACGCTTTGGGAACGCCCGTTTGGCGAACGCCCGTTTGGCGAACGGCCGGTTCGGGCACGGCCGGTTCGGGCACGGCCGGTTCTGGCACGGCCGCTTCGTGAACGGCCGCTTCTGGCACGGCTGGTTTGCGGAGCAGGAGCAGCGCCGCGTCGTCGTGCAGTCGGCCGCCCACATGCGCCAGCAGTTCGTCGTGGAGCGCGGTGAGAGCACGCGCAGGCTCGTCGGACACGTGCCGCGCCAGTCTTTCGGCGAGCGGGTAGAACTCACGGCCGTGGTCGCGGGCCTCGGTGACCCCGTCGGTGTAGAGCAGCAGCTGATCCCCGTCGGTGAACGGCAGCACCTGGAGGCTGGGGGTCTCGCCCGTGAGGGCGCGCAGCCCGAGGGGCGGGGCCGGATGGGCGGGCTCGACCGCCACGACCTGGGATTCGCGTACCAGCAGCGGAGGCGCGTGCCCGCAGTTGACGACCTCCAGTCGCCCTTCCCGGGGGTATCCGGCGACCACGGCGGTGACGAAGTCGTCGGAGCCGAGGTTTCGTGCCAGGCTCCGTTCGATCCTGCCGACGACGGCGAGGAGATCGGGCTCGTCGTAGGCGGCCTCGCGGAAGACCCCGAGCACAAGGGCGGCGGTCCCCACGGCCGGCAGCCCCTTGCCGCGCACATCGCCGACGATCAGCCTGACCCCGTACGGGGTGGGAACCAGTGCGTAGAGATCCCCGCCGATACGGGCCTCCGCCGCCGCGGCGCTGTAACGGACGGCCACCTGGAACGGACCGACCGTCGCCGGTACGGGCTTGAGCAGCGCATGCTGGGCGGCCTCCGCGACCGAGCGGACGGCCGCGAGTACCCGCTCGCGACGCCCGCGCAACGCGCTGGCCAGGCCACTCGCCAGGGTGACGGCCACCAGGGCGGACAGTACGGCGCCCAGCTCGGAGCCCGGCGCACCGTCACGGATTCCGAGCGTCGTGCCGAGCGTCGTGGCCAGGAGCCCGACACAGAGGACTCCGCGCGGCCCGTTGGTCGTGGCGGCCAGCGCGGGCCCGGCGGCGAACAGTGGCAGCCAGGTCATCCCCGCCCCGCCGACGAGGTCGACGAGCACGATGACGGAGATGATCAGCACGGGCAGTACGGGCGTACCGGCGGCCAACTGCGCGGCGGCACGTTTCCGGGCCAATGCCCCGGGGCGGGCCACTCCGTTTTCGGGGCCGGCCCCTCCGTTCCTGAACGGCCGCATCGGCCAGTGGTCGCGAGCATGGTCTCGTGACTGACTCATGTTTCGTCCGCAGTCCTTACCTGTGCGCGGAGTGTGCGCTCCTGAAATGTCTGCTTCGTTCAGGAAATAGGTTCGGTTCGGCCGTCACAAGAACAGGATTTTCAGATAGTGAGTGACAGGCTCCTGGTCACGCGACTCGCGGTCGGGATCAGCCGCGCCCGGATCTCCTCGAGCCGGGGGAGCCGGTCCGCCGAGAGTGAGACGCCGAGCGAGCCGAGCGTGTTTCCGCTGTACACGGGCACAGCGATGCAGACCGTGCCGAGGGTGTACTCCTCCAGGTCCGTGACAGCCGGGGCCACGGGAGAGGAGTCGAGTCGCCGGAGCAGTTCCGGAGGGTGGGTGATGGTCCGTGGTGTGAGGTCGGCGAGGGGGTGCCGGGAGAGGTAGTCCTTACGGGACTCGTCGTCCAGCTCTCGCAGTACGGACTTGCCCAGCGCGGTGGCGTGCCCGGCGTCCTCGAATCCCACCCAGAGGTCGACCCGGGGCGCCCGGGCCCCGTCGACGATTTCGGCGACCCGGATCTCGCCCTCCTCGTAGAAGGTTAGGTAGGCGGCGGTCGCGAGTTCGTCCCGCAGGGCGGCGAGCGTCGGACGGACCCGGCTGAGCAACGCCTGCCCTCGGCCTGAGGTGTGCAGTGTCTGCAGCCTGTCGCCCAGGATGAACCCGCCGTCGTCCAGCTTCCGTACGTATCCGTCGTGGAGCAGCGTCCGCAGCAGATGGTACGCGGTGGCCAGGGGCAGCCCCGTCTCACGTGCCAGCTGCTTCGCCGGCGCGCCGTTTTCGTGCGCGCTCACCGCCTCCAGGAGCCGGAAGGCCCGCTGCACAGAGGTGATGAGCGTGGGGCCGTCGCGCGCACCCATACCACCAGCGTGCGCCGGGCGCACGGCGCACGCAAGGCGTGCGTGGGTCCGCGGGCAAAATGTGCGTGGCGGTTCGCGACTTAGGGACTGTCTGGAGTTTCCTGCCTGCGCCGCTGCGTTTGGTACGGCGCCTCGCTGCGTTGTCGGGATCGCTGGTATACGCCCACCAGTACGCGGGCGACCCCTCCGCCTTGCGATGCACCGCACCAGACGCCGCGGCGCCCGCCCTCCGGGCGGACGACGCGAAACTCCAGACAAGCCCTGGTGCGGCCACGCGCACCGGCGCCCGCGCCCGGGGCGGGCGCGGGCGCCGGTGCGCGGGTGCGC
>CBFGQM010000447.1:0-3428 GCA_965650905.1 uncultured Streptomyces sp. | reverse complement strand
CTAGTGTCAGGGGAGCGGGGGTACGGCCGACCAGCGGTTGAGTGCCCTCGACGTGGATCTGTGCGGGAACCTCGCCGGTGTGGATGACGTACTGGAGTGAGGCGAAGGCGCCGATGCAGCATATGAGGGAAGCGATGGTGAGGAAGGCCTGCCGGTTGGACCTGCCCCCTGTCACGAAGCATGCGCAGGCGAAGCCGACAGCCATCACCGTAAGCAGGGCGAACAGGACGTACTGCCGATTCGGCCCGCCCGGCCAGATCGAAGCTGCGAAGCAGATCAACGCGAGACTGATCAGCAGCGGCAGCCAGCCCGCCGCGAAGCGCGTGAACAGATTGAGGCTGACTTCCCTGACGGTGACGTCCCTACCCGCCGCGAGATTCCAGCCTCCCTTCTGACTGATCCCCTCGCCCTCGTCGGCCCCCGGAGGCGATGTCATGCCTCGGTCCGCGGGCTCCCTGAGCCCATGTTCAGGGTGCCGATGCTGATGTTCTGAGCCGCGATGTTCTGAGAGCCGGACTGGTAGATGTTCAGGTGGGAAGGCTTCGGCTCCCGCACCAGCGACAGAAGGCTGCTTGCGTCGCGTTCGCTCGCGGGAAGCTGCCGCCAGGTATCCACGGCCTGCAGCAGATTCTGTCTGTGCTCGTTCGAGAGGGAATCCAGCAGACGGTCCCCCTCCTCTGCGGTCAGGCCCTCCCCGAACTGGACCGGATTGTCGCCGCTGCCCCGCCCCAGGCGGGCGAAGAATCCGTCAACCACAACTCCTGCCAGGCGGTCCCGCACAGCCGCGGCCAGGGCGGCTCCGGCCCCGCCGGCAGCAGCGACGAAGTAGGGCGCGAGATCTGTCGCCGCTCGGAGAAGTTCAGTCATCGAGACCCCAGTGTGTCATCAGCCGTATATGACGGCGACCTTGTCAACTCCACGATGATAGGGGCTTGTTGGGCTCAGGAGGAGCGCGGACGAAGGGGAGGCGAGAGAGCCCGATGCGCCCTTCGGCAAAGGCGGCGGCCCGCTGCCGTCGTCTGAGTATGGAGCGGGCCGAGCGTGCCCGGGTGGCCCGGGAGGAACGGGTGCGGGCGCTCGCCGAGGAGGGCGCGGCCGGTGCGGCACCGTACCGAGAGGGCCCGTTCCTTCATACGCATCCCACGGATGGCACCGTGATCGAATGATCACCCACGGCGGTCGCCTCCAACGCCGCTCGGTTGGCCTCAGCGCACTCCAGGTTCTACGGCAAGCTCAGGGCTTTCACCCTTCGACAGCTCTCAGGCCTCCCAGGTCGGCGCGGTACCTACGCGAAGAGTGGTGCTCGCTATGGTGGAGCCCCTGCGCACGGAAGTTTTTTAAGGGGAAGCTGTGAACGACGGCGGTGGGCGACAGTTCGGTCCGCTTGGTACCACCTTGGTGATCATCCCGACCTATGACGAGGTGGAGAATATCGAGGCGACCGTCCGCCGGGTGCGGGCTGCCGTGCCCGCGGCGCACGTCCTGGTCGCCGACGACAACAGCCCCGACGGCACCGGCAAGGTCGCCGATGAGCTGACCGTCGAGGACGATCACGTCCATGTGCTGCACCGCAGGGGCAAGGAGGGCCTCGGTGCCGCCTACCTCGCGGGCTTCCGGTGGGGTCTGGAGCACGGTTACGGCGTGCTGGTCGAGATGGACGCCGACGGTTCGCACCAGCCCGAGGAGCTGCCCCGGCTGCTCACCGCGCTCAAGGGCGCCGATCTGGTCCTCGGCTCCCGCTGGGTACCAGGCGGGCGGGTCGTGAACTGGCCCAAGTCCCGTGAGTTCATCTCGCGTGGCGGGAGCCTGTACTCGCGCGTCCTGCTCGACGTACCGATCCGCGATGTCACCGGCGGCTACCGTGCGTTCCGCCGGGAGACCCTCGAAGGCCTCGGTCTGGGTGACGTCGCCTCCCAGGGATACTGCTTCCAGGTCGATCTGGCACGGCGCGCCGTCAAGGCCGGCTACCACGTGGTCGAGGTGCCCATCACGTTCGTCGAGCGCGAGCTGGGCGACTCCAAGATGAACCGCGGCATCCTCACAGAGGCCCTGTGGAGGGTCACGACGTGGGGTGTGGGGGAGCGGGCGGGGCGGATCTTCGGCCGCAAGCCGTCCTGAGCGTGGTACCCAGCGTTCACAGGCGGTGCTGATCGGCCCCCTTGCCCCGTACCGAGCCGGGTCCAGGCACACTGGAACCATGACGACTGGCTCTCCGACTCCCAGGTCCCCCGCACGGCCACGGCGCTCCCGGTCGCGTACGTTTCTGCCGCTGGGTGTCGCCGCGTGGCTGGTGCTGGAGATCTGGCTGCTGACCGTGGTGGCGGGCGCGGCGGGTGGCGTCGCTGTCTTTCTGCTGCTCGTCGCCGGGTTCGTGCTTGGTTCCGTGGTCGTCAAGCGGGCCGGGCGCCGGGCCTTCCGTGTCCTGAGCGAAGCCCTGCAGCAGCAACAGGCCGGGGGGCTGCCGCAGGGCGAGCGGGCCGGCGACGGCAACGGTCTGATGATGCTGGGCGGCCTGCTGCTGATGCTGCCGGGTCTGATCTCCGATGTGCTGGGCCTGCTCCTGCTGATCCCGCCGGTCCAGAAGGCCCTGAGTCGTTACGCGGAGCGCACCTTTGCGCGCAAGATGCGCGAGGCCACTTCGGGCCCCCTCGGTGACGCCTTCCAAAAGGCCCGCATCCACCGCCCCGACGGCAAGGTCGTCCAAGGCGAGGTCATCCGCGACGACGAGCCGCGCGGGCCCGAGCGGGGCACGGGGCCGCACCCTCCGCTGCGGGGCTGAGGTCACAGCGCGTCGATGGTTCCCCGCGCCTCTGCGCGTGAGGCCCGGGCGGTAACCCGCCCGGGCTCACACAACCCTGCTCAGCCCGGCGGCAGCGCGCGCGCATGGGAAACGCGGGTGCCGTACACCTTGGTACGGCACCCGCGGTTCCGGTGTGCTGTGTATGCCGCCGACCCCTGGAGGGGCTACGCGGACTTGCGGCTGTCCCGCGGATGTACCGCGATGTTCATGGCGCCGGAGCGGAGAACGGCCAAGCGCTCCTCGAGGACCTCTTCGAGCTCCTCGCGCGTGCGCCGCTCCATCAGCATGTCCCAATGCGTGCGCGCGGGCTTGCCCTTCTTCTCCTCGGGGCCGTCGCCATCCACCAGGAGTGCCTGGGCCCCGCAGACCTTGCACTCCCACTCCGGCGGGATCTCCGCCTCCACCGAGAAGGGCATCTCGAAACGATGCCCCTTCTCGCATGCGTACTCCACGGCCTGGCGCGGAGCCAGGTCGATGCCGCGGTCCGTCTCGTAGCTGGTCACCACGAGGCGCGTGCCGCGAAGAGCTCGCTCACTCATGAATCGTGCCTCCCGGGCTTGTCGCCCACAGGACAGGTGTCGCTGTCGTCGTCATCCGGTCAACGTCCGGTCGGCGGTAAAGATTCCCG
>CBFGQM010000446.1:0-3478 GCA_965650905.1 uncultured Streptomyces sp. | reverse complement strand
CCTTCTTCGACCTGGACAACACCGTGATGCAGGGCGCCGCGCTGTTCCCCTTCGGCCGCGGCCTGTACAAGCGGAAGTTCTTCGAGACGCGCGAGCTCGCCCGTTTCGCCTGGCAGCAGGCCTGGTTCCGGCTGGCCGGCGTCGAGGACCCCGAGCACATGCAGGAGGCCCGCGACTCGGCGCTGTCCATCGTGAAGGGCCACCGCGTCTGCGAGTTGATGTCCATCGGCGAGGAGATCTACGACGAGTACATGGCCGAGCGCATCTGGCCCGGCACCCGCGCCCTCGCACAGGCCCACCTGGACGCGGGCCAGAAGGTGTGGCTCGTCACGGCCGCCCCCGTGGAGATCGCCACCGTGATCGCCCGCCGTCTGGGACTGACCGGCGCACTGGGCACGGTCGCCGAATCCGTCGGCGGCGTCTACACCGGCAAGCTCGTCGGCGAGCCGCTGCACGGCCCCGCGAAGGCCGAGGCGGTACGCGCCCTGGCGGCGGCGGAGGGCCTGGACCTGGGGCGCTGCGCCGCGTACAGCGACTCCCACAACGACATCCCGATGCTCTCGCTCGTCGGGCACCCGTACGCCATCAACCCGGACAGCAAGCTCCGTAAGCACGCCCGCACCCTCGAGTGGCGGCTGCGTGACTACCGCACGGGCCGTAAGGCGGCGAGGGTCGGCATCCCCGCGGCAGCCGGGGTCGGCGCGGTCGCGGGCGGCACGGCGGCCGCGATCGCCCTGCACCGCCGCCGCCGCTGACGCCTGTCGCCTGTCGCCTGTCGCCTGTCGCCTGTCGCCGAACCCTCCAGGAAAGCGGCACACGGCACACGGCCACAACACGCCCCGGGCTCAGGCACAACGTGAACCGAACCGATCAACAACCGTTCAGTGTCCGACACTTGATCCGGCGTCACTCTGCAACAGAAGCGACGTAATCGGCGATTTCAGCAACTGGGTGTAGCGCCGCCTGTACGAAGCGTTATCCTCCTCAGACGCATAACGGACCCCACACGTCGCTACGACGGGTGAAAGGTTCCGTACTGCACGTGATGGAAGCTCTGCCTCTGGGAGTCCCGTGTACCCACACGTCGGGGTTGACGCCTCGGGCCTGGCTACGCTGCGCGCAACGGTCCGCGACCTGTTGCGCGGCTTCGTCCCCACCGCGTACGCCGGCCCCGCCTTCGCTGTCTCCGCCGCGCCCGTCGGCCAGTGCTACGCACTGGCGGACGGCAGCGCGGCAGTGACCGGCAGACGGGGCCGCTCGAGCGCGTCGACCACCACCACCGCACGCCGACCGGCCGCGGACAGCGACAGCGCCCGGATGATGGACCTCGTGGAGCGCGCCCAGGCCGGCGAGGCCGAAGCCTTCGGACGCCTCTACGACCAGTACAGCGACACGGTGTACCGCTACATCTACTACCGCGTCGGCGGGAAGGCGACCGCGGAAGACCTCACGAGCGAGACCTTTCTGCGCGCCCTGCGTCGCATCGGCACCTTCACCTGGCAGGGCCGCGACTTCGGCGCCTGGCTGGTCACGATCGCCCGCAACCTCGTCGCGGACCACTTCAAGTCGAGCCGCTTTCGCCTCGAAGTGACCACCGGCGAGATGCTCGACGCCAACGAGGTCGAGCGCTCCCCCGAGGACTCCGTCCTGGAGTCACTCTCGAACGCGGCGCTCCTGGACGCCGTACGCCGCCTCAACCCGCAGCAGCAGGAGTGCGTGACTTTGCGCTTCCTCCAGGGCCTCTCGGTCGCCGAGACCGCCCGCGTGATGGGCAAGAACGAGGGCGCGATCAAGACCCTCCAGTACCGGGCCGTGCGCAGCCTGGCCCGGCTCCTTCCCGACGACGCCCGCTGAGGACCCGTACGAAGACACCCACCCCGAACAGATCCGCGCACGCCTCCATACACTCAGCGATGGTCAACTCACCCTCCGTTGAAGTCCCGTTGGCTCCGCGGTCCGATCATCCCTCGTCCGTAACTCAAGTGCCGAACCGCTCGTTGTCCGGGATACAGGCTCCCTGCGGTCACACCTGAACCGTCCCCGATCACTCGATCGTGTGGATCTGATCAGGGAGTGCAACCCTCAGGACCCCCTGGGGAGTCGACCGTCATGACGAGAGGAGGTGCCGCCAGTGATCGCGAACGTATCGGCGCACCGGCGGGCGAACGCCTTCGCCCAGGCCCTGGAGGAGCAGTCCGACAGGGACACGGCGGCCGAGCAGTCCGAAGGACACCTTCCGGCTGCTGCGGACCAGTCCGAGCAGGGCCGGTTGCTGCCCCTGGCGACCGGCCTCGGCGAGCTGCCCAAACCGGCCCTGGCGCCCGAGGTCAAGGTCGTCCAGCGGGCCCAGCTGGTGGCGGCCATGGAGGCCATGCTGCTGGAGGGCACGGCCGCGGGGGGCGAGAGCGCGGCCCCTTCGGTGCCCAGACAAGCAGGGAGCGCGGCGGCCTCCGCGAAAGGGCGGTGGTGGGAGACGGGTGGGCGAAGGGTCCAGGCGCAGGGAGCCCATCAGGCGACCGGGCTGCGGAAGTTGCGACCGCGGTCGCGGCTCTCCAAGAGCCTCGCCGCGGGCGGGCTCACCGTCGGGGTGGCGGCGGGAGCCCTCGGCGGAGTCGCCGCTGCCAGCTCCGACGCCCTGCCCGGTGACTCGCTCTATGGGCTCAAGCGCGGCATGGAGGACCTCAAGCTGGGCATGGCCGAGGGGGACAGCGACCGGGGCCGCCTCTACCTCAACCACGCCTCCACCCGGCTGAGCGAGGCGCGTCGGCTGATGGAGCACGGCCGTGTCGGCGCCCTCGACCACGAGTCCGTGGGCGAGATCCGGCGCGCGTTGTCCGGCATGCGGCACGACGCGGCGGAAGGCCACCGCCTGCTGCACGAGGCGTACGCGCGGGACGGATCGCTGGGCCCCATCCAGGCCCTCTCCTCCTTCTCTCGCTCGCACCGCGACGCCTGGGGCGCGCTGCGCGAGCGGTTGCCCGTCCAGCTCGGCGACGTCAGCGAGCAGGTCAGCTCGGTCTTCGACGCCATAGACCACGAGGTCGATCCGCTGCGGTCACTGCTGCCGGGGACCCCCACACAGGGGGGCACGAGCCGACAGCCGGGCTCCGGCCCGGCCTCCACCGGCGCCTTGGACTCGGACAGCCCGGCCGCCCCCGGCACCACCGGCGGCTCCTTTGACGGCGACCGCGGCGACGGCAACCCCAAGCCGTCCACCTCGGACACCGAGAGCGACGGCCTGCTGGGCGGCAACACGGGCGGCCTCCTTGGCCCACCCGTGGACGACACCAGCGCCACCCCGTCCGGCAACACCACCTCGCCACCCGGACCGGACGTCACGGTCCCGCCCCTGATCCCCGGTCTCCTTCCAGGCCTGGGCATCGACGGCGAGGACACGGACTAGGAGGACTAAGACCAGGACTAGCACTAGGTCCTGTCTGGAGTTCAGATCATGGATGTGGTGCGATGCTGCGGAGCC
>CBFGQM010000445.1:0-3505 GCA_965650905.1 uncultured Streptomyces sp. | reverse complement strand
GCCTCCATCAAGGAGTTCTTCGGCACCAGCCAGCTGTCCCAGTTCATGGACCAGAACAACCCGTTGTCGGGTCTCACCCACAAGCGCCGTCTGTCGGCCCTTGGCCCGGGTGGTCTCTCCCGTGAGCGGGCAGGCTTCGAGGTCCGTGACGTGCACCCCTCGCACTACGGCCGCATGTGCCCGATCGAGACCCCTGAAGGCCCGAACATCGGTCTGATCGGCTCTCTGGCCTCGTACGGCCGGGTCAACGCGTTCGGTTTCGTGGAGACGCCCTACCGCCGGGTCACCGACGGTGTCGTCACCGACGAGGTCGACTACCTGACCGCCGACGAGGAGGACCGCTTCGTCATCGCCCAGGCCAACGCGCCGCTGTCGGACGACATGCGCTTCTCCGAGGCCCGCGTGCTGGTTCGCCGCCGTGGCGGCGAGGTCGACTACGTCGCCGGTGACGACGTGGACTACATGGACGTCTCCCCGCGCCAGATGGTGTCGGTCGCGACCGCCATGATCCCGTTCCTCGAGCACGACGACGCCAACCGTGCCCTCATGGGCGCGAACATGATGCGCCAGGCCGTGCCGCTGATCACCGCCGAGGCCCCCCTCGTCGGTACGGGCATGGAGTACCGCTGTGCCGTCGACGCCGGTGACGTCATCAAGGCCGAGAAGGCGGGTGTGGTCCAGGAGGTCTCCGCGGACTACGTCACCGTGGCCAACGACGACGGTACGTACACCACGTACCGGGTGGCCAAGTTCTCCCGCTCCAACCAGGGCACCTCGGTCAACCAGAAGGTTGTCGTCAACGAGGGCGACCGGGTCGTCGAGAGCCAGGTTCTGGCGGACGGTCCGGCCACCCAGGAAGGCGAGATGGCGCTGGGCAAGAACCTGCTCGTCGCCTTCATGCCCTGGGAGGGCCACAACTACGAGGACGCGATCATCCTGTCGCAGCGCCTCGTACAGGACGACGTCCTCTCCTCGATCCACATCGAGGAGCACGAGGTCGACGCCCGTGACACCAAGCTCGGCCCCGAGGAGATCACCCGGGACATCCCGAACGTCTCCGAGGAGGTCCTCGCCGACCTCGACGAGCGCGGCATCATCCGTATCGGCGCCGAGGTCATCGCGGGCGACATCCTCGTCGGCAAGGTGACTCCCAAGGGTGAGACCGAGCTGACGCCGGAGGAGCGCCTGCTGCGCGCCATCTTCGGTGAGAAGGCCCGTGAGGTCCGTGACACCTCGCTGAAGGTGCCGCACGGCGAGACCGGCAAGGTCATCGGCGTCCGCGTCTTCGACCGCGAGGAGGGCGACGAGCTTCCCCCCGGTGTGAACCAGCTGGTGCGCGTGTACGTGGCGCAGAAGCGCAAGATCACCGACGGTGACAAGCTCGCCGGCCGCCACGGCAACAAGGGCGTCATCTCGAAGATCCTGCCGATCGAGGACATGCCGTTCCTGGAGGACGGCACCCCCGTCGACATCATCCTCAACCCGCTGGGTGTCCCGTCCCGAATGAACCCGGGACAGGTACTGGAGATCCACCTCGGCTGGCTCGCCAGCCGCGGCTGGGACGTCTCCGGCCTCGCGGACGAGTGGGCGAAGCGCCTGCAGGTCATCGGCGCCGACCAGGTCGACCCGGGTACCAACGTCGCCACCCCCGTCTTCGACGGTGCGCGTGAGGACGAGCTCGCCGGCCTGCTGCAGCACACCATCCCGAACCGCGACGGCGAGCGCATGGTGCTCCCGTCCGGCAAGGCGAAGCTGTTCGACGGCCGCTCCGGCGAGCCGTTCCCGGAGCCGATCTCGGTCGGCTTCATGTACATCCTCAAGCTCCACCACCTGGTCGACGACAAGCTGCACGCCCGCTCGACCGGTCCGTACTCGATGATCACCCAGCAGCCGCTGGGTGGTAAGGCCCAGTTCGGTGGCCAGCGGTTCGGTGAGATGGAGGTGTGGGCGCTGGAGGCTTACGGCGCCGCATACGCCCTCCAGGAGCTGCTGACCATCAAGTCCGACGACGTCACCGGCCGCGTGAAGGTCTACGAGGCCATCGTCAAGGGCGAGAACATTCCCGAGCCCGGCATCCCCGAGTCCTTCAAGGTGCTCATCAAGGAGATGCAGTCCCTGTGCCTGAACGTGGAGGTGCTGTCCTCGGACGGTATGTCCATCGAAATGCGCGACACGGATGAGGACGTCTTCCGCGCCGCGGAGGAGCTCGGTATCGACCTGTCCCGGCGCGAGCCGAGCAGCGTCGAAGAGGTCTGACGGGTCTGGCGGGGGGCTTTTACGGAAGCCCCGGAAGCCCCCCGCCGGCCCCCCGACCCGTACAGACCATGATTGAGACTCGACCCCGAAAGAGGGATTGACGACAAGTGCTCGACGTCAACTTCTTCGACGAGCTGCGGATCGGCCTGGCGACCGCGGACGACATCCGACAGTGGTCCCACGGCGAGGTCAAGAAGCCGGAGACCATCAACTACCGCACCCTCAAGCCCGAAAAGGACGGACTCTTCTGCGAGAAGATCTTCGGTCCGACCCGGGACTGGGAGTGCTACTGCGGCAAGTACAAGCGTGTCCGCTTCAAGGGCATCATCTGCGAGCGCTGCGGCGTCGAGGTCACTCGCGCCAAGGTGCGTCGTGAGCGGATGGGCCACATCGAACTGGCCGCTCCCGTCACCCACATCTGGTACTTCAAGGGCGTTCCGTCGCGGCTGGGCTACCTGCTCGACCTCGCCCCGAAGGACCTCGAGAAGGTCATCTACTTCGCCGCGTACATGATCACGTACGTGGACGAGGAGCGCCGTACGCGCGACCTGCCCTCGCTGGAGGCGCACGTCTCCGTCGAGCGTCAGCAGGTCGAGAACCGGCGCGACGCCGACCTCGAGGCCCGCGCCAAGAAGCTCGAGACCGACCTGGCCGAGCTCGAGGCCGAGGGCGCCAAGGCCGACGTACGCCGCAAGGTGCGCGAAGGTGCCGAGCGGGAGATGAAGCAGCTGCGTGACCGTGCGCAGCGCGAGATCGACCGGCTCGACGAGGTGTGGACCCGCTTCAAGAACCTCAAGGTCCAGGACCTGGAGGGCGACGAGCTCCTCTACCGCGAGCTGCGTGACCGCTTCGGCACGTACTTCGACGGTTCGATGGGTGCCGCGGCGCTGCAGAAGCGCCTGGAGTCCTTCGACCTCGACGAGGAGGCCGAGCGCCTCCGCGAGATCATCCGGACCGGCAAGGGCCAGAAGAAGACCCGTGCGCTCAAGCGCCTCAAGGTCGTCTCCGCGTTCCTGCAGACCAGCAACAGCCCCAAGGGCATGGTGCTCGACTGCGTGCCGGTGATCCCGCCGGACCTGCGTCCGATGGTGCAGCTGGACGGTGGCCGCTTCGCGACCTCCGACCTGAACGACCTGTACCGCCGTGTGATCAACCGCAACAACCGCCTGAAGCGGCTTCTCGACCTCGGCGCGCCCGAGATCATCGTGAACAACGAGAAGCGCATGCTCCAGGAGGCCGTGGACGCGCT
>CBFGQM010000444.1:0-3512 GCA_965650905.1 uncultured Streptomyces sp. | reverse complement strand
ACGCCTGCGGGCGTGCGGTGTGCGTGGGTAAGGCCCTTACGGATTACGGTCCGTGGGGGCCTTTCCTGTTTGAGGCCGGCCAGATTCGTTGGGGTCGGGATGGGTGATTGTCGGTGCGGGCAGTCTGAGACGGCAAACGGTGATCCGCACTCGCCTTCGGCGCGCCCACGGCGCCACGCGAGCGGGTCATCACGGCACCACAACTCTGACCAGAGGAGTGAGTATGTCCGCACCAGCCATCGAAACCGTGTCCGCGAGGACCCTCATCGATCCCGTGTTCTTCAAGCGGCTGAGCCGTCGAGTGGCCACCACCAACAGCCTGCCCCAGGACACGGCCGAAGCGATCACGGATCAGGCCATCGCCTACCTGGCCGCGTGCGCTCAGAAGCCTGCCGGCGCCCCGTCGTACTTCATGTGCAAGACGGTCGATCCGGCCTGGCATGCGTTCCTGGAGTACACGCGCGAGTACGACGCATTCTTTGCCCGCCACGGGTGGAGCAAGGTCCATCACAACCCGTGCGATATGCCGGGCGTGGACTACGGCGACCCTGAGGTGATGATTCCGCAGACCATCGCGGCCATCGAAGCAGCTGGGTACCGCGTCAACCGGGGCCTCTGGACCGGGGACCTCTCGTGCGATACCTGCGGAGACGACGGTGGTAAACCGGATCCGCTTCCGTGCGGTGATCACGGCTAGATCTGCACGTGATGTTGGCCCCGGCTCATAGAGTATCCATCCGGGCGGGGGCCAAGCCCTGCTTGCTGACGAGACCGAGGAGAGCGATGGCGCGCGAGATCACCGGAAACGGGCGGGTGACGATCTTTCCCTTCCTCCACGACTGGGAGACCGGCTCCTACTGTGTCCTCGCCTACACGACGGCAGACAGCGGCCTCACAGCGGTGATTGGGGTGATCCCCGTTGAAGGCAACGTGCACGAGCCGGGCGACCTGTTCGCCCTGGCTGGAAGGCACGGCTTCATCGGCGAGTGGAAGGGGACGCACCAACAGCGCTGCGGATGCTGGCTCGCCTGCACGGGCTCAGGTTCCCGAACGGTGAAGGACCCGGAAGCGATCGACGTGCAGAGTACCGGCTGGAAGGTCGATATGGCGCAGGCCGTAGACCTTGATAGCGCGTACTACGGCCATGCGCGGGTGCTCTCTGGCCGGTTCTCCCTGGATGACCAGGCGCTCATGGAGCGGGCCCGTGCGTTGCTGCCTCGGGCGCGCGCAGTCGCCTCGCTTGCCAGCTGAGCTCGGGGCGGGGTGTCAGTGCGTGCCCGTAGGCTTGTTCGCATGTTCCCCGACCCGTGCCGCCCTGGTTCCGTACGGTCTGCCGCCGAGGTGAACGAGGAGATACGGGCGCTCGTGCGGGCTGCTGGCGGGTGGCTGTACAAAGACACCCGCGCGAGGTACGAGCAGCTGGTGGAGGAGTGGACGTTGGCGGTGGCGGCTGAGCGGCGGATTGAGGTCGTCGAAGCGGCCTGAGCATGCCTGTCGACAGGACTACAGGAGCACCTGTAGTGTGGTCGACAGATGGGGCGAGGGGCGCTCCCGGAGGGGACCGAGATGCTGACCATCACCAGCCGCACCGGCGACTACTACGGCGACGGCAGCATCAACCACATCTGGGAAACCCGCGACGCTGACGGCGACCTCATCGCCGAGCTCTACGTCTCCACCGACCGCCACGAGATCATGAACATCTGGGTCGACGACGACCACCGCGGAGAGGGCCACGCCCGCGCCCTGTACGAGACCGCCGCCAGCCAGATGGACATCTTCCACGCCCCGACCGCCCACCGCACCCCCGAAGGCGACGCCTTCGCCGAGGCCGTCGGCGGCGAGACTATCGCTCCCTACGCCTGCGACTGCTACACCTGCGACTCCCCGGAGGACTGACCACCATGCAGCTCCACGAACTCGAAGCGTGGCTCAGCGACAACCACGGACTCAACGAGGACGGGCTCACCGAACTCCTCGACGAGGCCAACGAGATCGAAGAGCGCTACCCCGACGAGGACGACCAGCCCGAGCGCGATGCCGCCCTGTCCGCTGCCTACCGCCTCAAGACCGAGTTCGTTGAGGACGTCCTCGCCGACTACGCCAAGCAGCGCTCCGACGCCCGCGCCGCCGCATCCGCTGCGTCCGCCGCCCTTCAGCAGGCCGCCCGCACCGTCGTGACGGAGGGCAAGCTGAGCGAGGCCGGTTTCTCGCGGGTTGCGGGGGTCGACCGCATGTCCGTCCGCAAGTGGCTCGACAAGCGGTAGCCGGATCCGCACACGACGAAACGCCCTCTCCCGCCCGAAGGCGAGAGAGGGCGTCGGTCATTCACTATCGTCATCGGGCGGCGGCCAGTCGGGCTCGCGGAACAGCCCCTCGTACTGGGGCCGGGGCCGCGAGGGCTCAGTGTCATCGACGTCCATGACGTCCTCCTCACGCGTACATGCGGCGCTGCGGATCCAACGCGGCCGAGGCCTGCGAACCCCGTCCGCCAGCCGGTTCTGGAGCCGGGGCCCCTTCCCGTCGGCACACCAGCGCATCCGGATCCCACGACGGGGCCTGCAAACTGTAGCCGTCCGGGCAGGTCTGCCCATCGCGGCCGTCTGCGCCATCCTTGCCCGACGGTCCCTGCTCCCCCTGCGGTCCAGCCGGGCCGGCGGGTCCGGGTTCGCCCTGTGGTCCTGGTGGTCCGGCCTCTCCGTCAGCGCCCGGAGCGCCGGTCTTGCCGACACCATCGGACCCGTCGGTGCCAGCCTCTCCAGGCGATCCGGATGGTCCGGCCCGGCCTGGGGATCCTGGCTCGCCCTTGGGGCCACGCGGGCCGGGGATCGGCACCGGCACCTCTACCCGATCCGGGAGATCCTCCACCGCCCGTGTCGGATCCGGCGCAACCGGCGTCTCACCCCTCGCCTCAACCTGTGCACGTAGCGCCCGCACATCCCCAGCGAGCGTCGACACCGCTGTCCCCCGCAGGTCCGCCTCACGGGCGACTTCCGCGCGCGCGTCCGCCTCCCGGTGGATCAGGAGCAGCGACAGGGCCACACCCCCGCAGAGGACGAGGAGCGCGGCCACCACCCACAGCAGGTGACGGCTCCGATACAACACCTGTTCGGCACGTGTCATGGCTGCCCCCCAAGCTGCGTGACGAGGTTCTGTAGGCGTGTGATCTCCGCCTCCAGGGCAGACACCTTCGCCTCGGCCGCGCTTGCCCGCGCATCCGCTGCCTTCTCATCCATCTCAGCTTTGTCCCGCTCTGCGACGAGACGCGCGGTCAGACTGTCGTAGCCGGTCAATGCTGTGCCCTCCCGTGCTGTCCTGTTCGCGCCCCTCTGGCCGTACATGGCTGCCGCCGCGGCTGCTGGTGCCGCGATGAGTGCGGCTATGGCCGTGACCATGGCGGCGTCCATGCCACCACCTCCCCGACGTACTCATGGGGCAGGGTCAGACTCCCAGCGGTGGACGCGCATGCGCACCACCCGCAGACGTCGCCCGCTCGATCCCCGGCGCGATCC
>CBFGQM010000443.1:0-3514 GCA_965650905.1 uncultured Streptomyces sp. | reverse complement strand
GGCGCCGCCGGGCTCGGCCGCGAGCTGCTTGACCCGTACGGTCGGCACGTGCAGCAGCTTCTCCACCACGCGACGCACGGTCTGCGTGATCTCGCCCCGCTGCTTGTCGTCGAGGCCGGGCAGCCGTCCGTCGAGCCGCGCGATCTCGTTCGCGACGACATCGGCGGCCATGGTGCGCAGGGCGACGACGGTGGGGGTGATGTGGGCGGCGCGCTGGGCGGCCCCGAAGGCGGCCACCTCGTCGGAGACGATGCGCCGCACCATGTCCACGTCCGCCGCCATCGGGCCCGCGGACGGAGTCCGCGGATCAGGGGCGGTCGCGGAGGCCTCGGCCAGCGACTCGATGTCCACCAGCCGCACCCCGAGCAGCCGGTGCACGGCCGCGTCGATGTCCCGCGGCATGGCGAGGTCGAGCAGCGAGAGCACGGGTGCGGGCCGGGGGGCCACGACGACAGGCTCGGGCGTACGGCGCTCGGGCACACGCCCGGCCGCGGCCGCGGTCGCGGCCAGCGCGGTGATGACGTCGGCGTCGGCTTCGAGCGTGCGAGCGTCGGCTTCGGGCGCACGGCGGGTCTCGCGGCGGTCCCATGTGCCGTTGTCCACCCAGGCGGCGTGCTGCTCCAGGGTCGCCGCGTCCATACCGGCCACCGCGGCCTCCCCCATGACGGAGAAGCCTGTGGCCTCCTGCACGGCGGACCCCTGCACGGGGCCAAGGTCCAGCGGGCAGCCGTCGTCGGTGCCGACGCTGGTGGGCGGCAGGTCGTCCCGTACGACGGTGGGGGTGGCCGCACGCTCTGCCGGGGCACCCGTACGGCCCTCCACAGCGGCCGCGACGGCCTCGGCGGTCAGGACGAGCCCCGTCGCGCCGGTGCACGACACGACGAGATCGGCACGTGTCAGCTCGTCCGGCACCGCGTCCATCGGTACCGCGCGGGCCACCACGTCCGTGTCGTCCCCCTCCGCCAGGATCCGCGCGAGGCGCTCAGCACGGTCCAGCGTGCGGTTGGCGATGACCACTTCGGCCACCCCGGCCCGCGCGAGCGTCGCCGCAGCCAGCGAGGACATGGAGCCCGCGCCGATCATGAGGGCCCGCTTGCCCATGGCCCAGGCCTCGACGGCCGCCCCGGACGTCAGCTGCTCCAGGCCGAAGGTCACCAGGGACTGCCCGGCCCGGTCGATGCCGGTCTCGGAGTGGGCGCGCTTGCCGACCCGCAGGGCCTGCTGGAAGAGGTCGTTGAGGAGCCGGCCGGCCGTGTGCAGTTCCTGCGAGGTCGCGAGCGCGTCCTTGATCTGGCCGAGGATCTGCCCCTCGCCGACCACCATCGAGTCGAGGCCGCAGGCCACGGAGAAGAGGTGGTGGACCGCCCGGTCCTCGTAGTGCACGTACAGATAGGGGGTGAGCTCTTCCAGCCCGACGCCGCTGTGCTGCGCGAGCAGCGTGGAGAGCTCGGCGACGCCCGCGTGGAACTTGTCCACGTCGGCGTACAGCTCGATCCGGTTGCAGGTGGCGAGCACCGCGGCCTCGGCGGCCGGCTCGGCGGCGATGGTGTCCTGGAGGAGCTTGATCTGCGAGTCCGCGGGCAGCGCGGCCCGCTCCAGGACGCTGACCGGAGCGCTGCGGTGACTCAGCCCGACGACGAGGAGACTCATGCCGGCATCACCGCGGGGACATCCCCGTCGGGCCCTTTCCGGCCGGCCTTCGGCGCCTTGACCACGGCCTCGGCCTCGGTCAGCGCCTCCTCACCGGCCTTGCGCTGCTCGTGGAAGGCGAGGATCTGCAACTCGATGGAGAGATCGACCTTGCGTACGTCGACACCGTCCGGCACGGAGAGCACGGTCGGCGCGAAGTTCAGGATGGACGTCACACCGGCGGCGACGAGCCGCTCGCAGACCTGCTGGGCGGCGCCGGCGGGAGTCGCGATCACACCGATCGACACCCCGTTGTCCTTGATGATCTTCTCGAGGTCGTCGGTGTGCTGCACCGGGATCCCGGCGACCGGCTTCCCCGCCATCGCGGGATCGGCGTCTATGAGGGCGGCGACCCGGAAGCCGCGCGAGGCGAACCCGCCGTAGTTGGCCAGCGCCGCGCCGAGGTTACCGATACCGACGATCACAACCGGCCAGTCCTGGGTGAGGCCCAGTTCGCGGGAGATCTGGTAGACGAGGTACTCGACGTCGTAACCCACACCGCGCGTCCCATAGGAACCCAGGTACGAGAAGTCCTTGCGCAACTTCGCGGAGTTGACCCCCGCGGCGGCCGCGAGCTCCTCGGAGGAGACCGTGGGTACCGAGCGCTCCGACAGTGCGGTGAGGGCCCGGAGGTACAGCGGAAGCCTGGCGACGGTGGCCTCGGGAATCCCTCGGCTGCGGGTCGCCGGTCGGTGAGTTCGGCCAGTTGCCACGGTGCTCCTGCGGGTAGAGCGGGGCTGCAGGCGGTCACCCATACCTAGACCGCCCCGTCGAATGCAGGCTATGTCTTTGTGAACGCGTGCACAAAGATTGTGTCCGATTTGCCCGCCCAACGTGACCGGGGTCACGCGGCCCCGGCGCATGGGTATGGAACCGGCACACAGGCACCTTCGTTCCCTGCTTGATGGGGGCAAAGCCGCACACTCTCCTCTACGATCCCCGCCCCCCGAGGCCAAACCGCCCTCGATCCTAAGTCACTTTCCGGACCACTTGGAGCGCCCGGTCCGGCCACAGTTGTGTGACGCGAGTCCCGTCATTCCGCTAGGGCCCGCCGCAGCCGGTCCTCGTTCACACGCCAGAACGTGTGCTGCGCACCGTCCACGAGCACCACCGGGATCTGCTCCCAGTACGCACGGTGCAGCTCCTCGTCCTGCGTGATGTCCTTCTTCTCCCAGGGGACCCCAAGATCCCCGCATACCTTCTCGATGACTTCCTGTGCGGTGTCACACAGATGACAGCCCGGCTTCCCGATCAATGTGACCAGCCGCTCACCCGGCACGCTCTTCTCCGTACGACGGCCCGTGCGCCGAAAGATGGGACTCATACCAGCCATTCTCACTCCGCCGCCGACCGGCCGCGTCCCGCACAACCACGGAGCACACAGCTCGATCGGTTTTCAACGACATGGCCCCGCAGAGCGCACAGCCTCCAACCCTGCTGACTCCCGAACCGGCGAACAAATCTGGCTATGCTCACGCCATGGCCGCTCTTGGATGGCTCACTCCCCGTAGGCGCTCCGCCACCGCGCGGAGCGTGTTGGCAGGCGAAGCCTCGGCGGAGGCAGCGCGCAAGTCCTCCCAGGAACTGGAGGAGCTCGCCCACGAAAACGGGCCCGACGGAGCCGAGGCGGAACCGGAGTTCCCGGTCGCGGGCGACAACAAGGCCGCCGCCTTCTTCGACCTGGACAACACCGTGATGCAGGGCGCCGCGCTGTTCCACTTCGGCCGCGGCCTGTACAAGCGGAAGTTCTTCGAGACGCGCGAGCTCGCCCGGTTCGCCTGGCAGCAGGCCTGGTTCCGGCTGGCCGGCGTCGAGGACCCCGAGC
>CBFGQM010000442.1:0-3526 GCA_965650905.1 uncultured Streptomyces sp. | reverse complement strand
GCACTCATACGCGTACAGCGAGATCGCCTCCTCCTCGATCCCCGCCCACTGCCGGAACCAGGACGCCAACCCCGCCTTACGCGTCAGACTCCTCGCCGCCGCCCCCAGCACCCGCCCCGCGACCGCCCCCAGTACCTCCTCCGACCGGTCCAGCAGATTCCTCGGCGGGAACCGCTTGCCCTGTTCGATCTTGGCGACATACGCGACCGAGTACCGCACCTGTGGCGCGAACTGTTCCTGTGTCAGGCGCGCTTCCTCCCGCAGCGCCTTCAGGACCGCGCCGAAGGTCTTGAGGCTGTCCGACAGTTCCGGTTCGCAGCCCCCGCCTACGCCCTGACCGCCTACGCCCTGACCGGCGCCGCCCCCGTCCGCCCCGCCGCCGTTGTCCGTCGCCATCGCAGCCGCCTCTCCCTGTGCCGCCGGGCCGCCCGGGTCGTACCGTTCCCGAACCCGCGCCCGAACTCGTGCCGTACCGTGCGCCGTCCGCGCTGCGCCACGCACGGCCGATCCATGCTCACGCACAGCGACCGGCCCAGTCCAGTGCGTGAACCAGTACAACGCGATCTGTATCAGCGCCGGGCCTGCTGACGGCCCCCCAACCAGCGCAGGCTGGCCCGTATGCCAGCCCTTGACACCCCGATCCCCAGCCACGTACGTACGTTCGCGCAAGGCTTCTCCGCGACCCGACGCGGCGCCCGCCTCGCCCGGCTGCTCGCCGCGCACCAGCTCACCGAGTGGGGCCACCCGCACGGCACCGGTGTCCATGACACGGTCGTCCTGGTCGTCGCCGAACTCGCCGCGAACTCCGTCCTCCACGGCCGCGTACCGGGACGGGACTTCGCCCTCCTCCTCACCTGCGACGACGAGCAGGGCGTCATCCGTATCGAGGTGTCCGACACCCACCCCGCCCCGCCGGTCCGCACCGTGCCCGCCCCCGACGAGGACCACGGCCGCGGCCTGGTCCTCGTCCAAGCGCTCGCCGCCCGCTGGGGCGTACGCGACCGGGTAGGTCCAGGCAAGACGGTCTGGGCCCAGTGCGCCCTGCGACCGGGCCCCGAGAGGTGAGAGGCAAGACCCACAGGCAAGGAAACCCACGGACGCTCTCCAGGGAGCGGTACGGAGAGCGGCTGTGTCTGTCGACATCACCCCGACGCACTTGCAGGGATCCCCCCTGCCGATAGCCTGACCGAAGGAATGTCCAGCTACCCAACCATCCGAGCAGGGGGCTCAGTTGTCGAGGGACGGTGTGCACGAGCACTATGAAGGACTCGCCGCCGAGTACGACAAACACTGGGACTACCGCCCTGGGTATGTCGAGTGGATGTCCGCACGCCTCGGCGAAGCCCTCTCCCTGACCCCCTCCGACCGTATGGCCGACATCGGTTGCGGTACCGGTCTCTTCGCACGGGAGATCGTCCGTACGGTCGGGCCGGAGCACCCCGTCCTCTGTGTGGATCCGTCCGAGGCCATGCTCCGCGGCATCGGCGCTCCCCCCCCCGACGGTCTGACGCCCGTCCTGGCGTCCGCCGAGGATGTGGCCGAGGCCCGCGTCCCGCTGCCGTACGACCGGCTGGACGCCGTCTGGCTGAAGGAATCGGTGCACCATCTCGATGATCCGGCCCGTACTCTGGCCGGGCTTGCCCGCCTGCTCGCGCCGGGCGGCCGCATGCTCATCGCCATGTTGCCGAAGACCATCGAGTACCCACTGTTCCGGGCGGCACTGCGACGCTTCGAGGAACTGCAGCCCGATCCGGAGGACATGGCCCGCCATCTCACCGGCGCGGGTCTTCGGGCTCGCGTCTTCCACGTCCAGCACGAGCTCCGTATCGGCCGCGATCGCTACCTGGACATGGTCCGGGCCCGCTATATGTCGCTGCTCTCGGAGTTCGACGACGCCGAAATCACTGCCGGAACAGAGGAGATGAGGGCCGCTCACCCGGAGGAGGAGCTGGTCTTCCCGGACCGATTCGCCTTCATCGTGGGAGCACGCGTAGGGGGAGAGGCGGGAGCGGGGGACGAAGCGCGATGACGGCCCCGGAGGTCGACGAGCGGCTCGGGCGGCTACGGAGCGAGCTGAACGACCACAACAGGATCGCCGAGCGACTCGGCCTCGATCTCGAACGGCCGTTACGTTCGCTGAGCGACGGCTATCCCGAGAACGCCATCGCGCTGGTCGGCCGGCTCACCGAGAGGCTGCTGAAACAACTCTGGCAGCACCACGGCATCGAGGGGGATCCGGCTGCCAAGGCACTCAACGATCTGATCAAGCGCTGCCGCCCGCACATTCGCAGCTCCGGCGTGCTCGACGCGCTGGAGGACATCCGGCGGCTCCGCAATCGCTCGGCGCACGACGGCTACACCATCGCCGAGGAGGACGGACTGCTGGCCGTGCGCAGGCTGGTGGACGTCCTCGCCTGGTTCACCAGCACCGGCAGTGCCGCGCTGAGCGGCAACGACCCGCAGATGGCCGAAGAAGTCGCCCGCCGCTGTGAGTTCCTGGCCGGGCTGTACATCACCCTCGGCTACCGGGTGGCGAAGCGGTTCGTGCTCTCTTGTGACACCGTTTACCAACTCATGTGCCGTGAATCCGGCATCCGCCTGGAGTACGTGGAGCTGTTGCTCTCCAAGGACACCGCGGAACTGCGAACCGTTCTGCGTACCGATGGCGGAGAGCTGCTGCGCACCCGCCTGCCCAAGCTCACCCGGTTCGTCATTCTCGATGAGGCTGCCGGGACCCTTGACGACCTCTTCGGGTCGGACTACCGGTGCGTCCGGTACGACGCGTTCCTGTCCGAACTCGTCGATCTCGATACGCACTTGGTCGCCGAATGCGCCGCCCCGCCGCCGGCGGAACCGCTGCCGCTCACCGGCACGGTCCTGACCACGGACCCGCGCACCGGAGAATTCCGGCTGGACGATGCCGAGGACGTGACGCCGCTGCTCACCCGCCTCACCGGGCAGTCGGCGAACGTCCTGGTCACCGGGAGGTCAGGCAGTGGCAAGTCCACTCTGCTGCGGGCTCTGGTGAGCGCGGACACCGCGCCGGGCAACCACCGCTTCCGCTTCTACTTCGACCTCAGCCTCAAACCCAGGGACGAAGCCTTCGCCGACTACGTGGAGCGCCGTCTCGCGCCCTGTGTGAAGGCCGACGGCGCCCATGTCTTCGCCCTTTTCCTCTACCTGATCCGCTCCGGCTCGGCACTGTGCGTACTCGACGCTGTCGACGAGGGAGTTGACGAGACGAGCCCCGGCGGCTTCCTGCGTCTGTTCGCCGACCTCGCGCCCGTACTGTCCGCCGAGTCGTCGGTGGTGATGAGTTCGCGGGTCTCCTTCCTCGCCGACTCGCCCCAGGTACGGCAGTTACTGGACCGCGGTGCGGCCCTCTCCGAACAGCTCGTGGAGCAGATGTATGCCAACGGGGTCGCCCCCGACCGGCTTCCGCACTTCCATCTGATCCGCCTCGCAAGCCCCGGCCCCACCCCGCTGGAACGCCGTCTTGGCGGCGGGGCCCCGCTGGACGTCCTCC
>CBFGQM010000441.1:0-3530 GCA_965650905.1 uncultured Streptomyces sp. | reverse complement strand
AAGGGCCGTTCTATCGTGCTGATGTATCGAATCGATACATCAGCACGGCATAAGACCGTCACGGCTGGGCAGCGGCGGGAGGAGGCGACGATGAGCCGGCGTTCCGGGATCCTCGAGTTCGCTGTACTCGGCCTGCTCCGCGAGTCCCCGATGCACGGCTATGAGCTGCGTAAACGGCTCAATACGTCGCTGGGTGTGTTCCGTGCCTTCAGCTACGGGACGCTTTACCCCTGCCTCAAGACGCTGGTCGCCAACGGCTGGTTGATCGAGGAGTCGGGGGGCGCCCGAGATGAAGCCCTTGCCGCTCCCCTCACGGGGCGCCGCGCCAAGATCGTCTATCGGTTGACGACGGAAGGTAAGGAGCACTTCGAGGAACTGCTCTCGCAGACGGGTCCCGACGCGTACGAGGACGAGCACTTCGCTGCTCGCTTCGCCTTCTTCGGGCAGACGTCCAGGGATGTACGTATGCGGGTCCTCGAAGGCCGCCGCAATCGTCTTGAGGAGCGCCTGGAGAAGATGCGCGCCTCTTTGACGCGCACCCGGGAGCGCCTCGACGACTACACCTTTGAGCTCCAGCGCCACGGGATGGAGTCCGTGGAGCGCGAAGTGCGCTGGCTGAACGAGCTCATCGAGAGCGAGCGATCCGGACGGGACCAGCGGCGTCCCGCATCCGACGGCTCCGCTCAGCAGGACAGCACATCTGGAGAGTCGGGCGGCCTGCCCCGGCACGGGGACAGCACCCGGCCGGATCCGTCCGACGACACCGCCACGTGAAGTCCGCTCGGGGCTTCACCAGTACACACAGGGAGCAACCGGAATGGGTTCGGTTCGCGTAGCCATCGTCGGCGTGGGTAACTGCGCCGCCTCGCTGGTACAGGGCGTCGAGTACTACAAAGACGCCGACCCGGCCGCCAAGGTCCCGGGGCTGATGCACGTCCAATTCGGCGACTACCACGTCCATGACATCGAGTTCGTGGCCGCCTTCGACGTCGACGCGAAAAAGGTCGGCCTCGATCTGGCGGACGCCATCGGAGCCAGCGAGAACAACACCATCAAGATCTGCGACGTCCCGAACTCGGGCGTGACCGTCCAACGCGGCCACACTCTGGACGGTCTCGGCAAGTACTACCGCGAGACCATCGAGGAGTCCGCCGAGGACCCGGTCGATGTCGTCCAGATCCTCAAGGACAAGCAGGTCGACGTCCTCGTCTGCTACCTGCCGGTGGGCTCCGAGGACGCGGCGAAGTTCTACGCCCAGTGCGCCATCGACGCCAAGGTCGGCTTCGTCAACGCCCTTCCGGTCTTCATCGCGGGTACCACGGAGTGGGCCGACAAGTTCACCGCGGCGGGCGTCCCGATCGTCGGTGACGACATCAAGTCGCAGGTCGGCGCCACGATCACGCACCGCGTGATGGCGAAGCTGTTCGAGGACCGGGGTGTGATCCTGGACCGCACGATGCAGCTGAACGTCGGCGGCAACATGGACTTCAAGAACATGCTCGAGCGCGACCGCCTGGAGTCCAAGAAGATTTCAAAGACGCAGGCCGTCACCTCCCAGATCCGCGACCGCGAACTGGGTGCCGACAACGTGCACATCGGCCCGTCCGACTACGTGGCCTGGCTCGACGACCGCAAGTGGGCATACGTCCGCCTCGAGGGCCGTGCCTTCGGTGACGTCCCGCTCAACCTGGAGTACAAGCTCGAGGTCTGGGACTCGCCGAACTCCGCTGGTGTCATCATCGACGCACTGCGCGCCGCGAAGATCGCCAAGGACCGCGGCATCGGCGGCCCGATCCTCTCGGCTTCGTCGTACTTCATGAAGTCCCCGCCGGTCCAGTACTTCGACGACGAAGCCCACGAGAGCGTCGAGAAGTTCATCAAGGGTGAGGTCGCACGCTAGCGAGACAAGGCGCTGTGCGCTGACCACGCTCTTCTGTGGCCTGCTGAGGGGTCCCTGGGTCATACCCCGGGGACCCCTCATGTGTGAGGCTGTGCCCATGGCTGTCGTACGTGACCTGCGCGTACTCCTGCGCTTCCGGAACTTCCGGAGGCTGCTCGCCGTGCGGCTGCTGTCGCAGGGTGCGGATGGGGTGTATCAGGTCGCGCTCGCCACGTACGTCGTGTTCTCGCCGGAGAGGCAGACCTCGGCCGCCGCGATCGCCTCGGCGATGGCGGTGCTCCTCCTCCCGTACTCGATCATCGGCCCCTTCGCGGGCGTTCTGCTGGACCGCTGGCAGCGCCGGCAGGTCCTTCTTTACGGGAACCTTCTGCGGGCGCTGCTGGCATCCCTGACGGCCGTCCTGATCGTGAGCAGCGTGCCGGACTGGCTGTTCTATGCTTCCGCGTTGTGTGTCACGGGGGTCAACCGTTTTGTCCTGGCCGGCCTGTCCGCCGCGCTGCCCCGTGTCGTCGACTCCGAGCGCCTGGTGATGGCCAACTCCGTGTCGCCCACGGCCGGGACGCTCGCCGCGACCGCGGGCGGCGGTCTCGCTTTCGTCGTACGGCTCTTCGTCTCTGACTCCGACGCCGCGGTCGTCCTCGTCGGGGCGGCGCTCTACCTGTGCGCGGCGCTGGCCTCGCTGCCCATGGCACCAGAACTGCTAGGCCCCGATGAGGAGTTGGTGCAGCCGCGGCTGAAGGCTGCCGTGGCGGGCACAGCACATGGGCTGGCGGCCGGCGCGCACCATCTCGCCGAGCCCGCACGCCGCGAGGCCGCCTGGGCACTGACCGCGATGACACTCATGCGGTTCTGTTACGGTGCCCTGACTGTCATGGTGCTGATGCTCTGTCGGTACGCATGGTCATCCGGCCCGCAGGACGACGGTCTCGGTCTTCTGGGGCTTGCCGTGGGGATCTCCGGTGCGGGTTTCTTCGCCGCGGCGGTGGTGACCCCGTCGGCGGCCGGGAAGCTCGGGCCGAGCGGCTGGATGGTCGCCTGCGCCGGATCCGCCGCGGTCCTGGAACCCGCGCTCGGTCTGTCATTCTCCGAAGTACCCATATTGATCGCGGCTTTCGTACTGGGCCTGACCACCCAGGGTGCGAAGATCGCCACCGATACGCTGGTCCAGTCGTCCGTGGACGACGGCTTCCGCGGCCGGATCTTCTCCGTGTACGACGTCCTGTTCAACATCGCCTTCGTCGGTGCCGCCGCGGTGGCCGCCCTGATGTTGCCTCCTGATGGCCGCTCAGTCCATGTGGTGGTCACGGTGGCCGTTGTCTACGCGGCGATTGCTGCAGCCATGGCCCGCTTTGACTTCAGTAAGTGTCACATCAATGACACATAGCCTCGCTGGGCTACAGAGTTGTCAGCGTGGGCCGGTAACCCCAAGTACGCCGAATACACCGAGACGGGTGACAGCAGCGACTTCGCCCTCTGCCTGTCGGAGTACTCTAGGGTGCGGATACGCCGAGGGCCGTTGTTTCACGTGAAACAACGGCCCACGGCGTATCCGCAGCCCTGTGGCGGCCGGGTCATTGTTCCCGGGTCACAAGGCCCCCGCCCACCCCCAACAATAGGCGCGCGCCCCCCA
>CBFGQM010000440.1:0-3539 GCA_965650905.1 uncultured Streptomyces sp. | reverse complement strand
CGTCGACGGTCTGGTGCACGTCTCGGAGCTGTCCTGGAAGCACATCGACCACCCGTCCGAGGTCGTCGAGGTCGGCCAGGAGGTCACGGTCGAGGTCCTGGACGTCGACATGGACCGCGAGCGCGTCTCCCTGTCGCTGAAGGCGACGCAGGAAGACCCGTGGCAGCAGTTCGCCCGTACCCACCAGATCGGCCAGGTCGTGCCCGGCAAGGTCACGAAGCTGGTCCCGTTCGGTGCGTTCGTCCGCGTGGACGAGGGCATCGAGGGTCTGGTCCACATCTCCGAGCTGGCCGAGCGCCACGTGGAGATCCCGGAGCAGGTCGTCCAGGTCAACGACGAGATCTTCGTCAAGGTCATCGACATCGACCTCGAGCGTCGCCGGATCTCGCTGTCCCTGAAGCAGGCCAACGAGTCCTTCGGTGCCGACCCGGCCTCGGTCGAGTTCGACCCGACGCTGTACGGCATGGCCGCGTCGTACGACGACCAGGGCAACTACATCTACCCCGAGGGCTTCGACCCCGAGACCAACGACTGGCTCGAGGGCTACGAGAAGCAGCGCGAGGAGTGGGAGCGTCAGTACGCCGAGGCGCAGACGCGCTTCGAGCAGCACCAGGCGCAGGTCATCAAGTCCCGCGAGGCCGATGCTCAGGCCGAGGCCGAGGGTGCGGGCACCCCGGGTGCGGCTCCGGCCGCCTCCGGTGGCGGTTCGTACTCCTCGGAGACGGACGACAACTCCGGCGCCCTGGCGTCGGACGAGGCCCTGGCTGCCCTCCGGGAGAAGCTGGCCGGCGGCCAGAGCTGATTTCCGGAGCCTCCGGCGGTTGGGGGCTTCCAACGGCTGAGGCTTAGCGGCTGATACTGCGGGCCCGCACCCTTCAGGGTGCGGGCCCGCAGTGCGTTGTGCGCCCCACAGGGTCGATTGCTCGGGGGTGTGAGTCCCCTGGGGGGAGAGGTGGTGCTGACCCGAGCCGGGGGCAAGAGCGTCACCGTGAGGTGGGGTCTGGAGGAGCCCGAGGCGAGGCCCGGATTCCGTATCTGCTCGCGCTCGAGATCTCCGAGCGCCATGCCCGTGAGGGGGCGGGGAGCAGCAAGGGCTACCGCGGGCACTGCTCTTCTGGACAGGGCTCTGCCCATCTCCTACTGGAACGACCCGGGACTGCGAACGCTCAAGCCGACCCGGCAACGGTTGAGATCAGCTTGGGAGGGCCGGGCGACCCGACCCGCCTGCCGGAATCGCGCCGTCAAGAGGCGTGAGGCGGGAATGCCTGCGTCCCGCACCACGTTGTGCAGTACGAACACGAGGAGGAGCAGTCACAGTGCTTGATCCGCAGGGTTTGTACGCATGGGAGCCGAAGGGCCTGGCCGTCGTCGACATGGCGCTGGGCCAGGAGTCGGCGGGACTTGTCATGCTCTACCACTTCGACGGATACATCGACGCCGGCGAGACCGGCGACCAGATCGTCGACGGGCTCCTCGACTCACTGCCCCACCAGGTCATCGCCCGCTTCGACCACGACCGGCTTGTGGACTACCGCGCCCGCCGCCCGCTGCTGACGTTCAAGCGTGACCGCTGGACCGACTACGAAGAGCCCACGCTCGACGTCCGGCTCGTCCAGGACACGACAGGTGCGCCCTTCCTGCTCCTCTCCGGACCCGAGCCGGATGTCGAGTGGGAGCGCTTCGCGGCGGCCGTCCAGCAGATCGTGGAGCGGCTCGGCGTCCGTCTGTCCGTCAACTTCCACGGCATCCCCATGGGCGTCCCGCACACCCGCCCTGTGGGCCTGACCCCGCACGGCAACCGCCACGAACTCGTACCCGGCCACCGCAGCCCCTTCGAGGAGGCCCAGGTGCCGGGCAGTGCGGAGTCGCTGGTCGAGTACCGGCTCATACAGGCCGGACACGACGTCCTGGGCGTCGCCGCGCACGTCCCGCACTACATCGCCCGCTCCCCGTACCCGGACGCTGCGCTGACCGTCCTGGAGGCGATCACGGCCGGGACCGGCCTGGTCCTGCCCGGCATCGCGCACTCCCTGCGCACCGAGGCGCACCGTATTCAGACCGAGATCGACCGGCAGATCCGGGAGGGCGACGCGGAACTCGTCGCCCTCGTACAGGGACTCGAGCACCAGTACGACGCGGCCGCGGGAGCCGAGGCACGGGGCAACATACTCGCCGAGCCCGCGGACATCCCGTCGGCGGACGAGATCGGGCTCGAGTTCGAGCGGTTCCTGGCGGAGCGGGAAGGCGACGCATAGCGCCGATGCAGATCTGCTGAGGCCCTGTCGATGGCGTTGTCAGCGGCAGGTCCTAAGCTTTCGAGCATGCTGAAGGTGGGCCTGACCGGCGGGATCGGCGCCGGCAAGAGCGAGGTGTCGCGGCTGCTCGTGGAGTGCGGCGCCGTGCTGGTCGATGCTGACAAGATCGCACGTGAGGTCGTCGCGCCAGGAACTCCCGGTCTCGCGGCGGTTGTTGACTCCTTCGGAGAGGATGTGCTCGCCGGGGACGGCAGCCTGGACCGGCCGAAGCTCGGGTCGATCGTCTTCGCGGACGCGGAGAAGCTCGCCGTGCTGAACTCGATCGTGCACCCCCTCGTGGGCGCCCGTTCCCGCGAACTCGAAGCCGCCGCCTCACAGGACACCGTCATCGTGCACGATGTCCCGCTGCTCGCCGAGAACGGCCTCGCGCCGCTGTACGACGTGGTGGTGGTCGTCGACGCCAGTGCCGAAACCCGGCTCGACCGGCTCATACGGCTGCGTGGGATGACCGAGGAGGACGCCCGCGCCCGCATGGCCGTCCAGGCCACACGGGAGATGCGCCTGGCGACAGCGGACATCGTCATCGACAACGACGTACCGCTGGAGACGCTGGAGCAGCGGGTAAGAGAGGTGTGGGCGAATCTTGTGCGGCGGGCGCACGAGCGCACGACCGCAGAATACGGGCCCGGTCAGGGGCGTTGAACCGGGGCAACCAGGGAAGGACTCAGCCGTGCCCGAGAGCAGCGGTTCCACCGGACGTACTCCGGAGACGCATGTCATCGACTTCCGCGCCGCCGAGCAGTTGCTGGCCGCGCGTGACCCCCGAGGCGCGGTGAAGCTGCTCGACGGAGTCATCGCCGCATACCCGGAGAACACGGCGGCACGGCTGCTGCGGGCACGTGCCTTCTTCGCCGCCGCCCAACTGCGGCCCGCCGAGCTGGAGTTCACGATCGTGCTCGAGCGCGAGCCGGACAACGCGTTCGCACACTTCGCGCTGGCCCGCACCTATGAGCGGTCCGGCCGCCCCGAACAGGCCATACGCCATTTCCGGCTCGCGGCGGCGCTGGACCCGCAGCCGGAGTATCTGGCCGCGGCCCGGTTCGACTCCTGAGTTACCGACTCCTGAGCCTCGACTCTGCAACTTCGAGAAACTTCGACTCGGGGTCTTCGACTCCTGAGACGTCGTAGATCCTAACCCTGAGGCTTTTCGAAGCCCGGTGATGGCCGGAGCTAGTGTCCTGAGTCTCAGAAGGACTGCATATTTAGGATTTGGGGTTCGGTAGG
>CBFGQM010000439.1:0-3550 GCA_965650905.1 uncultured Streptomyces sp. | reverse complement strand
CGCTCATCGGGCACCCCGCGCTCCACGAAGTGACTCACCGCTCCGGAGGCCAGCCGACGCGTGAGCCCCGGCGCCAGTGGGGTGCAGCCCGCGAGGGCGCCCAGCCACACCGGAGCGGTGGTGGCGAAACGGTACGTCAGGGAGCGGCCCTGGTGCACAGGCGCACCGTCCCCGCCGAATAACCGCGGGTAGACGGTGAGGAACTGGGCGAGCCGGTCCCGGTAGACCTGGCCGCGGCCGCCGCCGTCACTGCCGGTCATCCGGGACCACAACAGCGGATACAGGTGCATGGCCCAGCCGTTGTAGTAGTCGAAGCCGCGCCCCTGGCCGTCGCTGTACCAACCGTCGCCGACGTACCAGTCCTCGATGCGGTCGAGCCCGGCGTCGATGTCGTCCTGGCGGTACGGCGCGCCGACCGAGGCCAGGAACTGCTCGACCACCACCTGGTACAGGCGCCAGTGGTTGTCCCACGTGCGGCGGCCCACGAAACCCCACAGCCAGTCCACGACCCGCTCCCGTACCTCCGTGTCCAGGCGGTCCCAGATCCAGGGGCGGCTCTCATGCAGACCCACGGCGATCAGGGCCGCCTCGGCCATCTGCTGGGAGCAGTCGGTGACTTCGGGCCAGGCTTCGCCGCTGTCTCGGTCCGTGCCCGCTGTCAGACCCCGCGCGTACCGTTCCACAAGACGGGGATCCACCTTGCCCCGTGCTCCGGCGACCCGGAAAGAGGCCAGCAGAAATGACCGTGCGAAGCCTTCCAGGCCGTCCGACACCACACCCGACCAGGAGGTTCTGCCGGGCAGCCGATACTGCGCGAGACCCGGTGTCGCATAGGGAACCAGCGCTTCCAACTGCCGGTCGGCGAGCGTCTCCCAGTGCGCCCGCGTCCAGCCGGTGAGCGGCGACAGAACGCGGTCGCTGGGTGGCAGGGCCAGATGAGGTGTGGGCATGGCAGGCACTGACTCCTCGGTCGCCGGGCGCTTTCCAGGTCTCTGAGGAGGGATACGGCTGGATGCGGCAAATAGATCAACTGAGCCGTATGCGTATGTGCCAACGGCTCGGGTGCCCGCACCTCATCGACACCGAGTGGGAAGGGCACTTCATGACCGACCTGGGTCTCGGCGCCCTCGGCCACGCCCTCGGTCATGACCACGGTCATGGTCAGGCCCTCGGTCACGGTCACGGCCTCGGTCACGGCAACAAGCACCGTGCCCCGTGCCACGACGTGGGGAAACCGTCAAACGCGCTGAAACGATCAAGGAACACAACGCGCGCCAGAGTTGGACGCCAAGCTCAGCAGCTGATTGTCAGTGGGGTTGGCTACGGTGCGTTCCATGCCGGATACCGAAGACGTACGCCGAATCGCCCTCTCTCTGCCGGACACGATGGAGAAGATCGCCTGGAGCATGCCCACCTTCCGGGTTGCGGGGAAGATGTTCGCCACGCTGCCCGAGGACGAGACCTCCATCGCCGTGCGCTGCCCGAAGGAGGAGCGCGACGAACTCGTCCTGGCGGAGCCCGGGAAGTTCTGGACCGCCGACCATGAGGCGAGCTTCGCGTGGGTCCGGGTGCGGCTCGCGGTGCTGGAGGACACCGAGGAGCTGCGCGACATCCTCGCGGACTCCTGGCGCCAGGCCGCTCCGACCCGACTCCTGGAGTCCTACCCGGAGCTGGGCCTTCCGGCTGCCGACTGACGGGCGTGTCGCGCACTCGCGCCTCATCCACGCCCCAGCCCCCCGATTCGCTCCCGCGGGGAACCCGCGTCCAGCCCCTGCGCGGCCACAGGCTCCTCGACCTGTCCGTAGCGGTGCAACGCGCGGTGGCCGACGCCGAGACCGAGCACGCGGTGCGGAGCGTCCGCGAGGGCGTCGTTCGCGGCGGAGGTCGAGGTGCCGACCGGATAGGGCTCGACGAGTACGACGTCGGGGCCGGCCGTCGTCGTGGCGCGGCGCGGCGTGGCCGCGTCGAAGGGCCGCACGGTCGTCGCGTACAGCACAGTGACGTCGAGCCCCTCGGTGGCGGCGAGCACCGGGTCGAGCATCGGCCCGACGACGACCACACCGGCGCGCCCCTCGCGGACGGTGAGGAACCGGGCTCCGCCGACCGCGAGGGGTTCCGCGTTCGACTGCACGGACAGCCGCACGTACACCTTGTCGTCGTCCGCCGCGACCGCGTGCCCCAGCAGCGTCTCCGTCTCGTCAGGGTGGCCAGGAACATGGAAGTGCGCGACCACCGGCCGGTGTGCGGTATTGTTTCCGTGCACGTTCGGCCGGGGAAACCCCAGGTCACAACGGGCAACGGGACGTGGCGCAGCTTGGTAGCGCACTTGACTGGGGGTCAAGGGGTCGCAGGTTCAAATCCTGTCGTCCCGACTGGAGACAGTCGCAGGTCAGGGCCGGTTTCGGATGCCTCCGAAACCGGCCCTTAGTTCTGCTCGCGGGTACGGCGTGGGTGGTCGGGTCACCTACCGCTAGCGTGACGCTGTCCATCAGGACTATGTTGGCTCGTCGGCGATCCCGCATCGCTAAGACCAGGTCATCCGGGCGTTCGCGGGTTGCCGAGGCATACGCAGATCTGCGCGTGCTCGTCGGCGAGGTCGGTGACTCTCAGGTGCTCGCGACTGCTGAAAGCCGTCGCAAAGGCCCTGCGCTTCGGCCTGACCGCGTGACATCAATTCACCAGCGGAGGTAATGCGTGACGACCCCGGAATCAGCGGACTGGTTGCGGCCGCTCGGCCGTACCGGCCTGACCATCCCAGCGGTCACCGTCGGTGGTGCGCCACTCGGGAGCATGCCCCAGAACTTCGGCCACGAGCTCGCATACGAGGACGGAGTCGCGCTCGCCGCGTACATCCTCGATTCGCCGGTCCGGGCGCTCGACACGTCGAACAACTACAGCGGCGGGGAGAGCGAGCGACGGATCGGCGCGGCCATCGCCCAGCGCGGCGGACTGCCAGCGGACTTCCTCCTCACCACCAAGGTCGACGGACGGGACAGTGACTACTCCGGTGATCGAGTGCGCGCGAGTGTCGCCGAGTCGAAGGAACGGTTGGGCCTCGACTGGCTGCCGCTGGTCTACCTGCACGATCCGGAGTACCACGACTTCGCCACGCTGTCCGCACCCGGTGGCGCGGTGGAGACACTGATGGCGCTGCGGGACGAGGGCGAGATCGGTCACGTCGGCCTGGCCGGCGGCCCCGCGCCCGAAATGCAGCGCTACCTCGCGCTGGGCGGCTTCGAGGTGCTGCTGGTGCACAACCGGTGGACCCTGCTCGACCACAGTGCCGACGCCCTGATCAGCCAGGCCGAGGATCTGGGTGTCGCCGTGGTCAACGCGGCCATCTACGGCGGTGGCATCCTGGCCAAGCCAGGCACGACCACGAGGTACGCCTATCGTGAGGCCAAGCCGGCGACTCTGGAAGCCGTTGCCGCGATGCAGCGGTCCTGCGCCGAGCACGGAACCGATCTGGCCACTGCCGCACTCCAGGCTTCGGTGCGGGACCCGCGGATCACGACGACCATCGTTGGGCTCAGCTCGCCCGCCCGCCTCG
>CBFGQM010000438.1:0-3552 GCA_965650905.1 uncultured Streptomyces sp. | reverse complement strand
TGGTGCGCTTCCGGAGTCCCGGTCTCGCAGCGTTTGCGACGCGTCACTGACGGTATTTCCTAACATTAGGAATTCGCAACCCGTAGTCGTATCCTGACCCTCGACCGGGGTCCGTGCACGGGGTAGTTGAGACGAGGAGGCCCTCATGCCGCCGAGGAGGCATCTCACGGCCCGCAGAGTGCGGCTCGGGTCTGAGCTGCGCAAGCTGCGGGAGGCGACAGGCATGAAGGCCCGGGAGGCCGCTGCGCTGCTCGGCGCCGATCCGGTCCAGATAAGCCAGATCGAGTCCGGAGTCGCAGGCGTGAGCGCCGAACGCGTACGCCGCCTCGCCGCCCACTACGCCTGCACGGACGAGGCACTGATCGAAGCTCTGACCACCATGGCGACCGACCGCTCTCGGGGCTGGTGGGAGGAGTACCGGGGAGTGCTTCCACCGGTGTTCCTGGATGTCGCCGAGTTGGAGCACCACGCGACGTTCCTTCGCGAGGTGGTGATCACGCACGTGCCAGGACTTCTGCAGACTGCGGACTATGCCCGGTCGATCTACTCGTACATGGTTCCCGGGCTACCGGCGAGCGAGCTGGACCCGCGGGTGGAGCACCGGATGAGACGACGAGCCGTCATCGAAGGCGACGACCCAACCCCTTACGAGACGATCATCCATGAGTTCGCCCTGCGTATTCGCGTTTCCGATCGCCAAGTCGCTCGCGCCCAACTCCGGGAAATCCTGGACCAGATCGGCCGCGATCACGCCACTGTGCGCATCATCCCCACCGACCAGGACGGCTTCGCCGGTGCCGGAGCCTCGATGATGTACACCGGCGGTCCGATGCCCCAACTCGACACCGGGCTACGGGATGCCCCCACTGGCACCGCCTTCATTGATGCCGAGCCACAGCTTCAACGGCTTCGAACGCTGTTCCGTAAGGTACAGAAGGCGTCGCTGGACCCCCTGGCGTCGCGGGACTTCATCCACCGTTTGTCGAAGGAACTGTGAGGCGCCTCAATGACCCAGGCCGTGCACTGGCAGAAGTCCGGCTTCTCCGACGGCGGCGACGGCAACACCTGCGTCGAACTGGCCACCACCGACGGCCGCATACGCCTCCGCGAGAGCGATGACCCCGCCACCGAACTCGCCACTGAGCCGACCCCCCTCCGCCACCTCCTTCGCGCCGTCAAGGACTGGCAGGTCTGAGCCAGAAGCAGCCGCGAAAACCCCTGCTCGTGGCTCCCACGTCGCCCGGATCCGCCCACCACCCCGTTACCCGGGCCCTACTCGTCCGTCTCCGGAGGAGAAGCGTGCGGCATCGGGTCCGCGCGGTCCGGCAATCCCGTGCGCGCCGCCAGCGCCGCCGCTTCCCACCGCGAGCCGACCCCCAGCTTCATCACCACGCGCTGTATGTGAGTGCGGGCCGTACTCGGCACGATTCCCATGCCGGCCGCAATCAGGCGCGTGTCCTCGCCGTCCGCGACCCGGACCTCGACCTCACGCCGCGTGAGCGTCCGCAACAGCCTCTGCCCCTCGTCGAAGATGCCCGGTTCGGCGGGCGTGGCCGTGCCGATCAGGCACACCTCCGGCGCCCTGGTGATCACCAGCTCCGCCGCCCTTGCCGCAGGCGCCGCCGCGGCCAGCACACGGTGCCCGCGCAGCTTCAACGCCGAGGCCAACGCTTCGGCGAGCAGACGGTGGTCGTCGACCACAATGAGCCGCACTCCCATCGATCCCAAGCCCCCAGTCCCCCACGGATCCCCACTGGTTAACCCTATGGACAAGAGCCCCAGCTCTCCATCCCCGGAAGCTACACGCTTGTTCGACGTTGCGCTTCCCCTACTAGACAGAAGTGCCCTGGAATGTCGAAATTTCTCCCATTGGGGACGTCGGCGCGCACAGGGGACAACCATTCCCTGATCAACGTGAGGCGTGCTCTCAGGGCGCCCATCGATCATGGGCCTCCATCGAGCACGGATGGGCTACTTGCCATTTTACGCAACGAACACGCCTGAAACAGGTCAATATTTGACAAGCACACGCCATCTAGAGAGCATTTCTTACTGTCTGTTGTTCATTTGGACGCACGGAACGCAAGGAGACTCATGCGCAGCAGCGCAATACGAAGCCTGACCACGCTGGCTCTGGGGATTGGGCTGACCCTCTCAGGCACCGTGGCCACAGCTTCAGCGGCATCCGCCGCATCCGTCACCTGTCGCTACGGCACCGCGAACCTCTACGCCGTCGACACGGCGATCGTGAGGAATGGTTACTACGGAGACGCAAAGTTCCTGTACTGGTTGCCTAAGGGCACGAGGGCCGCATACAGCGAGTGGTGCAAGAACAAGTACGGAAAAGTCTGGTACCACCTCAAGAAGACCACGAGCCGCAATGATGGTTGGGTCTACGAGGGAAACGTCAGGCGTATCTGAGCCTGTTCTTCCCTGACGTCATTGCCGACGCCCCTGTCGCCACCACGAAAGCATGCGGCAGGGGCTTCGTCAGTGCTATTGGGCACCGAAGGCGATCGCCAGGTACTCCTTGCGGTCTGTGCTGGACGTCTTCTCGCGGGCGTAGACCTGAGACATGTACAGGTGACCGTTGCGGTAGAGGATTTCGGCGTACTCCGGGGACATGCTGGTCTCAGCGGCGCGGACCTCCTCGCTCGCCGGGTTCTCCAACAGCTTCGTCTGCTTGAAGGAGGATCCGTTGATGCTCACGATCTGGCCGCCCTTGTCATAGGGCGGGCGCTTGTACGCGATGATGTTGCCGCCGTCCATACGTAGCGGAGTGATGTTGTAGCCGTCGCCCGCGTCGGCCCTGTCGCCAGTGCTCTTACCTGTCGACAGCGAGAAGGACACGATCTCGTTGGTCTGGCTGTACTCGCCGGTCCCGTCGTGTTCCTCCGTCTGGATATAAATCCGGTCGTTTCCGACGGCGATCCCGGAGCATGCCTCAACCCTGCTGATGCCGTCGCACTTGGCAGCGTACTTGTCACCCGGTGCAGAGATCTTGATACGCAACTGGCCCGTCTTCTCGTCGATCGAGAAGAGGTCGGAGATGCCGCTACCGTCACCGGCCGAGTCACCGACGTCGGCGGCGATTACGAGCGGCTTGGTCGAGACGATGCTCGCGTACTCGATGCCTTTCCCCAACTTGTACGTGGACGACGGACTACCCGTCTGCGGATTGAGCGTCTGGATCTCAAGCTGACGCTCACCGTAGCCCCCGCACTTACGCAAGGCGACCAGTGCCTCGCCGCCACCGTAGCCCGCGTCGTAGCACGAGTCGGCTGCCTTCGGGCTCCACAGAAGCTCGCCGTCGGCGATGTTCCACGCCGCACCGCCACTGGTGCTGCCCGCGGCGACCGTGTTACCGCTAACGGTGACGTTTCCAAAGCTGATTTTCTGGTCGCCTGTCTTGGCCGACTTGGTCCACAGCTTCTTACCAGTGCCGAGGTCGATGGCCGAGACCTCACTGCAGCCGTGGGAAGGATCCTCCTTCGTCGGCATGGCCGGCTCGTAGACGATCGCTGTTTTGTTGTCGTTGGTGGTGTGACGGCT
>CBFGQM010000437.1:0-3625 GCA_965650905.1 uncultured Streptomyces sp. | reverse complement strand
CGTGCTGGCCAACCGGCTGACCGCGGACCCGGGCACGGTCTGGGAGTACGGGTTCAACACCGACTACCTCGGCCTCGTGATCGAGAAGATCAGCGGACTCCGGCTCGACGCCTACCTCCGTGCCAACGTCTTCGAACCGCTCGGGATGAAGGACACGACGCTCCGACCGTCCCCGGAACAGCGCGCGCGGCTCATGGACATACACCGACGCGATGCCGCAACCGGTCGCCTCCACACCAGGGACGACATCCTCGCCGCGGACTCAGGGCTCGATTCGGGCGGCGCCGGGGGATACGGGACGCTGTCCGACTACGCGCGCTTCGCCTGCGCGCTGCTGCGCGGCGGGGAACTCGACGGTGCGGCGGTCCTCAAGCCGGAAACAGTCGAGCGCATGTTCACGGACGGGCTCGGCGACGTGCCGTTCCCCACAACCTGGACGTCGCTCGACCACTCCCTGGTGGTGGACATGGAGCTGCCGCCGGACGAATACGACTTCACCCTCGGCCTGATGGTGGCCAACCATGACACACCTGGTATGCGCCGAGCTGGCTCCGGGGGCTGGGACGGCATCTTCAACACGCAGTTCTGGGCCGACCGTGCCACGGGCCTCGCTGTCGTGCTGATGACACAGATGCTGCCGTCCGGTGACGAAGGCGTCGTAGGTATGCAGATGGAGTTCGAGCGTCGCGTCTACGAGATCGCCGCGAGCGCCCCGGCGATGACCGGGACCGATTCCAGACCGCTGTAGTTGCGGTCTGTCACCTATCAGAGAAAGGCCGAACGATGTTATAGAACGCGACCGGCCGGGCGTTCTCGGACCGTCCCACCCTCGTTGCCTCCATCCGGGAGCGACTGTTCACCCTCCCGCCCGAGACGGTCGTACGGACCGGCCACGGCGGACCACGACCGTGGCCGTAGAGGCTCAGCACCTGCCCTGACGGGGCGCCGACGCAGGCTCGCTCCCAAAGGCTTCCCCGATACCGGCACGGTCAACAAGACCTCGACCCAGTGTGCTCGCGCACATGACCACTCCCTCACCCGGAGGAACCACTGTGTCCATAGCCCCTGAAGCCGAAAGGGCCCAGCCGGGTCAGATCGCCGCCGAGGCACTGAAGCCCATTTCGCCCGAGACACCGCGCATGCGCGCCCGCTGGATCAAGCGCCCCGACAACGGCGGCTGGAAGGACTACGCGATCTCGGAGTGGGAGCTGATCGGAGCCGGTTTCTCCGACCACCACCCGCACGACGAGACGAACTTCGTCCTGGCCGGAGAACTGCACGTCGAGGTGAACGGGGTCGAGGTGACCGGCCGGGCCGGCGACTCGATCCTGGTCCCCGCCGGCAGCACCGGCCGCTACTGGGCACCGCACTACGCCCGCATGGTGGGCATCTACGGACCCAACCCCGACGGCGCCGCCTCCCAGTACCTGGAGTACTGGGAGACCGGCGACACCCAGGAAGGCCCCGAGACGGCCGAATGAGAACGGAATCGGGGCTTGACCAGAGGCCGTCGCGCGCAGCACGTCGTCCGATGGCGTCCACCTACCCCTTGCGGCATGACCCTCGCCCAGAGGAGCCGCGCCCATACCCTCTCGGAGGTAACAATGAGTGAAGAAGCCCTCGCGGCCACTCCCGCACCACCCGTGCAGCAGGCCGCAGGACCCGCGGACGCATCGGTGCCGCCCACACTGAAGGGGAAGATCGGCACCTTCGAACTCGTGATGACGGTCCTGGCCTTCTCGGCTCCGATCGCCGTCGTAGCGGCGTTCTCACCCTTCGTGATCATCTACGACGGCGCGGGTGCGCCGTTCGCGTACGTGGTGGGCGCACTCCTGCTCCTGCTGTTCGCTGTCGGGTACACGGCGATGAGCCGCTACATCCCGAACGCCGGTGCTTTCTACGCCTACATCACGGCCGGTCTCGGCCGGTCGTTCGGGCTGGGGGCCAGCTTCCTCGCGATGCTGGGGTACGTCCTCATGGCGGTCGGTACCGTCGCCTTCTTCGGCGTCGTCACCAATGCACTCGTGGTCGATGTGTTTCATGGCCCGAACATCGCGTGGCAGGTCTACTCAGTCGCATGTCTGCTCGGCGTCGGGGCTCTCGGGTACTTCCACATAGACCTGTCGGCGAAGGTGCTACTGATCGCCATGACGGCCGAGGTGGCCATCGTGCTCCTGTTCGACTTCGCGGTCGTCGGGGACGGCGGTCCCGAAGGCCGGTCTCTGGCCCCGCTCAGCTGGGGGGCGTTCTCCTCCGGTTCCGTCGGTCTCGCCGTCCTCTTCGCCGCCACTTCCTTCCTCGGCTTCGAGGCGACCGCCATCTTCCGCGAGGAGACCAAAGACCCGGACCGTACCGTGCCGCGTGCCACGTACGCGGCCGTGATCTCCATCGGCCTCTTCTACATCGGAAGCGTGTGGGCCCTGGTCACCGCGTACGGCGCGTCCGCCGTGCAGGACGAAGCCAACAAGAACTACGTCGGAATGTTCAACGACGCGATCCAGTCGTACGTCGGTGTCTGGGCACGCGACGTCGTCCAGGTCCTCATCGTGACCTCGGGCTTTGCGTGCCTTCTCTCCGTTCAGAACATCTTGGCGCGCTATGTGTACTCGCTCGGGGTCGACAAGGCCCTGCCGTCCGTGCTCGGGCGGGTGAACCCGAAGCACGGGTCACCCAGCATCGCTTCGGTGACGGTGAGCGCGGTCCTGCTCGTCACCCTGCTCGCCGTCAGTGGAAGCGACCCGACACACACCTACGGGATGCTGGCCGGAGCCGGCGGCTACGCGATCATGGTGCTGATGTTCCTCACCGGCGTCAGTGTCGTGGTCTTCTTCCGCAAACAACCCACCGCGGAAGTGTCCCTGTGGCACCGGCTCATCGCGCCCAGCGTGAGTGCCATCACCATGGCGGGCGTCATCTACTTGGCCACCACCAACTTCACCACGATGACCGGCGGTTCGACGGTCGGCACCATCACTTTGCAGGCGATCATCTGGGGCACGTACGTCGTCGGTGTCCTCCTCGCCCTCGTCTACCGGTACAAGCGTCCGCAGGTCTTCACGCGTATCGGACGCCAGTAGGCCTGACGCGGACCGGCCCGCGAAACGGTCCAGACGGTCACGCTCGGCCGCCGACTTTCCCCGGTCGGACACTCCCGGTCCCGGCCGACCGCTGACACCCCGCACGGCCGTAACTCGTCCCCATTTCTGAAAAGGACCCAACCCCAATGACCGAAAAAACCACTCCCCGGTCCAGCGGTCGCACCGCGATCGTCACGGGTGCCGGCCGCGGTATCGGCCGGTCCATCGCGCAACGTCTCGCCGCCGACGGCGCCGAGGTGCTCGTCGTCGGACGCACCCTCGAAGCACTGGCGGAAACCGTCGACGTCATCGAGGCCGAAGGCGGAATGGCCTGGGCCAAAGCCGGCGACATCTCGGCGACCGCCGACGTCGCGAGTATCGTCGGCGAAGCGACCGAGCGCTGGGGGCGCATCGACATCCTCGTCAACAACGCCGCGGTCTTCGACGAGCCCCCGTTCCTCGAGGTCGACGACGAGACCTTCCGCCGGACGTTCGACATCAACGTCACCGGCACCTTCCTGATGTCCCAGGCCGTGGCCCGGGGGATG
>CBFGQM010000436.1:0-3662 GCA_965650905.1 uncultured Streptomyces sp. | reverse complement strand
CGGCACTGAGGCTGAAGTCGACGAGGTGGAGGTAGTCGCCCTCGCCGGTGGAGAAGGAATAGCAGTCGGAGTCCGCGAGCCCGGGGGCGAGCGAGAAGGTGGAGTCCCGCCTGGTCTCTTCGGAACTGCCGGAGCTCACCGCGTCGAGAAGGACTTCGCCGCCGCTGACGTGCCAGAAGCGGTCGGGGTAGTTGACCGACTGTACGGACTTTTGCGGGTAGGACGGTTTCTCGGCCGGAGGCTTGCTGGAGGCAGCGGGCTTCGACGGCGCGGGGTCGGAGCCGCGCTGCTGCGTTTTGGTGGAGCGGGAACCGTCCGGGGAGGCCCTGTGGGTGGACTCCGGTGAGGACAGGCCGCTCTTTCCGCTGGGCTCCGCGGCGGGGACATCGACGGAGAAGTCGGGAACGATCGGTTCTGCGGCGGAGGTGGTGTGCCCCAGCCGTTCTTGGGAGGAGTCCTGCCCGCTCCTGTCGAGTATGGAGATCGAGGTCACCGTGGCCGTGACGACCGCCACGACGAGCGCGCCAGCGACATAGAGCCGGCGCGTCCCCGGTATGCGGGAGTCGTCCAGCCCTTCCTCGATTTCCGACATCTTCGGGGTCTGCTCCGGAGCGGGTCCGGGCTTTCTATCTTGCATGCGCGGTTCCCTCGGCGTCGCTGATGGCGATCGCGGATTGGTCATGTGTCCTCGGCACGAGAGGAACACGAGAGGAAGCGGAGCCGCAGGCACATGGAGCGAACGGCTGTACGGCCGGAGAACTCTGGTGCGCGACGGTGAAACAATAGTGGACCCGGTGGCTTCCGAGCAGGGGTTTCGGCGGGGCGGTTGGAGAAATCCGACAGCGGCGCGCGTGCTGTTCGAGACCAGGCACGAGATCGGCGTACAAACGTACGCATCGATGCGTACACTCGTACACATGGGATACGCATTGCTCACCGGCGCCATCGCGGCGGAGGTCGCCGCCACCACCGCGATGAAGTACAGCGACGGCTTCAGCCGGCTGTGGCCCTCGCTGCTGACCCTCCTCGGCTACGTGATTGCTTTCGTGCTGCTCGCGCAGACGCTGAAGACCGTGTCGGTCGGCACGGCGTACGCGATCTGGGCGGGAGCAGGCACGGCGGCCATCGCGGCGATCGGGACGGTGTTCCTGGGGGAGGGGATGAACGGCGCGAAGCTGACCGGGATCGCCCTGATCATCGGCGGGGTCGTGGTGCTGAACCTCGGCGGAGTCCACTGATGGCCCGGCGCTACGACCCCGAGCGGCGCCAGCGGATCATCGACGCGGCCATCCGGGTCGTGGGCGCCAAGGGCATCGGAGGGCTGAGCCACCGCTCCGTGGCGGCCGAGGCCGATGTGCCGCTGGGCTCCACGACGTACCACTTCAAGACCCTCGACGAGCTGGTGGTCGCCGCGCTGCGGCAGGCGAACGAGGGTTTCGTGAAGGTGGTGGCCGCGCGGGGCGCCCTGGAGGACGAGCGGGTCGACCTGGCCGGGGAGTTGGCCGCGATGACGGGCGAGTGGCTGGCGGGGGACCGTCCGGGCGTGGAGCTGGAGTACGAGCTGTACCTCGCCGCACTGCGCCGACCCGCGCTGCGCCCCGTCGCGGCGGAGTGGTGCGAGGGGCTGGCCGGCCTACTGGCCCGGCGCACGGACCCGGTCACGGCAAGGGCGATCGTGGCACTGCTCGACGGGATCTGTCTGCAGGTGCTGCTGACGGGGGCGGCGTACGACGAAGAGTATGCGCGGGAGGTACTGACGCGGGTGGTCCCCTGAGAGGACTGCCGCCAGGCGTGAACTCCTCGGCGCCCATCGGGGAACGCGGGGTGACACGCTCAGAACAACGAGTGTTCGCCTTGCTCTCCGACCGGTACGCGCCCGACGGCCCGCCCACGGCCTTGCGTGGGTCGCCCTGACGTCCACACGGCACGTCAGGGACCCGGGGGGACGGGCCTGGGCGCCCGTCCTCTGAGACGCCCCGTCCATGGGTTCGCCCGGACGGCTTCGCGCCGGTTAGGTTGCCCCCATGACCGACACGACTGCTTCTCGCACCACCGGCGCTGTTGCCGCCGGCCTCGCCACGGTCGCCGCCGACGGCACCGTTCTCGACACCTGGTTCCCCGCGCCCGAACTGTCCCCCGAGCCCGGCCCGTCCGGTACGGAGAGGCTTTCCGCCGAGCGTGCCGTGGAGCTGCTCGGCGAGGGTGCCGCGAAGGCCATCGGCCCCGACGCCCGCCGGGGCGTCGAGGTGGTAGCGGTCCGTACGGTCATCGCCTCGCTCGACGAGAAGCCGATCGACGCGCATGACACGTACCTGCGGCTGCACCTGCTCTCGCACCGCCTGGTGAAGCCGCACGGACAGAGCCTGGACGGCATGTTCGCGCACCTCGCCAACGTCGCCTGGACCTCGCTCGGCCCGGTCTCGGTGGACGACGTGGAGAAGGTCCGCCTGAACGCCCGCGCCGAGGGCCTCCACCTGACCGTGACGTCCGTCGACAAGTTCCCGCGCATGACGGACTACGTGGCCCCCAAGGGCGTACGCATCGCCGACGCCGACCGCGTCCGGCTCGGCGCGCACCTCGCCGAGGGCACCACGGTCATGCACGAGGGCTTCGTGAACTTCAACGCGGGCACGCTCGGCACCTCCATGGTCGAGGGCCGCATCTCGGCCGGGGTCGTGGTCGGCGACGGTTCGGACATCGGCGGCGGTGCCTCCACCATGGGCACCCTCTCCGGCGGCGGCAACGTCCGCATCACCGTCGGCGAGCGCTGCCTGATCGGCGCGGAGGCGGGCGTCGGGATCGCGCTCGGCGACGAGTGCGTGGTCGAGGCGGGGCTGTACGTCACCGCCGGCACCCGGGTCACGATGCCCGACGGACAGATCGTCAAGGCCCGCGAGCTGTCCGGCGCCTCGAACATCCTCTTCCGCCGCAACTCGGTCACCGGCACGGTCGAGGCCCGGCCGAACAACGCGGTGTGGGGCGGGCTGAACGAGATCCTGCACAGCCACAACTGACCCCGTAAGGGTTGCTCGGCGTGACCTTGTCGTGGGGTGGGGCGATGAACTGGGTGGACGGTGTGTCCGATCAGTGGTCGAGACGATGAGATGAGGGGCCGCGGGATGAGGAACGACGGGGTGGGGGTCGTGGCGCGCGTGGTTGTGGCGGGGCTGGCCGTGGGGCTGCTGTGCGGGGTGTCGGCCGGGGTCGCGCACGCCGACGAGACCAACCGGGCCTCGCACAACGGTCCCCGGATCGGACTCGTCAATGTCGGGCAGGTCGACGACCCGATGGAGGACGTGCTGGAGCACACGCTGCTGTTCGGTGACGGGTACCGCTGGGGCTGACCAGGCACGGCGGCAGGGCCGTCGCAGGGGCCGGGGCCCGTACGCGTGGACACGCGTACGGGCCCCGGCCCCGTTCACCGACACTTTCCTTCGTCGACCAGGCATAGCGGTGCCCGGGACGACGCGTCTCAAGGAGCACAGGGCGGACACAGGGACCGCCGGGGGAAGAGAAGGTGACGATGGATGCCGCGGGGCAGGAGAGCCGAATGGCCGCTGGCGCCCCCGGACCGCCGGTCGGCGCGACGGTTCCTACCTTCGTCCTGAAAGACCAGACGGGTGCGGAGCGGACGCTTGAGTCGCTGTCGGGGCGTGACGGAC
>CBFGQM010000435.1:0-3670 GCA_965650905.1 uncultured Streptomyces sp. | reverse complement strand
GTACTCACCCACAGAGACAATCTCCGAGGCTTTCCTCCGGGCGCTTCCCTTCGGTTTTTCCCAACCTTACCAGATCCCTTTTCCGTTCCGTTTCCGGTCGGAATTGTTCTGGCGGCCAGTTGGAAGGCCTTGCCTATTCGGTTGCCTTGCGGCTCTCTTTCGGCGAGTCCGACTTTATCAGAAGTTTTTGACCGGACCGACCGGCCACTTTTTTCTGAAAATTCGGGGGCCTCTCCGGAAGTGACTTCCGGGAAGCGGATAGATGTCAACCGCTGCCACCGAACCTGTCCGGTTCCGCGCAACTATGTAAATCTACCTCCCCACACGTTCCGTGTCAACGGCATCCGTGGGACGAAGAGGAGAGTAGCAGCTCGGCCGGAGTGCCCGCACATCAGGCGGCCGTCGGTACGGAGGCGCTGCGCTCCGCCTCCCCGACGTCGCCCGTGGCGCCGGCACGTGCAGCGCGACCGCCCAGGACATAGACGTACGCAAGGAAGACCAGCTCAACGGCGATGCCGAGGGTGATGCGGGCCCAGGTCGGGAGGCCTGACGGGGTGATGAATCCTTCGATGGCGCCGGAGACGAAGAGGACCAGCGCTAGGCCTATCGCCATGCCCAGCGCGGCGCGGCCCTCCTCTGCGAGAGCCGCACGGCGGGAGCGGGGACCCGGGTCGATGACTGTCCAGCCGAGGCGCAGCCCTGTGCCGGCGGCTACGAAGACGGCGGTCAGTTCGAGCAGGCCGTGCGGGAGGACAAGCCCCAGGAAGGTGTCGAGGCGGCCGGCCGAGGACATCAAACCGATGCCGACGCCCAGGTTGAGCATGTTCTGGAAGAGGATCCAGATGACCGGCAAGCACAAGAAGGCGCCGAGAACGAGGCACATCGCGGCGGCCTGGGCGTTGTTCGTCCACACCTGGGCCGCGAAGGACGCTGCGGGATGGCTCGAGTAGTACGTCTCGTACTGGCCGCCGGGACGGGTGAGCTCCCGTAGCTCACTGGGGGCCGCGATCGAGGACTGGACCTCTGGGTGGGTGCCGATCCACCACCCCAGGATGGCCGCGACGACGGTGGACAGGAGCGCGGTGGGTACCCACCAGTGGCGTGAGCGGTAGACCGCGGCTGGGAAACCGCACGCAAGGAAGTGGGTGACGTCGCGCCAGGAGGCGCGGCGCGTGCCCGTCACGGCACTGCGCGCGCGTGCCACGAGTTGGCTGAGGCGACCGGTGAGCTGAGGGTCCGGGGCGCTGGACTGGATCAGGGAGAGGTGGGTGGCCGTGCGCTGGTAGAGGGCGACGAGCTCGTCGGCTTCCGCGCCGGTCAGACGGCGTTGCCGGCGTAGGAGTGCGTCAAGCCGGTCCCATTCGGCGCGGTGGGCGGACACGAAGACGTCGAGGTCCATCGGGTTGGCTGCTCCTCGGCTGCTCGTCGTGTGGTCAGCTTGTCGTACTGCGGTGTGTGTGCCCACAGCTTGGCAGACTGACCGTTCTCAGGTCAGTTCGAGGAAGGACGGCAGGCGTGAGTGAGCTTGTGACGGGCGAGGCGGTGGCGCTGGAGCTGCGCCCGGCGAAATTGCCGAGCCGGGCACTGGCCGTACTGATCGACCTGGTGGTGGCGATGACCGCGTATATCGCCATGACCGTGGCTCTGGTGGCTTCCACCGCTGCTCTCGATGAGGCTGCACGGACGGCACTGTCGATCGCGTCGTTCCTTCTTGTCCTGGTCGGCGGGCCGATCGCGGTGGAGACGCTGAGTCATGGGCGGTCACTCGGGAAGCTGGCGTGCGGGCTGCGGGTGGTGCGCGACGACGGTGGGCCGATCCGGTTCCGGCATGCGCTGGTGCGTGGGGCGGTCGGCGTGGTCGAGATCCTGATGACGCTCGGGATCGTGGCGTGCATCGCGTCGCTGGTGTCGACGCGGGGGCGGCGGCTCGGTGACGTGTTCGCGGGGACGTTGGTCGTACGGGAACGGGTGCCCACCGGGCGTACGCCTTTCATTCCGCCTCCGCCGCCTTGGCTTGTGGGGCGGTTTTCCGAGCTTGATCTGTCCGCGGTCCCGGATGGACTGTGGCTTGCGGTTCGGCAGTATCTGACGCGGATGCGTCAGTTGGATCCGCAGGTCGGCTGGTCGATGGCGCAGCGACTCGCGGCGGACGTCGCGGAGCGCACCGGGGCTCCGGCGCCGCAGGGGGTGCCGCCGGCGGCGTATCTGGCGGCAGTGATGCAGGAGCGGCGGGCACGGGAGGTCCAGCGGGCGTTTGGCGGTGGGACGGCTGTCGGCGGTGTGGGTAGGGTGGCCGGCGAGGGTACGAACGGCACCGCCAGTAGGCCGGGCGAGGCTGGTCCGGCAATGCCTTGCGCCCCGGCGCAGCCGTCGAGTTCCGCCGACTACTACTCCTCTTACTCCTCGGGCTCTGGGCCGACCCTGCTCCCCGGGCAGGGAGCTCCCGCGGGTGCTGAGCCCTCAGCCCCCTTGGCGGCGCCGTCCGCGAGCGCCTCTGCGCAGGCAGCCCCGCAGGACTCCGGGAACGAGCGCCCCGCCACGGGGTTCGCACCGCCCACGTAGCTCGGAGAGTTCATCGCGTACAAGGCACGCCGCGCAGGCGTGCCCGTGGTCCACGTCGACCCCGCCCACACCTCACAGACCTGCTGCGAGTGCGGGCACGTCGACAAGAAGAACCGGGTCGACCAGCCCTCTTCATCTGCCGGAACTGCGGGGTCGTTGCCGCCGCGGACCGGAACGCTTCCCACAACATCGCCCAACGCGGCGCCGTGGTGTGGAACGCGGGGCGTGAGTCACGCGTCCCTGTGTCAGGTGAATACCGAGGGCGGCGCGTCAAGATCCTCGAGCTCGATGCCGGGGGCGGCGAGCACGACGTCGCCGGAGATGTGCACGGCGTGCTGCTCGCCCGTGTCCAGGGCTGTGACCTGGTATTCCTCCACGGTCAGGGGGCCGTTGTCAGTGGCGTGTGTTTCTCTCTTCCTCAGGGCCCAGGACTGGTCGAGGGTCCGCGGGGCAAGGACGGGATCCGTGAAGGCGACGAGGCGTACGCGCGTGGCGGAGGAATCGGGGGTGAGGCGCAGCAGACGTGCGGTGGCGATGAGGAAAGCGGGGGATGTGCCGGTAAAAGCGTGGGCGCGGACGTTGCCTTCGGTGGCGTGGGCGCCGGTGGGGTCGGTTCGGACCCACGTGACGCCGTCAAGGGCGGCGCCTCGGACGTGCCAGCTCGCCGCGTGGAGCTCGAGACGGATAGGGCGGCCGAGGTCGTCGAGGGCGAGGTCGACAGATCCGGCATGGTCGCCGGAGGGGGTCGTGACCTGGGAGACGTAGCGCCAGCCGGAGGGGCCGGGCGCGCAGTGGAAGTGCTCTTCACCGAGAGGGGTGTGGTCGTGGGGATCATGGAGCGAATATCGGCCGCGGGGCATGGGGATCCTGGATCTTGCGGGCTCGGTCCCGGAAGGGGCAGGCCCCCGGCACGGGGGTGCGGGGGCCTGCCTGGGACCTGCTGCTGAGGAGTGCGTCAGTGCACGGACGCACTCGCCACGTGCGACCTGCCTATCACGGGCAAGCGGTACACGCTTTGGTGCTCGTCAGCGCGATGCGTGCTCAGTACGTGCTTGCTCAGTACGTGCTTGCTCAGTACGTGCGTGCTCAGTAGCGGTAGTGGTCAGGC
>CBFGQM010000434.1:0-3671 GCA_965650905.1 uncultured Streptomyces sp. | reverse complement strand
ACGAGGCCGAGCAGGACGATGCCGGCGTACACGGGGAGCCAGGGCGCGAGGTGTGGTCACCCGGACAGTGTCACAGATTCCCCCGACGTTCCTGCTCCCGCTCGATCGCCTCGAACAGCGCCTTGAAGTTGCCCTTGCCGAAGCCCATCGAGCCGTGACGTTCGATGATCTCGAAGAAGACCGTCGGACGGTCCTGGACGGGCTTGGTGAAGATCTGCAGCAGATAGCCGTCCTCGTCGCGGTCGGCGAGGATCTTCAGCTCGCGCAGGGTCTCGACGGGCACGCGGGTGTCGCCGACCCACTCGCCGAGGGTGTCGTAGTACGAGTCCGGGGTGTCGAGGAACTGCACACCGGCCGCGCGCATCGTCCGGACCGTCGCCACGATGTCGTTCGTGTTGAGCGCGATGTGCTGGACGCCCGCGCCGCCGTAGAACTCCAGGTACTCGTCGATCTGGGACTTCTTCTTGGCGATGGCGGGCTCGTTGATCGGGAACTTGACCTTGAGCGTGCCGTCCGCGACGACCTTCGACATCAGCGCGCTGTACTCCGTCGCGATGTCGTCGCCCACGAACTCCTTCATGTTCGTGAAGCCCATGACCGTGTTGTAGAAGCCGACCCATTCGTTCATCCGGCCGAGCTCGACGTTGCCGACGCAGTGGTCGATGGCCTGGAAGGTGCGGTGGGCGGGCGGCTCGACGATCGGGTCGGCGACCGTGTAGCCGGGCAGGTACGGGCCGTCGTAGCCCGTCCGCTCGACGAGGGTGTGCCGGGTCTGGCCGTACGTGGCGATCGCGGCGAGCACGACCGTGCCGTGCTCGTCCTTCAGCTCGTACGGCTCGTCGACCGGGCGGGCGCCGTGCTCGACCGCGTACGCGTACGCGGCGCGCGCGTCCGGGACCTCGATGGCGAGGTCGACGACGCCGTCGCCGTGCTCGGCCACGTGCTCGGCGAGGAAGTGGCCCCGGGTGGTGGCGGCCTTGATGACGGAGGTGAGGACGAAGCGTGCCGAGCCGTTCTCCAGGACGTACGAGGCCATCTCGCGGCTGCCGTTCTCCGGTCCGGAGTAGGCGACGAGCCGCATGCCGAAGGCGGTGGAGTAGTAGTGCGCCGACTGTTTGGCGTTGCCCACGGCGAAGACGACCGCGTCCATGCCCTTGACCGGGAAGGGGTCCGCCTCGCGCTTGTTGTCACGGGTGTGATGGATGGTCTCAGTCATGACGGCAGGCTCCCTCCGTTCCACAAGGTGCGCAACAGTTCGCGTAAGTGCTGGACAATGTGCGCAGTAAGTGGCCCAAGCAATCGGGCTGTCTGTACAGGATGACCATCTCGGAGGCCCGTATGGCGATCGATCATCTGGACGGCCGGCTCATCGTGCTGCTCGCCGAGGAGCCGCGGATCGGCGTGCTGGAGGCGTCCCGGCGACTCGGTGTCGCGCGTGGGACGGTCCAGGCCCGGCTCGACCGCCTTCAGTCGAACGGTGTCATCCACGGATTCGGTCCCCAGGTGGACCCCGCGGCGCTCGGGTACCCCGTCATGGCGTTCGCGACCCTCCAGATCCGGCAGGGGCAGGGCCAGGACGTACGCACGCATCTGGCGACCGTCCCCGAGGTGCTCGAACTGCACACCACGACCGGCAGCGGCGACATGTTGTGCCGTCTCGTCGCCCGCTCCAACGCCGATCTCCAACGCGTGATCGACCTGGTGGTCGGTTTCGACGGCATCGTCAGGGCCGCCACGGCGATCGTCATGGAGAACCCCGTCCCCCTGCGGATCATCCCGCTGGTGGAGCAGGCGGCGGGGGACGACTGACGGGGGCGGGTTGAAGGGGCCGCCGACGGGGCGTGGCCGGACGGGGCGGCTGACTGCGCTTCTGACGGCTTGGGTGGGGCTCAGCAGCTGGGAACGGAGCCGGTGCCCTTCGCCAGCGCCCGGAGGGCGTCGACCGTCCCCTTCAACGTCGTCACCGGAATGAGCCGCAGCCCCTTCGGCAGCTCCGACTTCGCGTCCGAGCACTCGGCCTTCGGTACGAGGAAGACGGTGGCGCCGTCACGCTTGGCGGCCTGGGTCTTGAGGGCGACACCACCGACCGGGCCGACCGTGCCGTCGTCGTCGATGGTGCCGGTGCCCGCGATGGTGCGGCCGCCGCTCAGGTCGCCGCCGCTGCCGTCGCCGTCCAGTTTGTCGACGATGCCGAGCGAGAAGAGAAGCCCGGCGCTGGGGCCGCCGACGTCGGCGAGTTTCAGAGAGACCTTGACGTCGTCCGATTCCTCGCCGAGGTAGTCCAGGGCGGCCTTGGTGGCCGTGCTCTGGGACTTCCGCATCTCCTCGGCGTTGTGCTTCTCGATCTCCTTGACGCTGTCACCGGTCGGATAGACCGAGTCGCGCGGCATCACGGCCCGGTGGGTGTCGAACCAGCCGTCGATCACGTCGCTCAGGCGCACGTCCGTGTCCGGCCCCGTCGCCACGATGGTCGTCATCCGCAGCTGCCCGCGCGTCTCACGGGTGTCCGCGCCGGTGATCGTGATGACGGGATCGCCCCTGTTCTCCCCCAGGACGTTCGCCGTCATCCCGGGCTGCGCCACCGAGAACGGCAACGGCGCGAACACCGCCGTGGCCAGCAGAGCCACGACAGGCATGGCACAGACGGCAACGGCCCGGGAACGTGAGAGACGAGAGAGCACGGGATCAATCTAACGCGAGGACGACTTTCGGCCGCGGCACGGTCACGCCCCTGGCTGCCCCCGGGGCTCAGGGGCGCGCGGGAGCTGCGCCCGCCAGGGCACGGGTTTCAGGGGTGCGGGGCTGTGACGCGCCCGTCGGGAGCGCAAGGTTGTGGCAGCGTGCGGCTCCGCCGCGTGGGCGCGCGCCGCAGACGACCGCAGTACGCCACCCGCGCCCGCCCCGCCCCGGCGCATACGCGAGCGCCAGTGGTGTGCCGACACCGGCGCCCTCTTCCGCGTACCAGCACCCGCTCACCCGCTCTGTTCGTACGGTGCGCACAGGCACCCGTGCGCGCGTCACCGCATACGCGTGGCCCACTCCTGCACCTTGACGATCCGCTGCCGCAGTTGCCCCGCCGTCGCCTCGGCGCTCGGCGGTCCGCCGCACACGCGCCGCAGCTCGGTGTGGATCACCCCGTGGGGCTTGCCGCTCTGATGGACGTACGCGCCGACCATGGTGTTGAGCTGCTTGCGCAGCGCCAGTAGCTCCTTGTGCGTGACGACCGGCCGCCGCTCGGCGGGCAGTTCGAGGAGGTCCGCCTCGTCGTCGGGCTTCTTGCGGCTGTGCGCCATCTGGCGCGCCTGACGCTTCTGGAGCAGGAGTTGAACCTGCTCGGGTTCGAGGAGACCCGGAATGCCCAGGTAGTCCCGTTCCTCCTCGCTTCCCGGATGCGCCTGCATCCCGAACTCGGCGCCGTCGTACAGCACCCGGTCGAAAACGGCGTCGGACTCCAGCGCCTCGAACGGCAGCATGTCCTGTTCGCCGGTGTCCTCGTCCTGCTCCCTGTTCGCCTCCTTCATCTCCTTCTCGGACTCGGCGTACGGGTCTGTGTCCTCGGTGTCCCCCTCCTTCTTGGGCTTGTCGAGGGCGTGGTCGCGCTCGACCTCCATCTCGGTGGCGAAGGTGAGGAGGTCGGGGACGGTCGGGAGGAAGACGGAGGCGGTCTCACC
>CBFGQM010000433.1:0-3681 GCA_965650905.1 uncultured Streptomyces sp. | reverse complement strand
CCGCAGCTCACTGGGCTGCCTCAGTCACACAATCGGTGAGAAGGCACAGCAGGGGCCTACTTCTGTAGCGGGGGACGGGCTACCATCCCGCCATGCCGATCAAGGGTGGGGATCTGGCGCGTGCCTACTGGGCTTTCGACCGCGTCCTCGGAGGTCAACGACCTCCGACTAGATCGCAGACGTTTGCAGCGAGGCGGCCACTCGTTGTGTGGCTTGTGGCAGGGGTCTTCTTCTGGGGCCTTTTCCTCCTTGTCTTCGAGGGCGACGTTCTGCTGGCGTTGGGCATGGGCGTGCTGCTTGGCGGATGGTTTGCGATGTTCGCCCGGTTCGAAAGAGGTCGTCAGCGCCGCCTCGTGCGCCTGGGAGTCTGGGACGGCGTCCACGCGTACCCGGTGGGCTGGACTCGTGCCATGGCCAAGCGGCGGATCTACGGCGAGAACCTACGGCCGCTGTGTGAGGTGTTGGCACACTTCGCCGAGCACGACTTCGGGGACTCCGAATGGGAGGTCGTCGAGGCGGCCCTGCCGGGAACGGACATCGAGCGTGATGTGTGGTACAGCCACCGGCTGACCGGCAGACGTACGTTCACCGTGCGGATCGCGGCAGTGCCGGATTCGAGAGACGCCTTCGTCGAGATCTACGGGGTGTTGGGCGGCCGCGGAAAGTTCCTGATCGCAGGGGTGTTGCACGTGCTCGGCAAGTATCGCGTGGGCTGATCTTTTTTCGAGCCACATCACGCCATTGGAACATCGCCCGAACACGGTCCTTGCCTGGGCCGACATCCACCTCTGGTTCGGCCGGCGCGTTGTTCGCCGAGGGCGCGGGCAAGTTGCTCGCGGAGTCGCTGGTTCTCCTCGGCGAGGCGCCGGATGCGGGTGTTGGCGGCTTCGAGTCGTCGCAGCAGGGAAGCATCGGAGGTGCGCTGGCGTGAGAAAATGGGCGATGCGGGATCGCGGCTATGTACTGCCCGCAGTCGCTCGATCTCCGCTCGCAGGTCCGGCTGGGTATAGAGCCAGGATCGGGAGACGCCAGCACGTTTCGCGACGGTCTCGAAGGTGACCGGCTCACCCGCCGCGTCGAGGGTGCGGAGGGCCTGGACGGCCTTGGCGCGGGTGTACTCGCTGCGGCGCCGGGCGGCGTCAACGATGTGCTGGCTGTTTTCAGCTCGCATCGGGGGTTGCTCCGGCTGTCCGGGGGCGTCTTCCAGACCGGTGATGATCTTCTCAAGGTTGCCGAGGACTTGGCGATTCATCTCGGCCACGCGTGCTTGGCCGCGGGCCTCGGCGGCCGAGACGATCTGCAACAGCTGCTGCCGTTGCTCGTGGTGCTGCGGCAGGAACTCGGGGGTGGTGACAAACATCGGGCAGGTCAAGCAGGCATTGGCCTGCGGACATGTCCGTTGCATCGGCAGGCCGCAGTAGCCGTTGGGCAGGGACTGGGTCACGCGCCCGAGTCGCTGCTTTGGCGTCGCGAAGGGCCGCGAGTGAGCCCTTGCGTCGTCGTGTGCGGATCTCCTCGACGCGGCCGTCGGCGCGTCGAAAAGGGTCTGGACTTCGTCGTAGGTGAGCGGACGCCGTTCGGCGGCTCCCTCGTACTCGCTGGTGTGGGTGACCGTGTTCCACTCGTGGAAAAGCTAGACCGGAGCCCGGCCTAATCGTTCGTTGCACGACTCCCTCAAGGAGCGCGTGCGCTGCTGCAGTGCCCAGCCTTCCAACATCGCTTCCAAGACGGCGGGTTCGGGGTCCAGGTGCACGACTCCGTCGGCGAGGACCAGGCGCGCGGCTCCAGGCATATCAACGCAGCACTCACGATGCGTCTAACGCATCATCGTTGAGTCAATAACGGGTGCCAGGTCAGCGCATCCCAACCAACCACCGAGCCGACGCCAACCTGGGCACCAACTGCAGCTCAGCGAGTTGGCGCACTGCGAGATGTGTTGCATTCGATGCAATACGGCAGCCTGGAGGCAGATGTAAAAACGCCTCCGGCAGTCGCCGCAGGTCTGCCTCGCGGCCATCGCCCGGTCCAGGGCCCATTCCTGAGCGAGCGTGGGCGCGCGCTTGGGCACGGCCAGGTCGACGCGGAGCAGGAAGCCCCGGGTGGGGTGGATGCACGACCACTGCGGCCGGTAGGAGCACCACTTGCAGCGCAGGATCGCGACCGGACCGTCGTTGCCGCCCGGACTGAGGTTCATGTCCCGTAACTGACGCCGGGTGACCAGGCCTTCGGGGACGGCACCGCGATCGAACTCCGGCAGGAGCGCGTCAGCGGCACCCGCTTCACCTCGCGGCGGCGCCCAGAGTGGAAGCAGGTGGTGTCCATCGGTGTGTGCGGGGCACGTTGCCGCTGACGCCGAAGTCCTTCTTCAGCTGTTCGGGGATGGCGTAATGCATGACGCGTCCGCGTGTGAGGGAGGACAGCTCGAAGACGGAGGTGAGGTGGCCCAGGCGGTCCAGGGCCCAGGCGCCGAACGGGGAGCGGTCCTCAATGTTTTCCAGAACACCGAGCAAGGTGGGCGCGAGCTTGGCGACGCTGTCCCATGCGGTGCGGGGCACCTGGAGCCAGTCCGCACAGGTGTCACCGATGAGGTAGCGGATGAGGGCCGAGACGATAGGGTCGAAGAAGGTGCCGGGAACGACTTCCTCGTAGAGGTCGATCAGCTGCCGGGTCAGGTGGACGCCCTCGTCGGAGGGGCCCATGTGCCGAATCATGTACAGGTCGAGGAACTGCCGGGCCTCTTCCAGGGTTTTGGGCATGGCGTCCTGGTCGACACCGAGGATAGCGCCGACCACCCGCCAGGCGTAGAAGTACGCCTCGGCGCCTTCGACGGACATGTGGATGTTCAAGCGGTGAAGGCTGTCCAGGACGAGCATGGAGAAGAACATCTGCCCGCCGATCATGTCTTCCTGGCAGATCGGCACCCCCAACGCGTCGGTGTCCCAGCGCTCCTCTCGCTTGAGGTGATGACGGATGGAGGCATGCAGCAGGCGGACCTTCTGCGCGGCGGGGATGAAGCGGCTGCCAGCTTCGAAGGCGTCCGGTTGCATGAGGTAGACGGTGAACTGGCCGGTCTCGGCCATCCGCTTGGAGGGGTAGTTCAGCCCGTGCGTGGCTGAGAGTAGTTTCGCCACGTGAGGGACGACGTAGCAGGCGGGCATGGAGGCAAACGACAGCGCGGTGGAGATGTGCACGTTGTTGTCGATGAAGAACAGACGCGCCTTCTCCATCTCCGTCCAGTCCACCCAGTCCGGCGGCACGCTGGTGGCCTGGAGGTACTCGCGGGCGACATCGGGCAGCCCATCGGGCAGGGGCGCTCCGGCGGTGGAGACGTAACGCATCAGCGTGTTGAACTTGCCCACCTCCTCCCGTTCGAAGAGGGTGGCGACGACAGCGTCGGCGAGTTCGTCGCCGGACTGACGCAGGGCGTCCATCGAGGCGTCGGTGTAGGTCATCGATGCAGTCCTTTCCGGCAGGCGCCCGGCATCAGCTGGGAGCCGTTCGGGGGTCAGTTACGGCGGTCGGTGGCAGAGCGTGCGAGGGAGGCGAGGGCCTGCCGGGCAGGGTGAGGGATGTCGAGGGCGTGAAGGTGGCTGACGGCCTCCTGAACACGGGCGTCGATCATTTCCTCGACCTGGTCCGGCGCCTGCGGGACGAGCGGAACCTCACCGTGCTGCTGGTCGA
>CBFGQM010000432.1:0-3731 GCA_965650905.1 uncultured Streptomyces sp. | reverse complement strand
CCTTCCGAAGAGCGCCGTCCCGGGCGTGGTGGGCGTGGGACGGCAGGGATCCAGTGTGGTCGTGTGGGGTCGGACGTGTGGGGCGTTTCAGGCGGAACGGCTGTCCGGGGTGTCGGGGGTGTCCGCTGTGTCCGGAGCATTCATGGTGTCCGGTGGCAGGAGTACGCCGGCGGTGAGGCCGGTGGTGAGGGCGGCCGCGGTGTCGGCGGCGAGGTCGGCGGTCCGGCGGACGGCCGCGCGCAGCTCGTACACGCGGCGGAAGGCCTCCCCGTAGCGCCGCTGTTCTTCCAGAGGCAGCAGCGGTACGCGCAGGCGGCCCGGTGTGACGTGCACGAGGCTGCTGCCGGTCGACGCGGAGGCGATGTTGTCCTCGGCGCCGAGGAATCCGGCCAGGAACCACGGGTCGAGGCGGGACGGGTCGGGGCGCAGGAGGTGGATGTGCTGACCCAGCAGGGCTCCGGCGTCCCGGTCGTCGGCGACCCGGGTCATCGTGGCCGCGTCACCGCCGCCCGCGACGGCGCGTACGAGGACGTCCCCGGCGGCTACGGGTTGCGCGGCCTCCGCGTGGATGTCGACAGCCGTGCCGGACGGCGGGTTTCCGGCCGAGATGTCGCGGGCAGCGAGGACCGGCCGGTCCACGGTGGGGGCGCCGGAGCTTTTGGAGCCTCGGGTGCCGGGCGTCGCCGCCCGCAGCACGGTCAGGGCCCCGCCGCGCGCCAGGTCGGAGACGGTCGCCGTACGCCATTCGCGGGCCGAGGCGCCGGACGGCTGCCAGCCGCCGGACGCGGAGGCGGCCGCCAGGGCGGTGACCTGCTCGGCCAGTTGCCCGTGCAGGTCGTGAACGCGGCGGGCCAGGGCGGCCGGGTCGATGTCGGCCGCGGTCGCCCGCACATGGCGGGCCGGGGTGACGTCGACGACGTCGTCGAGGAGGTCGACGAGCGGCACCGCACGGGCGACGCCGGGCTCATCGGCGTAGGTGTCGGGTGCGGTGGTGAACGCGGCCCACTGGCCGAGGACCCGGTCGGTCAGCCCCGCCCAGTCGAAGGAGGCGGCGGAGGCGGAGGCGGAAGAGGCAGGGGTGGAGGAGGCGGCGGAAGCGGACGAACCGGATCGGCGGGGGCGTGAGCCGCCACGGGTGCCGGCGTCGGCCGTGGCCGTGTCGGTGGCGGACGCCGTGCCCGGGGCGCCGTCCCGCTGCTCGCCCTCCCCGTCGACGAACAGCACCGTCGTACGGTCCGTGCCGCCCGGCTCGGGGCGTTGGAACACCCAGATCTGCAGGCCGATGTGGAGCGGATACGCGGCACGTGCCGGAAGGGAGACGACGGCGCGCAGGGCCCCGCCGCGGATGAGTTCCGCGCGGACGCGGCGGCCGGAGGAGCGGAAGGCGAGCGCGGGCGGCAGCAGCATGACCGCGTGGCCGCCGGGCTCCAGGTGCGCGAGGGCGTGCTGCACCCAGGCCAGTTCGGACTCGAAGCGGGGCGGGAGTCCGTACGCCCACCTCGGGTCGTAGGCCAGCTCGTCGTGACCCCAGTCCCGGTCGGCGAACGGCGGGTTGCACAGGACAGCGTCCACTGTGACGTCGGGGAAGCCGTCGGCGCGCAGGCTGTCGCCGACGCGGACCGCCGTCTCGGCCCCGGGTGCGGCGAGCAGCAGCCGGACCGCGGTGCGCCGGCCCTGGACGGGGAGCGAGTCCTGCCCGAACAGCTCCCGCGCTCCCTGCCGGGCGGCGGCGGCGAGGAGCGTGCCGCTGCCGCAGGCGGGGTCGAGGACGCGGGACGCGCCGGCGGGCAGCAGCCGTGCCATGAGCAGGGCCAGGCCCTCCGGGGTCTGGTAGACGCCGCTGGCGGTGCCCTCGTCCAGTTCGCGTTCGGCGAGGACGTCGACGGAGGCCTGTGGCCCCGCCTCACGGACGCAAGCCAGCAGCGCGCGGACCGCTCCCGCGTCGGCCGGACCGTAGCGGACCGGTTCGGCCTCGGGCACGGCAGCCGGGAGCTCGCCCGCGGTCTTCTCCGCGCGGGCGATCAGCTGGTCCTCGGGTACGGCGGCGAGTTCGGCCAGCTCCTCCGGCGTACGGCGGGACGCGGCAGCCACCAGCGGGAACAGTCGCGCGGCCACTCCCGAGCCGGGTCCCAGCAGCCGGAGCGCCGTACGCAGCTCCTCGGTCGGCGAGGCGGTGGAGGTGTGCCCGCGTCCCCGCAGCCATGCCTGGACGGCCGGCAGGTCGTAGAGCGGGCTGGTTTCCGTGCCTGCGCTGGGAGCCGGGAAGTCGTCGTGGCGGCGGCGCCAGTTGCTGACGGTGGCGCGCGTGACCCCTGCGATACGGGAGATCTCGGCGGCTGTCACATGCGCTGAGGGCGCCGGGTGGGCTGGTGGCTGCTGGGGCATGGCGTGGCGTTCCGCACCTCTCGGGCCAGTCGGGCAGGGACGGTTAACACATTACAACGGTCGTCAAGTCCGTCAAGCCGTTTGACGATGCTTTCAACGCTGTGCTTATCCGGCCGTGCTTCCGAGCGGAAGCGGGAGGTCGGCTGCCGCACGGGAGTCGCCACCCACCACACACGCCCCTCCCAGCACGAGGCGGTCCGCCATGCGCTGAAGGCAGCACTTCTCTGGGCGGACCTCCAGCCGGCCGACTCCTCGGTCGTCGACGCCACTGGCACAGCCCGGCTGGCTGGAGTGGCGAGAACGCAGACGTCGTTTTTGGAGCCTCTGGGTGAGTTCCTGGTCAGGTGGCCGAAGCGCCTGCCGCGCCTCAGCGCTTCCGTCTGATGGCAGCGCCGGCATGCCCTGGGTGAGTCGGAGTCAACTGCGGTCGGGGAGTATCTGCCGTGCATATTCTTGAGAGGAGTGGAAATGGCTAGGAAGGATGCCCCGGCGCGTTCAGTGGTCTCCAACACATTCGCTCTGATCTGCGGCGATCTAAGGGCTTCTCTCCCACCTTCCTTTCAGATCGTCAGCTCGTGGCCGATCCGTGCTGCCCATGCCTCGATCTGATCGAAGTTGCGGAAGTCCCCGCCCCTGCCGTCGCGCAGGATCATCCGGGCGACCCAGCCCTTCGCACCCTCCTGCAGGCAACCGCCGAAGGTGACGTGCTCCCTGGCGTCGAGCCGGGCCATGGCCTTCTTCACCCAGGGCACGGGCGGGACGTCACGCTCCGAGGCCGAGGCGTCGAGCGGGCCGCTGCTGAAGAACCAGAGCGGGCGTTTGGACAAGGCCTCGCGGTGTCGGCGGACAAAACGCCGGGCGTCCTTGTGCCAGCGACCGGCGTACAGCCCGCCGCCGACCACGACGGCGTCGTACGACGCCGCACTCGACACGGAGCGGGTCGGGAGGGCCTCGACCGCCAGCCCGTCCTTGCGCAGGACCTCGGCGATGGTCTGGGCGATCTCCGCCGTCGATCCGTTTGTCGTTCCGTAGGTGACCAGCACGTTCGTCGCCATGATGGTCCGCCTCCTCTCAGAGTTTGCGCAGCCGGTCGTCGGCCCGCACCGTGCGGCGCCTGTTCGTCCGAACGCAGACGGGTCCTCCAGGCGCCAGGTGAGCTTGTCGAGGACCGCGACCACGCCGTCGATCTGCCGGGTCATGGAGACGGCGATCTCCGTCTCGCTCCTGCGTTTCGTCTGGCCGGCGAGCGTGACCACGCCCTCCGTGACGGAGACGCCGATGCCGCGCGGCACCAGCCACAGCACCACGCGCCAGTACCTGGTCGATCACCTCGTCACGGATCTCCG
>CBFGQM010000431.1:0-3731 GCA_965650905.1 uncultured Streptomyces sp. | reverse complement strand
GAGCGGGTGACGAGAATCGAACTCGCGCTCTCAGCTTGGGAAGCTGATGTTCTACCATTAAACTACACCCGCGAAAGACACCGGTCCGCCCGGTGTTGGAAACGCGGAATCACTGTACCCCATGCCAGGTCCCCGGCGTCGAAGCCGTGGGACCTGGTGTCGTTTCGGAGAGTGAATGGGGCTGCCGGATGCGGGAGTTGGGGCGTACGGTGAGGGGGCGGGTGAGGGTCCGGGCAGGATCGGAGTGCCGCCTGGAGGGCCGTCCCTTTCATCCCGTAATGTGGCTTTCCTCGTCAGTCAGACGCGGCTCTTGGGGAAGGGACTCTGGGGACTTGATGGAACGCAGCACCGTCGTCCGTTGTGCCGAAGGGCACGTGTTCAGCACCGCTTCGCTCCCGATGCAGCAGGCCGAGCGGCTCGGCCCTGGCAGGTTGATCCGCTGCCCCCGCTGTACCCGGCTCCGGAACGTCGTGCCGGTGGCGATGGAAAAGCGGTAGGCAGCGGCAGGCGCGCTGTTACACCCTGTGCGGGGCCCGTCACGCTCTTGGGATCGCGGCGGGTCCTTCGCCGTCTTCGGATTGCGGCGGGCCCGTACGCTCTGCGTATCCTCGGGGCGTGCTTCTCTCAGACAAGGACATCCGGGCCGAGATCGACTCCGGACGAGTGCGGATCGCTCCGTACGACGAATCCATGGTGCAGCCGTCGAGCATCGACGTGCGGCTCGACCGCTACTTCCGGGTGTTCGAGAATCACCGCTACCCGCACATTGATCCCTCCATCGAGCAGGCGGACCTCACGCGGCTCGTCGAGCCGGACGGGGACGAGCCGTTCATCCTGCATCCCGGGGAGTTCGTGCTGGCGAGTACGTACGAGATGATCAGCCTTCCGGACGACCTCGCCTCGCGGCTCGAGGGGAAGAGTTCGCTGGGGCGGCTCGGGCTCGTCACGCACTCCACCGCCGGGTTCATCGACCCGGGGTTCTCCGGGCATGTCACCCTCGAGTTGTCCAATCTCGCCACGCTTCCGATCAAGCTCTGGCCGGGCATGAAGATCGGGCAGCTGTGCATGTTCCGGCTCAGCTCGCCGGCCGAGTCTCCGTACGGCAGCGAGCGGTACGGCTCCCGCTACCAGGGCCAGCGCGGTCCCACCGCCTCGCGGTCCTACCTCAACTTCCATCGGTCCCAGGTGTGAGGCGGGACCGGCATGACGGTTGCAGGCGTACGCGAGAACCTCACCTACGAGGAGTTCGGCCGCGCCGTGCGTCAGCTGGCGTCGAGTTCTATACCGGAGTCGGCACCCGTGAAGCGGACCGATGAGTGGATCAACTTCCCCTGGAGCGTGGAGAATCCGGTCGTGAAGAGCCGGGGCGGATGCTCGACGCCTGAGGCGTCTGGACCCTTTGCTCCGCTCGGTCCGCTCGGTCTGTTCACTCTGTGTTTGCTGTTCGGTCCGTCGCTCCGTTCATTCGGCGATCTCCGTTCGTTCCCACCACTCGTAGACCGGTAGCTTTCCCTCCGGCGTTTCCTTGTGCCGTGAAGTGGGGCGGAAGTGTTCGTATCCGCCGCGGTGCGCGATCTTCAGGTCCTCTTCGGCGCGTCCGGTGGGTTCAGTGGGGGTGAGGGGGACGATCCTCTCGGGGAGATCGGCAGGGCCGCCCTCGAGGGCCGCCTTGATTGTTTTGCCTGGCTTTTTGGTGTTGCTCGACGTCTTGGTGGCCATGCTTCCAGTCTTTCCGGCTCGTGCGGCTCTTGCATTGTCAGACGATGTGTGAGGGCGGCGATTGCGAGACTCCGCGTACGGGGAGACGCTGGTGAGGTCAGCCCTGTGGCGTCGGTTGCGTTCTGCGGCCCAGGAGGTGCCGGACAGGCGCCGGTCGGGTGCCGGGGCAGGACAGGCACCGGCGCGTGCCTTCCGGTGGAGCCGGAAGGGGAACGGACCGTACCTTGCCCTCTGCGAGGAGATCGTCATGGCCGGCATGGACGACACGACTCTGGAGGCGATGCGGACCGTGCTGCGCGGTCCGGTCGTCTCGCCGCACGACCGTGGATACAACGAGGCTCGCAAGATCTACAACGCGATGATCGACCGCAGGCCGTCCGCCATCGTGCAGTGTATGGACGTCGCGGACGTCATGAACGCGGTCGACTTCGTACGCGACCACGGCCTCGAACTCGCCGTCCGCGGCGGCGGACACAGCGGCGGGGGAACGTGTTTGGTGGACGACGGCGTCACCCTCGACCTCTCGCCGATGCGCTGGGTGCGCGTCGACCCGGGGACGAGGACCGTCCAGGTCGGCGGCGGCAGTCTGATCGGCGACGTGGACCATGCCTGCCACGCCTTCGGGCTGGCCGTGCCCTCGGGCATCGTCTCGACGACGGGCGTCGGGGGCCTCACCCTGGGCGGCGGGCACGGCCACCTCACCCGCAGGTACGGCCTGACGGTGGACAGCCTGCTGTCCGCGGACGTCGTGCTGGCCGACGGCGGCTTCGTCACCGCGAACGAGCAGGAGGACGCGGACCTGTTCTGGGCGCTGCGCGGCGGCGGCGGGAACTTCGGTGTCGTCACGTCCTTCACCTTCCAGCTGTACCCCGTGCACACCGTGGCCGGCGGGGTCACCCTGTGGACACTCGACCACATCCGCGACGTACTGCGGTGGTACGGCGACTTTCTGCCCCAGGCGCCCGAGGATCTGAGCGGCTTCTTCGCGTCGCTCGTCGTGCCGCCCGCCCCGCCGTTCCCGGAGGAGATCCAAGGACAGAAGATGTGCGCCGTCGTGTGGTGCTGGGCAGGGGATCTGGACCGGGTCGACGCGGCCTTCGCGCCGGTGAACGAGCCCGCCCCGCCGGCCTTCCACTTTGCAGCGCCGATGCCGTATCCCGCGCTCCAGACGATGTTCGACGGGCTGATCCCGCCCGGCCTCCAGTGGTACTGGCGCGGAGATTTCTTCGATCGCATCACGGACGACGCCATCGCCGTGCACGCCAAGTACGGGGAGGGCATTCCCACCGATCTGTCGATGATGCACCTGTACCCGGTCGACGGTGCGGCGCACCGGGTGAGGCCGGAGGACACGGCGTGGGCGTACCGGCATGCCACCTGGTCCGGCGTGTACGGCGGCATCGACCCCGATCCGGCCAACGCCGGGATCATCAAGGAGTGGTGCGTCGACTACTGGGACGAGATGCACCCCCACTCGATGGGCGGCTCCTACGTGAACTTCCTCGGTGAGAACGAGCCCCAGGCCAGGGTGAGGTCCGCGTACCGCGACCACTACGACCGGCTGGCGGGCATCAAGCGGACCTACGACCCGCACAACCTCTTCCACGCCAACCAGAACATCGAGCCGGCCGCCCCGGGAAGCTGAGAGGTCGCTTCGCCACGACGCCGCGCAGCACACCCAGCCCCGCGCGGCGCAGCACATTCACGTGCCATGCGGCGCAGCGCACTCACGTGCCACGCCGCTGTGCGGCATGGTCAGAACGTTCCCAGCTTGATGATCGACAGCAGCGAGATCAGTTGGATGGCGGACGCGCCCAGGGCCTTCGGCCACGGGAGGTCGTGTGACTTGCTGACCATCAGCGTGAACAGGACGCCGGCTGCTACCCAGGTGGCCCAGCCGAGTATCTGGACGAAGGGCGCGTCGCCGCCCATGAACATGGCGACGACCAGGCGGGGGGCGTCCGTGAGGGACATGATCAGCATGGAGAGGCCGACCGTGGGCTGCCAGGCGC
>CBFGQM010000430.1:0-3733 GCA_965650905.1 uncultured Streptomyces sp. | reverse complement strand
CCGTCTTCAAAGGTTGCACAGACTCCTTCTTGTTCCTTGTTCGATCGGCTTCTTAGCGTGAGGTGAACTCAAACCGAACTCGGGAAGTTGACCCATGCGCCGAGACATACCGCCCCTCGCCGAGGTGCGCCGCATCACCGAGAAGAAGCGCGACGCGTGGTGGACCGTGCTGCTCGTCGACCCGGTCGCCACACCGCTCGTGCGCTTCACCGCGATGCGGACGACGATCACGCCGAACCAGATCACCTGGGGAGCGTTCCTGCTGGGGCTGGCCTCGTCGGCGTGCTTCGCGTTCGGTGACTGGCGCTGGCTGATCGCCGGCGCGATCGTCTACCACCTGAGCTTCGTCCTCGACTGCATGGACGGGAAGGTGGCCCGGCTCACCGGCCAGGGTTCCGTGTTCGGGGCCTGGCTGGACTTCGTCTTCGACCGCGTCCGCGTGATGGTGTGCGGAGTCGCGCTGATGGCCGGTCAGTACCAGCGCACCGATGACACGGTCTACATCTGGCTCGCCCTCGCCGTCGTCGGCCTGGATATGTTGCGCTACATCAACTCCCTGGAAATCTTCAAGATCCGCCACTCCATGCGGAAGCAGATCAAGGCGCGTGTGCGGGAGGCGCGGCGCGCAGAGAATTCCGCCCGACTCGCCTTCATGGAAGACCTGCTGCGCAACAATCCCGAGGCCGACATCGCACAGGATCTCCGCAGGACGGCGGCGGTTTCCGAGGATGGGGCGGAATCGTTTTCCGAGAACAGGGCGGTCGGCGGACCCGCTGCCGAATCCCTGGAGAAGCAGCCGCGAGTCATCGATCTGCACCAGGAGTTCCGCCACCGCTTCCCGGTCTACCTGCGCGTACGCTGCCTCCTGCTCCGCCACCGTATTCGTAGCCACCTGGTGAGCGGCATCGAATTCCAGATGGGTGTTTTCATCGTCGGCCCGCTCCTCGACGCGGTGATCGAGGCGACCCTCGTGTCCGGCGCGCTCCTCCTCGTCTTCGAGCTCGCCATCATCTACAAGCTGTTGCTTTCCACCCGCGACTTCACCCGCACGATCGTCTCCTTCGACCGCGAAGTCGTCACCGAGGCGGCCTGAGCACCGCAAGTCTGGACCACCGCGGTCTGGAGCACCGCGGTCTGGGGGAGCACCGTGGCCTGAGTGCCCTCGAACGCATGAACCCGTATAACGTGTGTGGATGATGACGTACGCTGCGCTTTTGCGCGGGATCAACGTGGGCGGCAACAAGAAGGTGCCGATGGCCGAACTGCGCGCGCTCCTGGAGGGCCTCGGCCACACCGGCGTACGCACCTATCTGCAGAGCGGCAACGCCACCTTCACCAGCGACCACGGCGACGAGGAGTCTCTCGCGGCGGAGCTGTCGGGCGCCCTCGAGAAGTGCTTCGGTTTCCCCGTCGACGTCCTGGTGCGCGACCACGCGTACCTCCGGGCCGTGCTCGAGGCCTGCCCGTTCCAGGCCGCCGAGCTGGAGGCCAAGCAGCTGCACGTCACCTACTTCTCGGCCCCGGTCGGCCCCGAACGCTTCGCGTCCCTCGACCAGGCCTCCTTCCTGCCGGAGGAGTTCCGCCTCGGCGACCGCTGCCTCTACCTCTACGCCCCCGACGGCCTCGGTCGCTCCAAGCTGGCCGAGAGCCTTTCGAGGCCCAGGCTGCTGAAGGGCCTGATCGCCACCACACGCAACTGGAACACCGTGGTCAAACTCGCGGAGACGACCGGCGGCTGACGGCGGTCCCGCCCCACACGTCCGTGCGAGGCTCAGCGGCACGCGTTAGCTCATCATGGGGCCAGGAGCGGTCGGCGGCGTCATCGGCGGCCCGCTCGCGGCGGCGGGGCACGACGTGGCGCTCATGGCGCGCGGCGCGCATCACGAGACGCTGCGCGACGACGGTCCGCAGCGCGGCGCGACCAGCCACAGACGGCCTGCGGGTTCCCGAATTCGGGACCGGATTCCGGACCGGATTCGGACCGTACTCCCAGCGGAGCGCTCAGGCGCCGAGCGCCGCGAGCGCCGGCGTCCGTGCCTCGTCGTACCGGTCCAGCAGCACCCGCGCCACCTCCGGCGCCGGGCCCAGCACATCCGCCAGGACGTCCGCGTCCGCGGCCCCGCGCGCGATGCTGTCCGGCAGGAAGCCGGGCGCGAGGACGTACGGTGCGACCGCCACCCGGTCGCAGCCGAGGGCGCGCAGCTCCCGTACGGCGTCCTCGGTGCGGGGGAGTGATGCGGAGGCGAACGCAGGCCGCACGGCGCACCAACCGGTGTGCCGCCACTCCCGCGCGATTTCTGCGATCACTGCGATCGCCTCCGGGTCCGTGGACCCCGCCGAGGCCAGCACGACCCCGGTCGAGGACTTGTCGGCCGGGCTCAGCCCGGCCTCGTACAACCGCCGTTCCAGCGCGGCCGTCAGCAGCGGCGACGGGCCGAGCACCTCGGCCTGCCGGATCCGCAGCCGCGACGGTGCCTCCCGCAGGACCGCCGGTATGTCGGCCTTCGCGTGGAAGGCCCGGTTCAGCAGTAGCGGTTGGGCCACGACGTCGCGTACTCCCTGCGCCGTCAGGGACTCCAGCACCGGCGAGACAGCGGGGACGTTGAAGTCCAGGAAACCGGTCTCCACGCGCAGCCCCGGCCGCATGGCCCGCACCCGGCGCACCAGGGCCTGCACGGTCGCGGCATGGCGCGGGTCGCGGCTGCCGTGGGCGATGACGAGGAGCACGGGATGGGCCGGTTGAGGGCGCATGGGAGTTCAGTTCCTCCCCAGGAGACCGCGGTTGCGCAGCACCCACCGCTCCAGCGGACTGAAGATCAGCAGGTCGATGGCGATACCGACGATCAGGATGAGCAGGATGGCGAGGAAGACCATGGACATGGAGCTGGCGTTGCGGCCGTTCTCCAGCAGCTGGCCGAGGCCCACGCCCAGGTCGGGCGACGAGGCGATGATCTCGGCGGCCATCAGCGAACGCCACGAGAACGCCCAGCCCTGCTTCAGACCCGCCAGGTAGCCGGGCAGAGCGGCCGGCATGACGATGTGCCAGGTGCCGCGCAGCCCCGTCGCCCCCATGGTGCGTCCCGCCCGCAGGAACAGCGGCGGCACCTGGTCGACGCCGGACACCAGGCCGTTGGCGATCGACGGGACCGCGCCGAGCAGGATCACCGCGTACATCATCTCGTTGTTCAGGCCGAGCCAGACGACGGCCGGCGGCACCCAGGCAACCGACGGGAGGGACTGCAGTCCCGAGAGGATCGGGCCGATCGCCGCGCGCACGAACTTCACGCGCGCTACCAGCAGGCCCAGCGGAGTGCCGATGACGAGCGCGAACAGGAAGCCGAGCAGACCGCGCGACACGCTGGTCCAGATGTAGTCGAGCAGCGTGCCCTGCAGCCAGGCCTCGCGGACCTCGCCCCACACCGCGGACGGCGAGGGCAGCCTGGTCGGGTCGTCGACGACCCTGAACGCGATCAGCACCTGCCAGACCACCACGACCAGCGCGACGGCGACGATCGGCGGAAGGATCTTCTGGACCAGTGTCTGGCGGAACGGGGTCCGGCTCGTCTGAACCGTCTCCAGCGCGTCGAGCCCCGCCTCCAGACCGGCCAGATCAGTGCTGTCCCCGACGTTCCCGTCGGCCTTGGTCTCAGTGCTGGCCATGGCGGCGGATCTCCCCACGCAGTTGTTCGGTGATCTCGACGGACAGTTCCGCCACGGCGGAATCCTCGATGCG
>CBFGQM010000429.1:0-3755 GCA_965650905.1 uncultured Streptomyces sp. | reverse complement strand
GCGATTGCTGCGATGCAGTGATCAGGCGAGTGCAGGCTCCGCCTGGTGTGCGTCGAGCTCCATGAGCGAGTCGTGAGAAGCGGCAGCCGTCAGCGCGTCGTTCTCCGCCTGGATTCGTACAAGCTCGGATTCCAGGTCCTGGACGCGCTGCTGGAGCCGTCGCATCTCGGCGAGAAGTCGCGGGTCGGAGCCGCCGACGTAACCGAGAAGCGCCTTTGCCATGATGGATGGTCCTCCACACTGAGTGACCGACCGAAGCGGTGTGGGTCGTGAGGGAATCGCACCCTTGATGCTTGGCACTGTTGAGTTTTCGCTGCCGTTCTTACATGCCAAACAGCTAAGGTGCGTGGGGCTTTCAGCGTCTCACCAAAAAGTTTGACGGTCAACACGATCACGCCCCGTATTGACGGGCGACCCCGGGCGCGCGGCCGGAAAACGGGCGGCGCGGCCTCTCCTCGGGGGCCCTGGGGGCGTGTCGATCATCCTTACCTGCGGAGCCTGCCACGGCAAGCGGTTCTTGGCAACCACCAGGCTGTTTCTGCCCAGGGCAGGTACCCCGGGCCTGTCCTTCGCCCCCGGCCCGCGGTGTTGGGGCCGGTCGACGGCGGTGGATCTCAGCGGATGGCGAAGCCGTGGTAGCCGCCCCGGGGAGTGTCCCAAATCTCAGTGACTCCCTCGTCCCTGCCGGGCGTGTCGTCGCCCTGAAGCCAGTCGAGCAGCCCCTCGCATCCGGCCCGCGGTCCCTCCGCGACGACCTGGACCCGTCCGTCCGGCAGATTGAGAGCAAAGCCGCACAGGCTGCCGATCTCCAACGCCTTGGCACGGGTGAACCAGCGGAAACCGACACCTTGCACCCCTCCGCGCACCCACGCCACCAGCCGCACATCCTGACCCATGGGTGCACGTTAGGGCCTGCCCGGGGGGCGCTTCCACCTTGCAGCATGCGGTACCGTCCCGACCCGACGCCCTTCACTCGTTCGAGTGAGGAACGTTGACCGCATGGAGGAGGAACACCCGAAGACGGGACGTCACCCGTGCTCCGCCGCCGGCCGCGCCGCCACAGGCCGCGCCATGGAGGTCACGCAAAGATACGGACCATACGCGGGCGGCTGCTCAACGGCTGACGAGGGTGACTAGGCGACCGCCCCCTTCTCAGCAGGAAGCCCCGGCCCCTACGGCGCGAGCGACCCCTACAAGCGGGCGACGCTTGGGCCGGTCTTTCGCAGGTCACGTCAGGAACTGCGGATCGCGCGGCGCCGATTGTCCAGTGGCGACCGATCGCACCCACTTGATCTTCACGATCGGGCGACCTGCGAAGCACAACCGGGCGTATCGACGGCGTGAGCGAGAAGATACTGTCCCAGACGCTGCACGCCCTGGATCGGGACGGTCTGGTGCACCGGGAGGCACAGCCCACGAGGCACAGCCCACGAATCCGCCGCGCGTGGACTACGGACTGACGCCGCTGGGCCGCGAGGTCGCGAGCGACTGCTGGCCCTGGTCCACCTCGTGGAGGGGCGCATGGACGACGTCCTGGCCGCACGCAAGCGCTACGACGCGACGCGCGGTGGCCGCTGACAGCGTGGGCAGAAGTAACTGGACCGGTTCATCCAGGGCCGGCGCCGGATCACCGTGCCGCAGCGCCGGCACGGCTCGCCCTCCCGCCCGTACGCGTCGAGGGACCGGTCGAAGTAGCCCGACTCACCGTTCACGTTGACGTACAGGCTGTCGAAACTGGTGCCGCCCGCGGTGAGGGCCTCGTACAGCACGTCCCGTACGTGGCCGAGGAGTTCGGCGGTGCGCGGGCGCGTGAAACCGGTGGTCGGGCGCTCGTAGTGCAGGCGCGCGCGCCACAGTGCCTCGTCCGCGTAGATGTTGCCGACGCCGCTGATCAACGACTGGTCGAGCAGGGCGCGTTTGATGGTCGTACGCCTGCGCCGCAGCACCTCGTGGAAGGCCGCGTCGTCGAACAGCGGGTCCAGCGGATCGCGGGCGATGTGCGCGATGACATCGGGCAGTCCGTCGGGCGTGGTGGCGTGCAACGAGAGTCCGCCGAAGGTGCGTTGGTCAACGAAGCGGAGTTCGGTGTTCAGGGTGTCGGCGAAGCGGACGCGGATGCGCAGGTGCTTCTCGGCGGGCGCGCCCTCCACCTGGACGAGGAGCTGGCCACTCATGCCGAGGTGCGCGAGGACGGCGCTCGGGGAGTCGGCGAGCGGCAGCCAGAGGTACTTGCCGCGGCGCTGGGCGAGCCCGATCCGGTGCCCCTTGAGCCGGGCTTCGAAGTCCTCGCCGCCCGCGATGTGACGTCGTACAGCGCGCGGGTGCAGCACCTGTACGTCGGCGACGATCCGCCCGCTGACCCAGCGTTCCAGTCCGCGCCGTACGACCTCGGCCTCAGGAAGTTCGGGCACGGGGCTCCTCGGGCGCACGGAGGTGACGACGGATGTCGGCAGCGTATCGCGTCGGGTGGAGCGCCGATGGGCCCGGTTCCCCGGGAACGGAAACCGCCGGAGCAAGGCTCCGCGGCAACGAAAACCCCCGGCGGACCGAAGGTCCGGCCGGGGGACGAGGACGGTGACGTCAGGCCGGCGTGGTGTCCGAGGTGGTGGCCGAGCAGGCCTCGATGGCCCTCTCCGCCTCTGCAACCTCACCAACCCCGCAGGCATCAGCTTCCTCGGCGACCTCCGCAACCTCGGTCGCCTCGGCGGCGGCCTGGGAGCGGGCCGTCGCGATGCGTTCGTCCGCGGCGGAGCGGATCTCACGCCAGGCGGATTCCGCCGCCTGCTGCTCCGCCTCCTTCTTGCTGCGGCCGGTGCCAGTGCCGTACGAGACGCCTCCGACGCGGGCGGCAGCAGTAAAGGTCTTCTCGTGATCCGGGCCGGTCTCGGTGACCAGGTACTCGGGCACGCCGAGCCCCTCGGTCGCCGTGAGCTCCTGGAGACTGGTTTTCCAGTCCAGGCCCGCGCCCAGGTTCGAGGACTTCTCGATCAGCGGGTCGAAGAGGCGGTGAACGAGCTCGCCCGCCGAGTCGAGACCCTGGTCGAGATAGACCGCGCCGATCACCGCTTCGAGGGTGTCGGCAAGGATGGACGCCTTGTCCCGGCCGCCCGTGCCCTCTTCACCCCGGCCGAGCCGGATGAAGGAGCCGAGTTCGAGCCCGCGGCCCACTTCCGCCAGCGCACGCGAGTTGACCACCGCGGCCCGTAGCTTGGCCAGCTGCCCTTCGGGCAGGTCGGGGTGGATGCGGTACAGCGTGTCCGTGACCACTAGGCCGAGGACGGAGTCCCCGAGGAACTCCAGGCGCTCGTTGGTCGGCAGACCGCCGTTCTCGTACGCGTACGAACGGTGGGTCAGTGCACGTACCAGAAGGGCGGACTCAAGCTTGTACCCGAGCCGCCCTTCCAGAAGCGTGTGGGACGAGGCTGTGTTGTCCGGCTTTTTCTTGGCGTTCGAATCCGCCTTGGCGTCAGACATGAAGCCTCTCACCAGCCGCTCAGACCTCGAGGACCTGGCGCTTGTTGTAGGTGCCGCAAGCCGGGCAGGCGATGTGCTGCTGCTTGGGCTCGTGGCAGCGCTCGCACGCAACCAGGGTGGGGACCGCAGCCTTCCACTGCGACCGGCGGTGGCGCGTGTTGCTGCGCGACATCTTCCGCTTCGGAACAGCCACGGCTACTTCTCCTGCTTCTCGTCGACACCGGGTTCGGCGCCGCTCATCTCGTCCTTCTCGCCGTCTTCGAGTGAACCGGCGAGTCCCT
>CBFGQM010000428.1:0-3758 GCA_965650905.1 uncultured Streptomyces sp. | reverse complement strand
CGTGCCGCCGGCGCGCCCCCGACCGGGGCGCCCGGCGGGACCTGGCCGCCGGACCCCGAAGCTCCGCACCACCGGGCCAGGTGAGCCGTGTCCCGCCGCAGAGCCGTCGTGGTCACCGGGGCCAGCGGCGGCGTGGGCAGGGCCGCGGCCCGGGCCTTCGCGGCCCAGGCCGACCGCGTGGCCCTGCTCGCCCGGGGCCGTGAGGGACTGGCCGCGGCGGCGGACGAGGTGACACGGGCCGGTGGCGAAGCGCTCGTCGTCTCCGTCGACATGGCCGACCCCAAGGCCGTCGAGGACGCGGCCCAGCAGGTCGTCGACGCCTTCGGACGGATCGACGTCTGGGTCAACAACGCCTTCGCCGGAGTCTTCGCGCCGTTCACCGAGATCACGCCCGACGAGTTCCGCCGGGTCACCGAAGTGACGTATCTGGGCTATGTGTTCGGCTCACGGGCCGCGCTGCGGCACATGCTGCCGCGGAACCGGGGCACGATCGTGCAGGTCGGCTCGGCGCTCGCGTATCGCGGGATTCCGCTGCAGACCGCGTACTGCGGGGCCAAGCACGCGATTCAGGGCTTCAACGAGGCGTTGCGCTGCGAGCTGCTGCACGGGGGATCGCGGGTGCGTACGACGATGGTTCAGCTGCCCGCCCTCAACACCCCGCAGTTCGACTGGGTGCTGAGCCGCCTGCCGGGCCGGGCCCGACCGGTCGCGCCCGTCTACCAGCCGGAGGTCGCCGCACGCGCCATCGTGCACGCGGCCGGGCATCCGCGTCGCCGCGAGTACTGGGTCGGCGGCTCCACGACCGCCACGATGCTGACCAACTCGGTCGCGCCCGGTTTCCTCGACCGCTATCTGGCCCGCACGGCGTTCGACTCCCAGCGCGACGAGGGCGACGGGGGCGACGGGGGCGACCATGACGCCCACGGCAACCTCTGGTCCCCGGCAGACGGGCCCCACGGCCATGACTTCGGGGCGCACGGGCGCTTCGACAGCGAGGCGCTGCCGCGCAGTGCGCAGGAGTGGGTGTCGCGCAACCGGGGGCGGGTGGGCATGGGGTTGGCCGTCGGCGGGGTGCTCGCACTCGCCGCACAGCTCAAGGCCGCAGCGCAGCTCAAGCGCAAGCACGCAGCCACGTAAGTAACGCTCGGCGCAAGCACTCAGCCACGTAGTAAGTAACGCACGCGATCAGCCGACTGGTGGAGCACGGCATCAGCGGCCGGCTCCGCCAGCTGTGCACGGCATCAGCGGGCCGGCTCCGCCAGCTGCGGCAGCACCTTGGTGCGGTAGAAGTCGAAGAAGCCGCGCTGGTCGGGGCCGATCTGGTTGACGTAGACCCGGTCGAATCCGGCCTCCGTGAACGCGGAGAGGGCGGCGACATGCTGGTCGATGTCGTCCCCGCAGACGACGTTCCGGCTCACCATGTCCTCGGTGATCAGCGGCTCCAACTGCTCGAAGTGGCGCGGTGAGGGAAGGACCTGGCCCATCTCGCCGGGCAGCAGCTGGTTGGACCAGAGCCGGTGGACCGTGCGTACGGCCTCGTCCCGGTCGAGGCCGTAACAGACCTTCGTACCGCCGCTGACCGGCTTGGCGCCCCCGCCGCCCTTGCGGAACTGCTCCACCATCGACTCTTCCGGCATCATCGTGACGTAGCCGTCGCCGACCCGGGCCGCGAGTGCGGTCGCCTGCGGCCCGAAGCCCGAGATGTCGATCGGGACGGGCTCGTCGGGCAGCGTGTAGAGGCGGGCGTTCTCGACCGTGTAGTGGACGCCGGAGTGGTTGATCTCGTCGCCGGTGAAGAGGTGGCGCATCACCTGGATCGCCTCCTCGAGCATGTCCAGGCGGACGTGTGTGGGCGGCCAGGGGGCACCGACGATGTGTTCGTTCAGGGCCTCGCCGCTGCCGACGCCGAGCCGGAAGCGGCCGTTCGTCATCACCGCGCTGGTCGCCGCTGCCTGCGCCACCACCGCGGGGTGCGTCCGCACGGTGGGGCAGGTGACCGCCGTGCCGATCGGCAGCGAGACGGCCTCCGAGAGCGCGCCGATCACGGACCACACGAAGGGGCTCTGGCCCTGCGCGTCGTTCCACGGGTGGTAGTGGTCCGAGATCCACAGCGACTGGAAGCCTGCCTGCTCGGCCATCCGAGCCTGCTCGACGAGATCGGCGGGACCGAACTCCTCGGTCGAGAGGAAGTAGCCGTATTCGGCCATGGGGCACCTCCGCGACGGGGCGGGTCGGGGTCCTGGTCCGGGTATCCCCGGGGCCCTGCGCGAAACGCCACCGCCCAGGGCAGCCAACGTTTGGGCACCCGGGGCCGGGGGACGCGGAAAGCCCGTACACGACCCCGCCGGAGGCGCACCATGAGTCGACCCCGCGTCGTGATCGTCGGCGCCGGCTTCGCCGGATACCGGACGGCTCGCACCCTGTCCCGGCCGGCCCGGCACAAGGACCACAACCAGGCCGACATCATCCTGCTGAACCCGACGGACTACTTTCTGTATCTGCCCCTGCTGCCCCAGGTCGCCGCCGGGGTGCTCGAACCGCGCCGTGTCACCGTCTCGCTGTCCGGCACCCTGCCGCGCGTACGGCTGGTGCTCGGCGAGGCCGTCGGCATCGACCTCGACGAGCGGACCGTGCACTACGGCGGCCCCGAGGGCGGCAGGGGCACACTGGCGTACGACCGTCTCGTGCTCGCCGCCGGCAGCGTCAACAAACTGCTGCCCATCCCCGGTGTCGCGGAGCACGCCCACGGCTTCCGGGGCCTGCCCGAGGCGCTGTACCTGCGCGACCACGTCACCCGGCAGGTGGAACTCGCGGCGACCGATGGCGATCTGTCGGCCTGCTCCTCGCGGTGCACCTTCGTGGTGGTCGGTGCCGGTTACACCGGCACCGAAGTCGCCGCGCACGGGAAGTTGTTCACCGACGCGCTGGTACGCAAACAGCCCCTGCGCGAGGGCGCGCGTCCGCGCTGGCTGCTGCTCGACATCGCCCCGCGCGTGCTGCCGGAGCTGGACGAGCGGCTCTCGCGCACCGCCGACAGCGTGCTGCGGGGGCGCGGCGTCGACGTCCGCACCGGGACCTCCGTGGAGGAGGCGACCCCGGCCGGAGTCCGGCTCAGCGACGGGGAGTTCATCGACACCCGGACCCTGGTGTGGTGCGTCGGAGTACGGCCCGATCCGCTGGCGGAGGCACTCGGACTGCCCATGGAACGCGGCCGGCTGCTCGTCGACCCGCACCTTCAGGTGCCCGGCCACCCCGAGGTGTTCGCGTGCGGCGACGCGGCCGCGGTACCGGACCTGGAGAAACCCGGCCAGTACACGCCGATGACGGCGCAGCACGCCTGGCGGCAGGGGCAGACCGCGGGCCACAACGTCGCCGCCTCCCTCGGTGCCGGAGACCGTCGTGCCTACCGGCACAAGGACGTGGGTTTCACCGTCGACCTCGGTGGGCTGAAGGCCGCCGCCAACCCGCTGGGTATCCCGCTGTCCGGGCCGCTCGCCGGGGCCGTCACCCGCGGCTACCACCTGGCGGCGATGCCCGGCAACCGGGTCCGGGTCGCCGCGGACTGGCTCCTTGACGCCGTACTGCCGCGCCAGGTCGTGCAGTTGGGTTTGGTCCGCTCGTGGTCCGTGCCGCTGGACACGTCGTCTCCCGAACTGGCGCGCATCCCGGGGAAGCGCGAAAACCGGAGCGATACGGGAAGCGGGGGCTCTGCGGACAGCCCGAGCCCCGCGGAAAGCCGGAGCCCCGCGGAAAGCCGG
>CBFGQM010000427.1:0-3805 GCA_965650905.1 uncultured Streptomyces sp. | reverse complement strand
CGCACGTGCCGCGGCCACGAGAGCGACACGGTTGCGCACGCCGAGCTTGCGCATACTGGAAGTGAGGCTCGACTTCACGGTCTCGGCGCTGATACCCAGCGCGGCAGCGACCTCGCGGTTTGTCGCACCGGTGGCGACCTTGGTCAGGATCTCCCGTTCGCGCTCCGTGAGGGCTGTACAAGTTGCCTTTTCTGCCTTGGGGAGTTCTGCCGTCTGCCCGGCCAGACGGCGTACGAGAGCCTCGATTTGTCGGCACTGAAAGCCGTCGGGCATCTCTGATGCTATGTGCACGAGTTCGGAGCAGACGTCGACGAGCCTACGGCGCTCGGCCACGCTCATCTCCGTGCTCGCGGCCGAGACGCTGCCTCCGGCTGTCACCCGCAGGCGTTCCAATCGGCGGTTCAGTTCCAGATCCTCGGCAAGCTCCCGTTCTAAAGCGCGCACCAGTACCACGACGTCGCCGATGACGCGGTCGCCGAAGACGTACTCGTGGCGCAGTGCTCCGTAGAGCACGCCCCGGGGACCGCCGGGGACCGGAACCCGGATCGGGACGGCGAACGCGGCACGGATCTGCTCCCGGCGCACGGCCGGGTCGTACTCGTGGCTGATACCGCCCGCCCGGCAGTAGTCCGGCACCTGCATCGGCCTGTGCAGGGCCATCGCTTTGCCGCCCAATCCCGTACCGATGGCGACGCGCAGGTTGTGCAGACCTTTGGTGGTGACGCCGACCAGCTGGTCTATGACGAAGTGGTCTGAATCGGCCGCCACCAGGGCGCCCATGACCGCGTCCACGCCTGTGATGCGCCGCATGTCGTGCAGGAGGGTAGTGAACAGCGCTGATCGCGCCGCTGTCAGGACAGTCATGTGATGGGCCCAGTGTCCGGTGCTGGTAGGAGCCTTCAGTTAACACGAAGGCCTGGTGAGGGGAAAGAAAGGGCGGTGACGACGACCGTCCGAGGGGACGCGGCGCTACGGACGGGGTGAGGCTGATCTGCCGTAGCGGTAGTTGACGGTTATCGCGACCAAGACGCAGTCCGGGACGAGGCGGCTCCTGCCGTCGGCGGAGTCAACCTTGTAGGCGCCGCCGACAACCCACACCATCACGGTGTTTTGACTGCTGAGTGCGCGTTGGGCGCCAGCACCGTTCACAGGAAGCTGATCGCCGCCGGGCCTCTCGGTTTCCGAGCCGCAGACCGCGGGGGGTTGTTGATCTACCGGCACTTTGCCGAAGAGAACGACACCTCACCGACGATGGCCCCGTGGGTCGGCGAGCGGTTGGATCACTCGTAGTCCATCAGGCCCGCCGGCCGAGGCTGCCTACCTTTGGGCTGGTCCTGGCGGGTGCCGTAGCACGGCGCCCGGCAGGGGCGCTTGAGGAGGTGGTTTGGGAAGAAGGCACGCGAACGCGGCCTCTGTTCATGAATCTCGACTTTCCAAGCCTTGATCACGAATAGGGGCCGCGTGCACGGCGCCTGGCCAGGCCGATCAGCCACGATCTGCACCGTCAGGGCGAAATCTCATCGTGTTGCTCGAGGGCGCATCCGCCCCGGGGCCAACGGTGACGACTCAGTAGTTGCACTGCGTTTCGTCGCTGTCGCCCTGGACTTCAGGCACAAAGCACTTGGTCAGCCTCCCTGGCCGCTCGAAGTCCGAGCGCCAGTCGATTGACACATCGCCTTTCCACCAGTGACCGCCAAGGTGCTGGCAGCCGTCACTGTTGGCGGAGCCGAAGGTGAAGTACCTCTGCGTGGGCTGGTTGTCCTGATTGTTTCCGACGATCTTTACGCCGACAATGTCTCCCGGCATTCCGCAGAAGCCGATCAGTTGTCCGTTGGTGGCGGCGCTGGCCTTGTCCTGGAACTGCGGGACCACCAGTGCGGCCGCGGCGGCCAGCAGCGTCGCCCCGGCGAGGGAGAGCACCAGGAACTTCCCGGTGAACCAGCGGGAACGGCGCTTGCGGCTGCGGCCGCCGACGTGCTCGACCGCTGCTGTTCTTTCCATGGTCATGCAAGAAACTCCTTCTCGTACTGACTCGTGAACGAGTCGCGCGTATGCAGCCAGATCGCTGGCGTTCCAGCGCTGGGCGAGTCTCTCCAGGGATCCCGTACGACCGCTAGAGGCAAATGTCCCGACCTGCGCTCTCGTTTTCGTGTCGGTGGTGGCGTCTTAGAGGTCGCGCAGATAGATGTGTGCTCATGGACGGCGGTGCGGGCGTTCGTCCCAGTGGTGGGTCGTCCATGCCTGGCGGATCAGGCTGCGTACGGTGATGACGGCGTCGGCGAGGTCAAAGAAGGCGTCGATGACGGGGGTCCGGCGCTCGTAGCAGCGGTCATCGAGCCGTCGACGGCGATCTGGTCGAGGACGAGGCCGACGATCCGGTCGTAGGACTCCAGCGCGATCTGCTCGAGCCGCGGCGGCGGCTTTTGGGGTACCAGCACCACGCCTATCTGCACGAGCTATAAGCTCGGCCAGCGCCGCGTGAGGCGACCGAGGACCGCAACCCGAGGCCGTTGCCGCCCTACACGCCTACATGGCGTGTAGGCCCGCGTGTTCCCCGGTTCGACCATCCGCCGGCGCGGCGGGAAATTCTGGACTACGTCACCACCGGAGAGTGACCGGGCCGCGGCGGCCCTCAGCATGCGAGAGGCCCCCTCCCCAGCGTAAGCAGCAGGGAGGGTGCCTCTTCGCGTAGGTGTAGCTACGGGTTGATCTTAGCTGGTGGTGGTGTCCGCCTTACGGCGGCGCATCCACCACGTCAGCGCTCCGCCTGCCGCGACGGCGGCGGCGGCGATGGCGCTGATCAGGCCGACCGGGGTATCCGATCCGGTGTCGGCGAGGTCGCCGTCAGGGTCCTTCGCCGGGGGCTGGGTGGGCTTGCCGGTGTCACCGGGGCCCGGGGTGGTGGGATCCGGCGCCGGAGTCGACGGGGCGTCGGTCGGCGTCGGCTTCCCCGTGTCCGTGGGAGTCGGCGTGGGGGTGGGGTCGGGCTTGCCGTCGTCGGTCTTCGCGGCCCCGTTCCCACCGAGGAACGTCACATCGGCATCCCGCGCGGAGGTCTGTGCCCGCACGCTGTCCTTCGTGGTCTGGGGAAGGCGCCGGTGTTGGAGCTGGAATTCCACGGGGGTGATGTTGCGTTTGGGGGCCTTGGAGAAGTCGACGCCGCCGACGAAGAAGGTGTAGACGCGTCCGTCGCCAAGGGGCCATTCGTACGTGAAGTCGCCCTTGGTGAAGGACTTCACCATCTCCTTCCATACGGTGCGCCTGTCCCAGTCGGCGTTCTCACCCCGCAGCGGCCACCGCTTGAGATTGTTGCTGTTGATGATGGGCCGGAAGTCGGTGGCCTTCTTGGCGTCCTGCTGCCGGATCCACTCGGCGGCTACACGGGACTTGTAGACGCGGCGCAGGTCGGCGTACTTCTTCTCGGTGTTGATCTGCTTCTCCACGTGCGGAACGAGGTAGCGGGTGATCAGCCGGTGGCTGCGCTCCTTCTCCGCCTTGGTGAGCTTCTTCGAGCAGTCCTCGCCCTGCACGGGGGTGTCGAAGTCCATCGCCGCGTGGTTGACCTTGAGCGGGGCGTCGAGGATGTAGATGCCGCCGTCCTGCTCGCGGACCTTCGCCCGGCCGGGAACGATCCAGTTGCGGCCCGATCCCCAGCACGGCACCCCGTCAACCTTGGGGGTGGCGTTCATGAACTCTTTGCCGGGGGACTTCTTGGGGTCCATGGCGCGAGAGAAGTCCCGCTTCATCTCCATGTCGGCTTCGAGGAGGACGCGTCCGGCGTCGGTCTCCCCGAACCCCTTATCCA
>CBFGQM010000426.1:0-3810 GCA_965650905.1 uncultured Streptomyces sp. | reverse complement strand
GCCGCGCGCGCAGCGGGCGGGGGGTGGGCCACGGGGTGGCCGCGCTGCCCGTCGGCGCTAACACGGCCGCAGGGCCCGCCGCCGCACAGCCCAGCTCCCCACCCGAGGCCGCCCCCGCGGCGGCCGCCGACTGCAGCGCGGCGTACAAGATCGAGCAGAAACTGGCCACCGGCACCAAGTGGACGATGTGCTGGCACTACGAGAGCGAGGCCGGGCTCGTCCTGGAGAACGTCTCGTACCAGCCCAAGGGCGAGGCCCGTCCGATACGCGTCCTCACCAGTGCGAAGCTCGCCCAGATCCACGTCCCCTACGACGACGGCTCGATCGAGTACGACGACCTCACCGGCGAAGGCTTCGGGCGGGGCCTGATGAACATGGCACCCGGAGAGTGCCCCGGCGGCGCCATCAAGACGGTCAAGGTCTCCGACGCAGTGGACGCGGAGCACCCGAACGTCAAGGGCCTGTGCACCACGACCCGGTCGCGCGGACACGCCTATCGCATGCAGGGCGACAGCGCGAACAAGGTCTGGCAGGAGCAGGGCAAGGACCTGCTCGTCTACACCGTCAACCAGGTCGGTTGGTACGAGTACATCACCGAGTGGCGCTTCCAGGACGACGGCACCGTCCATATGAACGTCGGTGCCACCGGCAGCCTCTCGCCCTACGACTACGACGCGGGCGACGGCCGCGGCTGGCCGATCGGCAAGGGCGCCAAGTCGTACGCCACCAGCCACAGCCACAACGTCTTCTGGCGGCTCAACTTCGGCCTCGACGGCTCCTCCAAGAACAAGGTCGAGCAGTACGACTCCGTGGTCAGCCCGTCCGCCGCCGACGGCGAGGCCCCGCGTAACAAGACCACGCGCACGAAGATCACCAAGGAACTCGCGGGCGACGCCAAGAGCATGCGCTGGTGGCGCGTGGTCAGCACGGTCGGCAAGAACAAGGACGGTCACGCCCGTTCGTACGAGATCGTCCCCGGCGCCACCTCCAAGTACCCGGGTCGTTCCTACACCAAGCACGACATCTACTTCACCCAGTACAAGAAGTGCGAGCAGTTCGCGAGCCACAATCTGGGCAACTGCGGTGCCGGAGCGGGCAAGTCCGTCGACAAGTGGGTCAACGGACAGAACCTCACCCACCCCGTGGCCTGGGTGAACATCGGCTTCCACCATGTCGCCCGGGACGAGGACCAGCAGCCCATGCCGGTCCACTGGCAGGGCTTCTCGATCGCCCCGCGCGACGTCACCGCTATGAATCCGCTCACTCCGCCCGCCCTCGCCGACCAGAACGGGGACGTGGAAAACGGTAGTTGAGAAGCGACCTGTCCATCCGGCTGCACCGCCGACCGCTCCCGGAGTACCCTTCCTTGATCGTTGGCCCAGGGAGTGCTCGGGGGAGCGGAAGGCGGTGCGCGGGTGGGCTCGGGAGGGCGGGAGCTGCCCCTTGGTGACGGCGGTCACGAGGGGAGCTCCACGGATGTCCCACCCGGAGCGGTGTCGGTGGCCCGGCCGATGGAGATGGGGTCTCAGATCGGACCCGAGCTGGACTGGGGCGCCGAAGCCTGGCGCGAGGTGCGTACGCGTGCCCAGCGAGCCGGACGGGCCTACATCTGGCTGAACCTGGTCGAACAGCGGCTGCGCGCGGTCGTGGCCGCTGTTCTGCGCCCCATCTACGAACCCATGCACGGCGAGGACGACTGGGTGGTCGCCGCCGCCGGACCCGCCGGTCAGGAGTGGGCGCAGCGCGCTGTCGCGGTACGCGAGGTCAGCCGCCGCAAGGGCTATCTGCTCGACCCCGCCGACGACAACGTCCTCAGCTTCCTCACACTGCCGCAGCTGCGCGAGCTGATGGTGCAGCACTGGCCGTGCTTCGAGCCCTACTTCGACGAGCGGCGGGATGTCGAACTCGCCCTCGACGAGCTGGAAGTCACCCGGAACGTCGTCTCGCGCAACCGCGCCCTGTCCGAGGCGGTTCTGTCCCAGGCCGAGCGTGCCTCCGCCAAGCTCCTGGACATACTCGGCGGGGGCAGCGACGTGCCGTCCGCTCGACGGCTGCCCGTCGACGCGGTCGAGAATCTGGTCGGCGACCGGTACGCGGACGTGGTGGGCGTGCACCCCGACCGGGTGCGGCTGCTGCGGCAGTTCCCCGCCGAGGACATCTTCGGCGGTGCCCGCCGCCTCGACGCCACAGGTATCGGCCTGAACCTGCTGGTGCAGAACTTCTCCGGGCGGCGGCTGGTGCGGCTGGCCGAGTCCGGCTGCCGCGTGCGGCTGCTGTTTCTGAACCCCGCCTCCAGCGCGGTGAAGCGGCGTGAACGCGAACTCTGCGTAAGGAAAGGTGAGTTGAGCCGCTCCGTCGAAATGAACATTCTGCACATGCGGCGGGTGAGGTCCCGGTTGCGTGATCCCGGAGCCTTCGAGATCCAGGTCTACGACGAGACGCCCCGCTTCACCGCGTATCTCGTCGACGGAGACGGCTCGGACGGCATCGCGGTCGTGCAGTCGTATCTGCGCCGGACGCGCGGGATGGAGGCGCCGGTGATAGTGCTGCGCGGCGGCGGACGGGTGGTCAAGGCGGACGCCACCGGCGAAGAGGGGCTTTTCGAGACGTATCGCGAGGAGTTCGAGCTGGCTTGGGCTGATTCGCGCCCTGTGTCCTGACAACTCCCTCGACCGGTAAGCGGAATGCGGTCCTCTGATTGTCGGTGGCGCATGGGATCGTGGTGGTCACTGGGGGAACGAAGAAGGGGATTGGCATGGGCTGGCACGGGGAGCTGCTGATCGGCTTCGACCTGGAGACGACCGGGACGGATCCGCGCGAGGCGCGCATCGTCACGGCAGCGGTGATCGAGGTCAGGGACGGGGAGCCGATCGGGCGCCGCGAGTGGCTGGCCGATCCGGGAGTCGAGATCCCGGCGGACGCGGTGGCGGTGCACGGGATCACCAACGAACGGGCCGTCGCCGAGGGCCGGCCGGCCGATCAGGTGGCCGACGCGATCGCCTCGGAGCTCGTCTCGTACTGGCAGACAGGGGTGCCGGTGGTCGCGTACAACGCGGTCTTCGACCTGACCCTGCTCTCCGCGGAGCTGCGGCGGTACGGTCTGCCGTCGCTGCGCGACCGCTTCGGCGGCACCGAACCGGCGCCCGTCATCGACCCGTACACCATCGATCGCTCCGTGGACCGGTACCGTCGCGGCAAGCGCACCCTCGAAGCGGTCTGCGGGGAGTACGGGGTCGCGCTCGACTCCGCCCATGACGCCGCGGCGGATGCCCTGGCCGCGGCCCGGCTCGCTCGCGCGATAGCCGGCCGCCACCCAAAGGTCGCGGCCCTCGGCCCGGCGGAACTGCACCGCCGCCAGATCGAGTGGTACGCGCAGTGGGCTGCCGACTTCCAGAGCTTCCTGCGCCGCAAGGGTGACACGACCGCGGTGGTGGACGGGATGTGGCCGGTGGGGGACCTGGCGGCCGAACGGGTCTGAGGTGCCCGCCCGTCACACGGTGCCTGACGCCACGCAGGATTGACCCCGCAAAAGCCCGACCGCGTCATCCTTCGGGGAACTCGGAGTTCTCAGCCGCCAGGGTTGTACGTCAACGGTGAAGCCATGGCGCACTTTTGATAACGGAAGGGTCATTCGATAACGCTCGGATAACACGGTGGGTGCCCGGTCGAGGCATGGACCGGGTTACCGAGTTGGACGGTTACCCGTCTTCAAAGGTTGCACAGACTCCTTCTTGTTCCTTGTTCGATCGGCTTCTTAAGGGTTGTCCCGTAACTGCTGGTCACGGGTGAGATGATCTTGGTGTGGCTGGT
>CBFGQM010000425.1:0-3838 GCA_965650905.1 uncultured Streptomyces sp. | reverse complement strand
CCGGCCAGACACGTGTACTGGTCGTCGGCGGGACGAACTTCGACGTCATCGCCCAGTCTGACCGGCTCCCCGCCGAGCACGAGAAGCTGCGCGGCAGCGCCTGTTCCACGCTGCCGGGAGGCGCCGCGGCGAACACCGCCGTGGGGCTGGTACGTCAGGGATGCTCGGTCCGGCTGGTATCCGCCGTCGGTGGCGACACCGCCGGCGCGGTGTGTCTGCAGGTGTTGCGGGCGCACGGCATAGACACCTCGCTGGTACGGGTGGAGGCGGCTGCCCGGACGAGCATGGCCATCGTGATCGTGTCGACCGACAGCAAGAGGATGCTGACGTTCGCGGGCGCGGACCGCGACCTCGCCTTCGGCGCCGTCACGGAAGAGGACGTACGCGGCTCGGATCACGTCCACGTCGTCGGCGATCCCACCCCGGCGCTCACACGCGTCGTCAGCCTCGCACATCAGGCCGGGCGCAGCGTCTCCGTCGAGTGGAACGGCAGAGACATGAGCGCGTTGGCGCCGAAAGGGGCACTCAACTTCATGAACGCCGATGAAGCGGCCCGCCTGCCGCTGGCTCGCGGCACCGACACCGCCTCCACCGCACGGCGTTACGCCGAGCTGGTTTCGGGAGATGTGATAGTGACTCTGGGTGCCGAGGGCGCCCTGTGGGCCACTGCCGACGGAGAACTGCTCCGTGTACCGACCGTGCCGGTGAAACCGGTGGACAGGACGGGCGGCGGCGACGCGTTCGACGCCGGAGTCGTCGCGGGGCGGCTCAACGGGGAGCCACCGGCGGCCTGTTTGCGGCGAGGACTCGACGCGGCACTTCACGTGATCACGAAAATAGGAGCTCACCCGTGACGAGATGGCTTGGTGTGGCACTGCTTCCGCGTGCGGACCATCTGCGTGCCGCCGTACGACTACAGAAGGATGTCGGCGGTGACGTCCCCCTTGAGCCTCCACTGCGTCCGGACGGCAACCTGCCCCATGTCACCGTTTACCAGGGGCCGTTCATGGACTCTTTCGTCGCGATGGAGGCTCTGGAGCGCATCGGTACCTCGGCGACAGACGTCGGCCCGCACGGCGAAGTCGCCCTGCGCGGCACAGGAGTGGTCTATCAGCCCACCGGCTGGCTGTTCCTCGCCCTCGAACGACCGCCGGTGCTCGAAGCCCTGCAGGAGACCGCACTGGCCGCGCTGGCACCTCACCTCGACCGCGCGTCCTTCGACGGGACCAAGGACCTCTCCCGCTTCACGGACAACGAGCGTGCCAGTTACCAGAGATACGGCTATCGCTACACCGGAGACGCGTACGCCCCGCACATGACGTTGGGCCGCGCCCCGGAGGAGGTGGCCCTGGATCTGGTCCGCACCGCACCGGAGCGGGTGGTCGCCCTGCCCAAGGAATGGGTCTTCGACCGGCTCAGCGTCTACGTCATGGGGCAGCACGGCGCCCATGCGGAGACGTTGCTGGAGAGGCCACTCGCCGGGAGGTGACCGAGTGACCGAGGTGACCGAGCCGCACGGACTGCTGGGACCTGACGTACTGCACAGACTGCGCACGGTCGCCGAGGCGGCCGTCGACGAGGCGGTCGGCTGGTTGTCGTCCGCCGGGGCGGAACGGTCGGCGCGACGCTTCAAGGCTTCCGGCGAGGAGGTGACGGATGCCGACATCGAGGTGGAGGCACGGATGTCTCGGCTCCTGGGGGCGCGTACACCGCGGATTCCCGTCGTCGGCGAGGAGTCGGCGACGGCACCCGACGCCCCGCTGCCGTCGCGCTGCTGGTTGCTGGACCCGATCGACGGCACGATGAACTTCGCGCGCGGTGCGCCGATGTACGCCGTCTCCCTGGCCTACGTGGAGGATGGTGTGCCCCTGCTGGGGGTGGTGCACGCCCCGGCCCTCGGCCGACGGTGGTCGACCGGCACGGCAGCCCCCGGCTCGGTGGTGGAGGCGGCTGCGGCAGACGAGTTGCGGCGAGCGGTCGTCGGCGTCTCGGGCACCGGCTCGGGCGGCCGACGCACCCGACGATTGCTCGACCGCGTCCAGGACGAGGCATACCGGCTCAGGACGCAGGGCTCCATGGCCCTCGACCTGGTGGGCGCCGCGGAGGGCTGGCTCGACGCCTGCGTATGCATCGCTCCGAAACCCTGGGACATCGCGGCCGGGGTGGCTCTCTGCCGCGAGCGAGGACGCGCGGTCCTCGGGGCCGACGGGCGCGCGTTCTCCTTCGACTCGCCGGTACTGGTCGCGGGTGGGACGGCGCGTGCGCTGGTTGACCTGTGGGAAGGGTGCTGACGAGCCGCCCCTGGCGCTGTCCCGGTCGCCGCCGCACGACGTTGTGCGCACAACGATGCGCACAACGTCGTGCCGAGCCGCGCCCTTGGGGTGCCGAGCGGTCGGGAGACGGAGACCTGACGGGCTGACGAAGTGCGCCACCGACAGGGCTGCGGGCTGCGTGCACGCACGGGGTGTACGGAGGCCGCCCACGGACAGGCAGATCTGCGAGTGTGACAGATTTCGCGGATGTGTCACATGGCCTCCGCCAGGGCTTACGGGCTTACCCCGTGCGGGAAGGTGGCGAAGCGTTCGGCGGCTGGAGCGGCACCTCCGCCCAGACCGTCTTGGTGTAGGCGTCGCGGACGGTGCATCCCCAACGGTGCGCGTGCGCCTGGACGAGGAGCAGGCCGCGGCCCGACGTGGCGTCGGCCTGGGGCGCCGGCTCGGTAGCGGGCTGAGGGGGACGGCGCTCCGGGCGGGTGTCCGTCGCCTCGATGCGGACGGCGGCTGCGGGCTCGGGCAGGAGGAGCAGCGTCAGCCGGAAGTCACGGCCGGGGAGGCTGCCGTGGGCGATGGCGTTGGATGCCAGTTCGGCCGTGACGAGGGCGACGGTGCGCGCGGCGCCGGAGTCGTACGGAAGGCCGGTCCACTCGGTGAGCTGCTGCACGGCGAGTTGGCGGGCCAGTCGGGCACCTCGTCTGGTGCTGCTGAAGCACAGGCTCAACTGGCGGGCGGGGATGCGGGGCTCGTCGAGCTCGTCGGTGGTCTGTTGGTGCGTCACTGTGCCAGCGTGGGCGGGTGGGGCGCCGCTGACCAGGCCGGACGGCCGTACGTCGCCCGCGTCGTACGGAGTGCAGCAGGCTTTGCCACCTGGTTGTACGGGTCCTGTACGGGAGTTGTACGGGCCGAGGGCCGTGTCCCGGTCATTCCGGCCCGCGTTGGACATTGGCCCGGCGGCGCGGGGCCGGCAAGCGCCGCTGGGGGTGTGGGCGGGTGCACTCCGGGACGGAAGGGTGTGAGGGCGTGGGTGCAGTGCGGGAGACACGGAACAGTCGCGCGGTGAGGACGAAGGAGGAGGCCGGCGACCTGCCTGGTGCATGGTCGGCCTACGGGACACTGCTCCGGCATCTGCGCAGGCAGGCCGGGTTGAATCAGCAGGAACTCGGGGAGGCCATCGGCTACTCGCTGGAGCAGGTCGCCTCGGTCGAACAGGGACGGCGACCGGCGAAGGCGGCGTTCACGGTGGCGGCGGACCGGGTGCTCGGGGCGGGTGGGGTGCTGGAGGTGCTCCAGGACGAGGTGGACCGGGCGAAGCTGCCGCGCTTCTTCCGTAACTTCGCGCTCATCGAGGCGGAGGTGGTGAGCCGTTTCTCGTACGATCCGCTGCTGGTGCCGGGGCTGTTGCAGACGGAGGCGTACGCGCGCGCCGTCTTCGCCGGGCACTGCCCGCCGCTGAGCGAGGAGATCCTCGACCAGCACACGGAGGCCCGGTTGAGTCGGCAGAAACTGCTGGCGCGGGTGCCGCTCGCGGAGTTGTCGTTCATCGTCAGCGAGGAGGCGTTGCG
>CBFGQM010000424.1:0-3842 GCA_965650905.1 uncultured Streptomyces sp. | reverse complement strand
CTTGGGCGAGGCCGCGTTGAAGCGGGCCGCGAAGACCAGACCCGCCAGGGCCGCCATCATGCCCATGTTCAGGAAGACCAGGAAGGTGACCTTCTTGTCCTTCACACCGGACAGCTTGGCCGCGGGCAGGTTGCCGCCGATCGCGTACACATGACGGCCGATGACGGCATTGCGCATCAGGTAGCCGAAGCCGACGACCAGCACGCCGAGGATCAGCAGCACCACCGGGGCGCCCTTGTAGCTGGCGAGCAGCATCGTGACGGTGAGGATGGCGGCCACCAGCGCGACGAGCTTGAGCGCGAACAGCCTCAGGGGCGGCACCTCGAGCAGGAACTCCTGCTGCCGCCTGCGGTCGCGGATCTCCTGGAGCACCACGAAGGCGATCAGGCCGAAGCCGAGCAGCAGGGTGAGGTTGTGGTAGTTGGTCTCCGGGCCGACCTCGGGCAGGAAGCCGTTGGCGACCTTCTGCAGCCCGTCGGGGAACGGGCCGAGCGTCTGGCCCTTCAGGAAGATCTCCGTCAGACCGCGGAAGAGCAGCATTCCCGCGAGGGTGACGATGAACGAGGGGATTCCGAGATACGCGATGAACAAGCCCTGCAACGAGCCCGCGGCCGCGCCCAGCAACAGGCACAGAACCACTGCCAGTGGCCAGGCGATGTCGTGGTTGACCATCAGGACCGCGGCGATCGAGCCGACGAACGCGGTGAGCGATCCGACCGACAGGTCGATGTGGCCCGCGATGATGACCAGCATCATGCCGATGGCGAGGATCAGGATGTAGCTGTTCTGCAGTACCAGGTTGGAGACGTTGCGAGGCAGGATCAGGTCGCCGTCGGTCCACACGGCGAACAGCGCCACGATCAGGCCGAGCGCGAGCAGCATGCCGTACTGCCGCATGTTGCGGCGCAGGCCCTGAAGCATCAGCTTCAGCAGACCGTCGTCCGTGGCCGCTCCGCTGGTGCCGCGCGGGGCGCCCGCCGGGGTCTTGGCGGTCACATCCGTGCTCATCGTGTCACCTCTTTGTCCTTCGTCATCTGACGCATCAGCGCTTCCTGCGAAGCCTCCGCCCGCGAGAACTCACCGGTCAGCCGCCCCGCGGCCATGGTGTAAATGCGATCGCACATTCCGAGCAGCTCCGGCAGCTCGGAGGAGATGAAGACGACGGCCTTGCCCTCAGCGGCCAATGTGTCGATGACCGTGTAGATCTCGAACTTGGCGCCCACATCGATGCCGCGCGTCGGCTCGTCCAGGATCAGCACGTCAGGACCCGCGAAGATCCACTTGCTGAGGACGACCTTCTGCTGGTTGCCGCCGGACAGCTTGCCCACCGGCTCGAAGACCGTCGGCGCCTTGATGTTCATGGACTTGCGGAAGCCCTCGGCGACCTGGCGCTCCTCGTGCTCGTCGACGATCCCCCGCTGAGCGACCTTCTTCAGCGCGCTCAGCGAGATATTGCGGTTGATCGTGTCGATGAGGTTGAGCCCGTAGTGCTTGCGGTCCTCGGTGACGTACGCGATGCCGTGCGCGACCGCCTCCGGGACGGTCTTCGTACGGATCTGCCTGCCGTCCTTGAGGACCGTGCCGCCCGCGTACCGGCCGTAGGAGCGCCCGAAGACGCTCATCGCCAGCTCGGTGCGGCCCGCGCCCATCAGTCCCGCTATCCCGACGATCTCCCCGTGCCGCACGGAGATCGACACATCGTCAACCACCTTGCGATGCTGGTCGATCGGGTGGTGCGTGGTCCAGTTGCGGATCTCCAGGGCCGCGGCCGCGCCCACCGGCGCGTCGTGCGGGGTGCGCTCCGGGAAGCGGTGGTCGAGGTCGCGGCCGACCATGCCGCTGATGATCCGGTCCTCGGTCGTCTCCGCGGACTTCACGTCGAGCGTCTCGATGGAGTGCCCGTCGCGGATGATCGTCACCGAGTCCGCCACCTTGCGGATCTCGTTGAGCTTGTGGGAGATGATGATCGAGGTGATGCCCTGGTTCTTCAGCTCCAGGATGAGCTCGATGAGCTTGCCGCTGTCCTCGTCGTTCAGAGCCGCCGTCGGCTCGTCGAGGATCAGCAGCTTCACCTTCTTCGACAGCGCCTTCGCGATCTCGACGAGCTGCTGCTTGCCCACGCCGATGTCGGCGACACGCGTGTCCGGGTGGTCGCCCAGCCCTACCCGTCGCAACAGTTCGGTCGCGTGCTTCAGGGTCTCGCTCCAGCTGATGAGCCCGCGCGTGGCGCGCTCGTTGCCGAGGAAGATGTTCTCCGCGATGGAGAGATACGGCACCAGGGCCAGTTCCTGATGGATGATCACAATGCCGTGCTGCTCGCTCGCCCGGATGTCCTTGAAGCGGCAGATCTCTTTGTCGAAAAGGATCTCCCCCTCGTAGGTCCCGTGCGGGTGGACGCCGGAGAGGACCTTCATCAACGTCGACTTGCCGGCGCCGTTCTCCCCGCAGATGGCGTGGATCTCGCCCTGCTGGACGGTCAGTGTGACGTCCGACAGGGCTTTGACGCCGGGAAAGGTCTTGACGATCGAGCGCATTTCCAGGACGGGTTCCGCCATGGTCGTGCCTTCCAATCCCTAAAAACCGGCGGTTACTTCAGGTCGCTTTCCTTGATGTAACCCGAGTCGACGACGACCTCCTTGTAGTTGGTCTTGTCGACGCTGACGGGCTCGAGCAGGAAGGCGGGCACGACCTTCGCACCGTTGTTGTAGGTCTTGGTGTTGTTGACCTCGGGCTTCTTGTCGTTCAGCACGGAGTCGACCATGTTGGTGGCGACGTCGGCGAGCTTACGGGTGTCCTTGTAGACGGTCTGGGTCTGCTCGTCCGCCATGATCGACTTCACCGAGGCGACCTCGGCGTCCTGGCCGGTGACGATCGGCAGCGGCTTGGCCTTGGAGCCGTAGTCGTCGGACTTCAGCGCCGAGAGGATGCCGATGGACATGCCGTCGTACGGCGAGAGCACCGCGTCGACGCGCTCCTTCTTGTACGAGGCGGTCAGCAGGTCGTCCATGCGCTTCTGGGCGGTGCCGCCGTCCCAGCGCAGGGTGGTGAGCTGGTTCAGCTGGGTCTGGCCCGACCTGACCACCAGCTGCTTCTTGTCGATGTACGGCTGCAGGACGTTCATCGCGCCCTGGAAGAAGTACTTGGTGTTGTTGTCGTCGTTCGAGCCCGCGAAGAGCTCGATGTTGAACGGGCCCTTCTTGCTGCCGTCCTTCAGACCGAGCTTCTCGACGATGTAGCCGCCCTGGAGCGCGCCGACCTTCTCGTTGTCGAACGAGGCGTAGTAGTCGACGTTCTTGGTGCCGAGGATCAGGCGGTCGTAGGAGATCACCGGGATGTCGGCGTCGGCGGCCTGCTGGAGGACGTTGTCCAGCGACTTGTTGTCGATGGCCGCGACGATCAGCGCGCTGACGCCCTGGGTGATCAGGTTCTCGATCTGCGAGACCTGCTGGTCCGGATCGTCCTCGCCATAGACCAGCTTCGTCTTGTAGCCCTTGGCCTGCAGGCCCTTCTCGACGTTGGCGCCGTCGGCTATCCATCGCTCGGAGGACTTGGTGGGCATGGCGATGCCGACGGTGGAGCCCTTGGCGTCTCCCTTGGTGTCCTCGCTGTTCTGCCCGCAGGCGGAGAGCGTGAGGGCGAGGGAGGCGGCCGCCGCTACGGCGGTGAGGGCGCTTCTACGGTTCCGCATGTCTGCAATCCTTGGGGTCGGTGGCGGCGTGGCTCGGTCTTCGCGAGCGCGGACGCTCACGAGACCGAAGCGAGGACAACCGGGTCATGTCGGATTGTGCGCGGCTGTGAAAGCTTCTGTGAAGGGACCTTGTCCGGAACGTTATGACGAAATG
>CBFGQM010000423.1:0-3846 GCA_965650905.1 uncultured Streptomyces sp. | reverse complement strand
AGCAGATGCGCGCCGACCGTGACAAGCGCGCCGCGATCCTCACCGCCGAAGGTATTCGTCAGTCGCAGATCCTCACCGCCGAGGGCGAGAAGCAGTCCGCCATCCTGCGTGCCGAAGGTGAGGCCAGGGCCTCCGCGCTGCGCGCCGAGGGCGAGGCCCAGGCCATCCGGACCGTCTTCGAGTCCATCCACGCCGGAGACCCCGACCAGAAGCTCCTCTCGTACCAGTACCTCCAGATGCTCCCGAAGATCGCCGAGGGTGACGCCAACAAGCTCTGGATCGTGCCCAGCGAGATCGGCGACGCCCTCAAGGGTCTGTCGGGTGCCTTCGGCAACTTTGGCAGCCCCACAGGCGGCGGGCAGCCCGGGCCCGGCTCCGGCACGGAGCGCCGGGAGAAGCCGTCCATCACCGACTGAGTGCGTGTACGTACGTGACGGGGGCCCACCTCCAGGCGGAGGTGGGCCCCGTCACGTACGTACTATGCCGCTGGCTGTGCCAGCCAGTTGGGCAGCGCGTCGAACTCGTCCCGGGCCAGCGCCAGCACCATCGCGTCCGCGGGCGTCGGCTCGAACGGGTGCCGCAGCAGCGGCATGCCTGCCTGCTCCGGAGTCCGGTCCGCCTTGCGGTGATTGTCCTCCGCGCACGAGGCCACCGTGTTCAACCAGGAGTCCGCACCACCCTGCGCCCGCGGCACCACGTGGTCCACGGTCGTCGCGCGCCTCCCGCAGTACGCGCAGCTGTGCCGGTCACGTACCAGAACACCCCGCCTCGACCAAGCGGCTTGTCTTCGAAAGGGCACCCGCACATAGCGGCACAGCCTGATCACCCGGGGCACCGGTATGTCAACGGCCGCTCCACGCATACGCAGTTCGGGGTGGGCCTGTTCGACAACAGCCTTGTCCTGCAGCACCAGAACGACGGCTCGGTTCAACGTCACCGTCGACAGCGGCTCGAAGCTCGCGTTCAGCACCAGCGTGTCCCGCACCCAGCCCACCTCCTCCGTGCACCGGCCCACCCCCTGGCGGACTTGGATCAACTCTGGCCGGGCGCGCCGAGATGGACAACGCAATAAAAAATGCCCGCCCCTGATCAATTCCAAGACCAGAGGCGGGCAAACGCTCAGCGAGCGCTCAGCTGTTCGCGGGCGCCGCGTACTCCGCGATCAGCTGGGCCCTCGCCAGCGTGTGGAACCGCAGATGGAAGCCCACGACGGCCGGCGACGCGTCCGAGTCCGGGCCGAGCTTCTCCCGATCCACCGCGTACACGGTGAAGACGTACCGGTGCGCCGGGTCCCCGGGAGGCGGCGCTGCACCGCCGAAGTCCTTCGTCCCGTAGTCGTTGCGCACCTGAACCGCGCCCTTTGGCAGCCCCTCGAACGTGCCGCTGCCCGAGCCCGCCGGCAGCTCGGTGACCGAGGCCGGGATGTCGAACACGGTCCAGTGCCAGAACCCGCTCCCGGTAGGGGCGTCCGGGTCGAAGCACGTCACAGCGAAGCTCGTGGTCTTTGGCGGGAAGCCCTCCCAGCGCAGCTGAGGCGAGGTGTCGCCGCCCGCGTGGACCTGGGCGTCCTTCAGCACCCCGCCCGGCTCGACGTCCTCGCTCGTGACCGTGAACGACGGCACAGCAGGATGGAAGGCATGGGGAAGCGGCGGCCTCTTGGACTCGGTCACCTCGGCACCTCCTGATCGGTGGATCTCTCGTCCACGACCCTAAAACCAGTTGCGGCGGCTACCGACCTGCGACAACCACTCGTTCAGGTAAGCGGCCCAGTCCGTCCCCTGGAAGTCGTTCAGACCCACCTTGAACGTCCGGTACGAGTCACTGCCCTCGCTGAACAGACCAGGCTTCTTGTCCATCTCCAGGACGACGTCCATCTCGCGTTCGTCGGCGACGAAGCTCAACTCGACCTGGTTGAGACCCCGGTACTGCTGAGGCGGCAAGAACTCGATCTCCTGGTAGAACGGCAGCTTCTGTCGCGTACCCCGGATGTGGCCCCGCTCCATGTCCGCGTTCTTGAACCGGAAGCCCAACTGGATGAAGGCGTCCAGAATCGCCTGCTGGGCCGGCAGCGGATGCACACTGATCGGGTCCAGGTCACCGGAGTCCACGGCCCGCGCGATCTCGAGCTCCGTGGTCACACCGATATGCATCCCGCGCAGCGGCTGACCGCCGATGGTGGTGATCGGCGTCTCCCACGGGATCTCGAGCCCGAACGGCACCGCATGCACCGCGTTCGCCTCCAGCGCGAAGGCACCGCCGAGCCGCAACTTCGTGAACTCGATGTCCTGCTTGTGCTCCTGGTCGTCGTGCCCCTCGACCTCCACCCGGGCCTGGAGCCCGACCGCGAGCCCCTCGATCTCCTGGTTCACGGACCCGCCCTGGATCCGCACCTCGCCCTGGACAACACCGCCGGGAACCACATTCACCTCGGTCAGTACCGTCTCGACCGACGCCCCACCGGCACCCAGGCTCGCAAGCAGCCGCTTGAACCCCATGATGTCTCCTCCTCAGGCCAACGCCTGTCTCTGTCCGTATCCTTGATCCATACAAACGCGAGCCGATCGTGGCCGGTTCCACGCCTCACCCTGGCACGTCGCAAGTCCCCGGTCGCCCAGCTCGCAATCCCACGTCTGCACTACGCTCGTACGGCATGATCGCGGCCCCTGACCGTACGCCCCTCACCCGGGAGTTCTTCGACCGGCCTGTCCTGCAGGTCGCCGCGGACCTCCTGGGGCGCGTCCTCGTGCGTACGACCCCGGACGGACCGATCGAACTCCGCCTCACGGAGGTTGAGGCCCACGACGGTCCGAACGACCCGGGCTCCCACGCCTGTCGCGCCCGCACGGCCCGCAACGGCGTGATGTTCGGACCGCCCGGCCGGGTGTACGCCTGCTTCACCTCTGGCATGTCAGGTCGGTCAGCATGAACCTTGTGGATCTGGCTCACCCCGCTGAGGAAGTCGCCCCCAAGCTGCTCGGTGCCATGCTCACCCACGAGACCCCCGAGGGAACCGTGAGCGTGAACATCACGGAGACCGAGGCGTACTCCGGCACGGCCGACCCCGCCTCCCACGCCTACCGAGGCAGGACACCCCGCAACGCCGTCATGTTCGGGCCCGCAGGACACCTGTACGTCTACCGGTCTCACGGTCTCCACTGGTGCGCCAACATCGTCACCGGGGCAGACGGCATCGCTTCAGCTGTCCTCATCCGGGCAGGCAGGGTCATCGAAGGGGAAGACCTGGCACGCACGCGACGAGGGGCGAAGATCGAGAGCCCACGCCTTGCGCGGGGCCCGGGGAACTTCTGCCAGGCGCTCGGCATCACGGCAGAGCACAACGGCACAGACCTACTGGCAGGTGCCTCGGTCACGCTGTCCGAGGGTGAGCCGGTACCCGCCGCACTCATCCGGGTCGGTCCGCGGGTAGGCGTGAGCAGAGCCCACGACTGGCAACACCGCTTCTGTCTCGCCGGTGATCCCACAGTCTCGGCGTACCGATTGAGCCCGAGAGCCAAGCCGTCCGCCGGAGCCTGAACCGCGGTGCGCCTCGCTCGCGGCTCTCCCGCGGCTCGCCCGCGGGCTCGACTGTGAGTCGGCGCGGATTTGGCCCGAAGATGCTCTGGCCACCGGACCCGCCCGCCTGGCCACGACCCTGGGTATGGACCGAGCCCTCGACGGCACGGACGCCTGCGCTCCCGAGGGCTCCGCGCCCACCCTGCTCACAGGCACACCTGTACGCCCCGAGCAGGTACGCAACTGTCACGACCGGTGTGACCGGCGACGGTGGCGTCCACCCGTGGCGCGTCTGGATGCCGACGATCCGACGGTGAGTCCTTATCGGTCCCA
>CBFGQM010000422.1:0-3880 GCA_965650905.1 uncultured Streptomyces sp. | reverse complement strand
TTCCGCCACTATCACGCCGCCGCCTCCGACACACAGCGGCGAGCCGTGGTCGACCTGCTCGTCCGTGAACTGTCCAAGCACGCCGCCCTGGAGGAGATGTTCGTCTATCCGCTGGCGAAGAAGGTCCTCCCCGACGGTGCGCAGGAGATCGACGAGCACCTCGGCGAACACATGGCGGTCAAGAAGACGCTGCTCGCACTGGACCGGCTGTCGGAGGGCGACGAGCGCACCGGCGACCTCGTCGCACAGCTGCGCCGCGAGGTCGAGGAGCACGTGCGCGAAGAAGAGGACGAGTTCATGCCGCGGGTGCGCGCGGCCGTGTCCCAGCAGGACCTGGACGAACTTGGGCAGCTTCTGACGAAGGCCAAGCAGAGCGCGCCGACCCGGCCCCACCCGCATGCTCCGGATCACCCTCCCGCCCTCACCCTCGCCGGGCCGGTGGCCGCGTCGTACGACCGCTTCCGAGACCGACTGCAGGGAAGGCCGAGGACATGACCACCGAGAGCGGCACCACCGAAGTCAGCCAGGAACCCGGCAGGGCGGAGCGGCGCGACGGATTCGACGAGATCCACATCCTTTGGATCTCCGAGGGGATGAGCTGCGACGGGGACACCGTCTCGCTCACGGCTGCCGGGCAGCCGTCGATCGAGGACGTCGTCCTCGGCCTGGTGCCTGGGCTGCCGAAGGTGTACCTGTACAACAAGGTGCTCTCGCCCAGTGAGGGCGGGGAGGACTTCCTCGCCCCCTACCGGGCGGCGGCCCGCGGTGAACTCGCGCCCTTCATCCTGGTCATCGAGGGTTCGATCCCCAACCAGAACATCATCGCGGGCGACGGCTACTGGACCTCCTTCGGCAACGACCTGGAGACCGGTGAACCGCTCACGCTGAACTGGTGGATCGACCAACTGGCGCCCAGGGCCTGGGCGATCGTCGCCGCCGGCACCTGCGCGACCTACGGCGGCATCCACGCGATGGCGGGCAACCCCACCGGCTCGATGGGTCTGTCCGACTACCTGGGCTGGGACTTCAAGACCCAGGGAGCGCTGCCCGTCGTCAACGTCCCCGGCTGTCCGATCCAGCCGGAGAACTTCATGGAGACCCTGGTCTGGGTGCTGTACCACGCGGCCGGCGCGGCCCCGCCGCCCCCGCTGGACCACATGCTGCGCCCGCAGTGGCTGTTCGGGAAAACCGTGCACGAGGGCTGCGACCGGGCGGCGTACTACGAGCAGGCCGACTTCGCCAAGGACTACAACGCTCCCAAGTGCCAGGTGAAGGTGGGTTGCTGGGGACCGGTCGTCAACTGCAACGTACCGAAGCGGGGCTGGATGTCCGGGGTGGGCGGCTGCCCGAACGTCGGCGGCATCTGCATCGGCTGCACCATGCCGGGCTTCCCCGACGCCTTCATGCCCTTCATGGACGAGCCCACCGGCGCCGCCATGTCGTCGCTCCTCATCAAGCCGTATGGGGCGTTCATCCGCCGGATGCGCGGCATCACCAGCATGGCCGTCAACCGCGAACCGAAGTGGCACCACAACGAACCGGCACTGACCAGCGGTTACGACCCGTACTGGCGGCCCTGAGACACCACCGCACCACACGCAGCGAGGAGTGACATGACACAGACCGAGGACCGGGCGGGGACCACCGGGCGTCAACCCGCCCAGATCGTGGACATGTCCTGGGACCCGATCACCCGGATCATCGGCAACCTGGGCATCTACACGAAGATCGACTTCGCCAACCGTGAAGTGGTCGAGTGCCACAGCACCTCGTCACTGTTCCGCGGCTACTCGGTGTTCATGAAGGGCAAGGACCCGCGCGACGCCGGTTTCATCACCTCGCGCATCTGCGGCATCTGCGGCGACAACCACACCACCTGCTCCAACTACGCCCAGCAGATGGCCTACGGCATCAAGCCGCCCATGCTCGCCGATTACATCGTCAACCTCGGCGAAGCTGCCGAGTACATGTTCGACCACACCATCTTCCAGGACAACATGGTGTTCGTCGACTTCTGCGAGGCGATGGTCAAGGCGACCAACCCGGGCGTGCTGGCCCGCGCCGAGCGCACTGCGGCACCCCGCGGCGACATCCACGGCTACCGGACGATCGCCGACATCATGCGGTCGTTCAACCCGTTCGAGGGCGCCATGTACAAGGAGGCCCTGAAGGTCAGCCGGGTGACCCGTGAGATGTTCTGCAAGATGGAGGGCCGCCACGTCCACCCGTCGACGATGTACCCCGGCGGTGTCGGCACGATGGCGACGCCGACCACCTTCACCGACTACCTCTCCCGGCTGCTGAACGTCCTCGACTTCGTCAAGAAGTCCGTCGCGATGAACGACGACGTCTTCGACTTCTTCTACGAGGCCCTGCCCGGCTACGAGGAGGTGGGCCGCCGCCGTATCCTGCTCGGCTGCTGGGGCGCGTTCCAGAACGCCGAGGTCGTCGACTACCAGTACGGGACGATGAACGACTGGGGGAAGGCGATGTTCGTCACCCCCGGCATCATCGTCGACGGCGAACTCGTCACCAACAACCTGGTCGACATCAACCTCGGCATGCGCATCCTGCTGGGCAGCTCCTACTACGAGGACTGGGTGGCCGAGGAGCCGTTCGTCACGCACGACCCGCTCGGCAACCCGGTCGACATGCGTCACCCGTGGAACCAGACAACCGTGCCCGTGCCGCAGAAGCGGGAGTTCGACGGGAAGTACAGCTGGGTGATGAGCCCTCGCTGGTACCAGAAGGAGACCGACCAGCACCTGGCCCTGGACACGGGGGGAGGCCCGCTGGCCCGGCTGTGGTCGACGGCGCTCAACGGCCTGGTCGACACGCCCTACGTCAAGGCCACCGGGCACAGCGTGCGGATCACGCTGCCCAAGAGTGAGAAGCTGCCCGAGACGACGCTGGAGTGGAAGATCCCCCAGTGGAGCAACACCATCGAACGCGACCGCGCCCGACCCTACTTCGTCGCCTACGCGGCCGCGATGGCCTTCGAGTTCGTGGAGAAGGCGATGGGCCTGGTCCGGGCGGGTGAGATCAAGGTCTTCGAGAACTTCGAGGTGCCCGACGAGGCGATCGGCTGCGGCTTCCACGAGGCCGTCCGCGGCGTCCTCTCGCACCACCTGGTGATCAAGGACAAGAAGATCGCCAACTACCACCCATATCCGCCCACACCATGGAACGCCAGTCCTCGCGACAGCTACGGCAACCCTGGCCCGTACGAGGACGCCGTGCAGGGGCAGCCGATCTTCGAGGAGAACGGGCCCGACGACTTCAAGGGCGTCGACGTCATGCGCACCGTGCGCAGCTTCGACCCGTGCCTGCCCTGTGGCGTACACATGTACCTCGGCAAGGGCAAGGAGCTCACCACCGTCCACTCGCCGACCTACGGAGCCGGTCATGGCTGACCCGAGCCGGCTCGACGACGCCTTGGTGGCCGGACGGCTGGCCCGCATCGACGAGCTGCTGGAACGCCTGGAAAGCACACCCGGGCGGACCGCCCGGGACGCGCTACAGGCGGCACGGGCGCTGACCGAGGTCTACGGCGAGGCGCTGGCCCGCGCACTGGACCGCGCGGACGCCGCGGCGGTGGTCGCGATGGCGGACGACGAACTCCTCGGCCACCTCATGGTGCTGCACGGCGTGCATCCCGAGCCGGTGCTGTCCCGGTTGAGCCGAGCCGTGGAGCGGCTGCGGCGCGAACTGCGCGGGCGCGGCGGCGACCTGGAACTGGTCGGCGTCGACGGGGGAGTGGCCCGGGTGCGCGTCCAGGCCAAGGGGTGCGGCTCGTCGACGGCCAAGGTGATGGACGCCGTCCGCGAGTCCCTGTTGGCGGTGGCCCCCGAGTTGGACGGTGTCGAGCAGGAGCCCGACA
>CBFGQM010000421.1:0-3914 GCA_965650905.1 uncultured Streptomyces sp. | reverse complement strand
GCCGATTATCCTCACAGCGATCTTCGTGCTGCTCGCGGTGCGGCGGTTCCCGAAGCTCGGGCGGTGATACGCCGATGGGGGCGCCCGCAGTGGCACAGTGCGGGCGCCCCCATCGACGTAAGTACCGGTGTACGGCCTCCGGCTACAGCCGCTCGATCACATGGTCGACGCACTTCGTGAGGGCCTCGACGTCCGCCGGGTCGACCGCCGGGAACATCGCCACACGGAGCTGGTTGCGGCCGAGCTTGCGGTACGGCTCCGTGTCGACGACGCCGTTGGCGCGCAGGACCTTGGCGACGGCGGCCGCGTCGACCTCGTCCGAGAAGTCGATCGTGCCGATGACCTGGGAGCGCTTGGCCGGGTCGGTGACGAACGGGTTCGCGTACTTCACGTCCTCGGCCCAGCCGTACAGCGTGCGCGAGGATGTCGCGGTGCGACGGACCGACCAGTCCAGGCCGCCCTGGCCGTTCAGCCACTCCAGCTGGTCGTTGAGGAGGAAGAGGGTGGCCAGGGCCGGGGTGTTGTACGTCTGGTTCTTGCGCGAGTTGTCGATCGCCGTCGGGAGGCTGAAGAACTCCGGGACGTGGCGGCCGGACGCGTGGACGCGCTCGGCGCGCTCGATCGCGGCCGGGGAGAAGATCCCGATCCACAGGCCGCCGTCGGCGGCGAAGGACTTCTGCGGGGCGAAGTAGTAGACGTCCGTCTCGGCGATGTCGACCGGGAGGCCGCCGGCACCCGAGGTGGCGTCCACGAGGACGAGGGAACCCTCGTCGGCGCCCGCGACACGCTTGACGGGGGCCGCGACACCCGTGGAGGTCTCGTTGTGGGTGAGTGCGTAGACGTCCACACCCGGCTCGGCCCCCGGGTCCGGGTGCGTGCCCGGGTCGCAGGAGATGACGGAGGGCTCGGCCAGCCAGGGGGCGAGCTTGGCGGCCTTCGCGAACTTGGAGGAGAACTCGCCGAACGACAGGTGCTGCGACTTGTTCTCGATGAGCCCGTGGGTCGCGATGTCCCAGAACGCGGTGGAGCCGCCGTTGCCGAGAACGACCTCGTAGCCCTCGGGCAGGGAGAAGAGCTCGCGCACACCCTCGCGGACCTTGCCGACGAGGTTCTTGACGGGGGCCTGGCGGTGGGAGGTGCCCATGAGGGACGTACCGGTGGCGGCCAGCGCGTCCAGTGCCTCCGTCCGCACCTTGGAGGGGCCCGAGCCGAAACGTCCGTCGGCGGGCTTGATGTCAGCGGGAATCTGGATATCAGCCACGTCCGGAGCCTAGCCCTTCCTGGAAACCTGGGCGAAACGTCGTCCGTCGGGTGAGACGAGGTTCCTCAAACGCCACAGGGGCCCTCGACGAGCCCTGGCGGGATCGGCGGATCCGGGCCATCGAGCTCACGGACTGAGCCGCTCCACCCGCCACCCTCCGCCGGCCTCCGCCACGTACTGCAGGCGGTCGTGCAAGCGGTTCTCCCGGCCCTGCCAGAACTCGACTGTCCACGGGGCGACGCGGAAGCCGCCCCAGTTCGGCGGGACGGGGACCTGCTCGCCCTCGGGGTAGCGGGCGGCCAGCTCGGCGTACGCGGCGTCGAGTTCGGCCCGCGAGACGATCAACGAGGACTGCACGCCGGCCCAGGCGCCGAGCTGGGAGCCGTGCGGTCGGGTCCGGAAGTAGGCGGCCGTCTCGTCCCGCCCCGTACGCCGCGCGGTGCCGGTGACGATGACCTGGCGGGCCATCGCATGCCACGGAAAAAGCAGCGAGACGTGCGGGTTCTCCGCGAGCTCACGCGCCTTGCGGGACTCGTAGTTGGTGTAGAAGACGAAGCCCTGCTCGTCGTAGTGCTTCAACAGCACCGTACGGGAGCTCGGCCGGCCTTGCGCGTCCGCCGTGGAGACGACCATGGCGTTCGGCTCGTAGACCGCGCCGCCCACGGAGGCCTGCGCGGACTGTTTGAACCAGCGCGCGAACTGCTCCATGGGGTGGACGGCCAGCTCGGTCTCGTCGAGTCCCTCGGCCCGGTAGTGCTTGCGCATCGCGGCAGGGTCGAGGACGGGGTCATGGTCGCTCACGCGGTCATCTTGCCGTATCCCCGGAGGGCGGCCGGTGGGGGTGTGCTGCTCAGCGCATGGCACTGAGTGCCGCGTACTCTCCCCATAGGTGGTACCAAAGGAGTATCGTCCTGCTGCCGAACCGGTGTGGGTGACCGCCTGCCGCACGGGGCATCACCGGGGTGACGCACGGACCGCGAGTCCCGAGCGACCGTGGAACCGCACGAGGCCGCCCACGCGTGACTGCCACATGATCATGAACACCCGGCACCCCCTGAGCCACACCCCTGAACCACAGCCCAAGCGTCACATCCCCTGAGTCACACCCCGAGCCACACCCGAGCCACAGCCAAATCCACCCGTCGCACGCATGATGAGGAGCCGCCTGATGTCCGACTTCGTACCCGGACTCGAGGGAGTCATCGCGTTCGAGACGGAAATCGCCGAACCGGACAAGGAGGGCGGCGCCCTGCGGTACCGGGGTGTCGACATCGAGGACCTGGTCGGCCACGTCTCGTTCGGAAACGTCTGGGGGCTGCTCGTCGACGGCGCCTTCAACCCCGGCCTGCCGCCCGCCGAACCGTTCCCCATCCCCGTCCACTCCGGCGACATCCGCGTGGACGTCCAGTCGGCCCTCGCGATGCTCGCCCCCGTCTGGGGCCTCAAACCGCTCCTCGACATCGATGAGCAGGAGGCCCGCGAAGACCTCGCCCGCGCCGCCGTCATGGCCCTCTCGTACGTCGCCCAGTCCGCCCGTGGACAAGGCATGCCGATGGTGCCCCAGCGCGAGATCGACAAGGCGCAGTCGGTCGTCGAACGCTTCATGATCCGCTGGCGCGGCGAGCCGGATCCCAAGCACGTGGCGGCGGTGGACGCCTACTGGACGTCGGCGGCGGAACACGGGATGAACGCGTCGACGTTCACCGCCCGTGTGATCGCCTCGACCGGCGCGGACGTGGCGGCGGCGCTCTCGGGCGCGGTGGGAGCGATGTCCGGCCCTCTCCACGGAGGCGCTCCCTCCAGGGTCCTCGGCATGATCGAGGAAATCGAACGCATGGGCGATGCGGAGCCCTACGTGCGCAAGGCTCTCGACCGGGGCGAACGCCTCATGGGCTTCGGTCACCGCGTCTACCGCGCCGAAGACCCCCGAGCCCGAGTCCTGCGCCGCACCGCCCGCGAACTCGGCGCCCCCCGCTTCGAGATCGCCGAAGCCCTGGAGAAGGCGGCCCTTCGGGAGCTGCACGCGCGCCGCCCGGACCGCGTCCTGGCGACGAACGTCGAGTTCTGGGCGGCCATCGTTCTCGACTTCGCCGAAGTCCCCGCCCACATGTTCACGTCCATGTTCACCTGCGCCCGCACGGCCGGCTGGTCGGCTCACATCCTCGAACAGAAGCGCACGGGCCGCCTCGTCCGACCGTCGGCCCGCTACGTGGGCCCGGGCACCCGCGACCCGCACGAGATCGAGGGCTACGAGGACATCGCGCACTGAGCGTGTACCGACGCCGAACGCAGACGACCCGCGAGCTCTGGTCCCCTCCGAGGAGGGTGCCGGCCGGACGTGCCGGCGAGCTCGCGGGTCGGGTGACTGCTGGGAAATCGGGCCGGCTGCGTGTTCATCTCACACGCTGGTCCGGCACCGCACTGGGTATGGTGGCGGGCCGCTAGCCCGCAGCCACCTCGCGCGTCCGCAATGAAATCACTGCAGGATCACCTCCTTTCGGCGTGCGACACACATTAGGCACCTGCCGCCCTCGTCTCAACCGCTTTTTTCGCACCGACCGTCGTACACCTATCGTCGCCTCGCTGTACGAGCTGAACGAGCCGCAGGTGCGGTGAGAGACGTTGATTCGGCCCGGCCCGGCCCGGCCCGGCC
>CBFGQM010000420.1:0-3918 GCA_965650905.1 uncultured Streptomyces sp. | reverse complement strand
CTCGGGCTTGGCGAGTGGGGCGCACGCGTCCTCCAGGTCCAGGAAGACCTGGTCGGCGGGGAGGCCCTGGGCCTTCTCCAGAAAGCGGGGGTTCGAGCCGGGCACGGCCAGGCACGAGCGCCGCGGACGCAGACGGTTGACAGTAAGGAGGTGCGCGGCGGAGCCGCTCGTTGGAGGGGTGGTGGCGGGAGACGGGCGGGCGGTCATGCGGGGACCTCCAGAGGGTCGAGGTTGTTCGCTTTCCGGATCTCGTCGACGATACGACCGATGATTCCGGTGATGTCGAAGTCCTTCGGCGTGAAGACCGCGGCCACTCCGGCGGCCCGCAGCTGATCGGCGTCGCCGCTGGGGATGATCCCGCCGGCGATCACCGGGATGTCGGCCGCGCCGGCCTCGCGCAGCCGCTCCAGGACGTCCGGCACCAGCTGCGCGTGCGAGCCGGACAGGATGGACAGGCCGACCGCGCGCACGTCCTCGGCGAGGGCCGCGTCCACGATCTGCTCGGGGGTGAGCCGGATGCCCTGGTAGACGACCTCGAACCCGGCGTCCCGGGCCCGTACGGCGATCTGCTCGGCGCCGTTGGAGTGCCCGTCCAGGCCGGGCTTGCCCACCAGGAAGCGGAGCTTGCCCACGCCCAGGTCACGCGCGGTCGCGTCGACCTTGCGGCGCACCTCGGCGAGCGCGGTGCCCTCCGAGGCGGCGACCGCGACGGGCGCGGACGAGACTCCGGTGGGGGCCCGGTACTCGCCGAACACCTCACGCAGCGCGCCCGCCCACTCGCCGGTGGTGACCCCGGCACGGGCACACTCCAGCGTGGCCTCCATCAGGTTGCCCGTGCCGGCCGCCGTCTCCTTCAGCTGCTCCAGCGCCTTGCGCGCACCCGCTTCCCGGCGCGCGTCACGCCACTCGCGCAGGGCCCGTACGACGCGTTCCTCGACCGTCGGGTCGGCCGTGTGGATCGCGGTGTCCAGGTCGGCCGTCAGCGGGTTCGGCTCGGTCGTCTCGTAGATGTTGACTCCGACGATCTTTTCCTGACCGGACTCGATACGAGCGCGGCGCTCGGCGTGCGAGGCGACGAGCTGGGACTTCAGATAGCCCGACTCGACGGCCGCCATCGCGCCGCCCATCTCCTGGATGCGGTCGATCTCGGCGAGCGACTCCTCGACCAGGGCGGCCACCTTGGCCTCGATGACATGTGACCCGGCGAAGACGTCCTCGTACTCCAGGAGGTCGCTCTCGTGGGCGAGGACCTGCTGGATACGCAGCGACCACTGCTGGTCCCAGGGGCGCGGAAGGCCCAATGCCTCGTTCCAGGCGGGAAGTTGCACGGCACGCGCGCGCGCGTCCTTCGAGAGGGTCACGGCCAGCATCTCGAGCACGATGCGCTGGACGTTGTTCTCCGGCTGGGCCTCGGTCAGGCCCAGGGAGTTGACCTGGACTCCGTACCGGAAACGCCGGTGCTTCGGGTTCTCGATCCCGTACCGCTCCCGCGTGATCCCGTCCCAGATGCGGCCGAACGCCCGCATCTTGCACATCTCCTCGATGAAGCGGACACCCGCGTTCACGAAGAAGGAGATGCGGGCGACGACATCACCCATCCGCTCCCGCGGCACCTGGCCGCAGTCGCGGACCGCGTCGAGGACGGCGATCGCCGTCGAGATGGCGTACGCGATCTCCTGGACCGGAGTGGCTCCGGCCTCCTGGAGGTGGTAGCTGCAGATGTTGATCGGATTCCACTTGGGGATGCGGCCGACCGTGTACGCGATCATGTCGGTCGTCAGCCGGAGTGAGGGCACGGGCGGGAAGACATACGTGCCCCGCGACAGGTACTCCTTCACGATGTCGTTCTGGGTCGTCCCCTGGAGCCTCGTGATGTCCGCTCCCTGCTCCTCCGCGACGACCTGGTAGAGAGCCAGCAGCCACATGGCGGTGGCGTTGATGGTCATCGAGGTGTTCATCTGATCCAGGGGTATGTCCTGGAACAGGCGGCGCATGTCACCGAGGTGCGAGACCGGGACCCCGACCCGGCCGACCTCGCCGCGGGCGAGGATGTGGTCGGGGTCGTAGCCGGTCTGCGTCGGCAGGTCGAACGCGACCGACAGTCCCGTCTGGCCCTTGGCGAGGTTGCGCCGGTACAGCTCGTTGGACGCCTCGGCCGTGGAGTGGCCGGCGTACGTCCGCATGAGCCACGGACGGTCCTTCTCGTTCTGCCCCCGCACCGTCTGACGCTGACGCTCAGTCATCTGGGATCCTCAGACGTTCCTGAAGCGGTTGATGGCGTCGATGTGCCGGGCGCGCTTCTCCTGGTCGCGCACGCCGAGGCCCTCGCGGGGGGCCAGCGCGAGCACGCCGACCTTGCCCTGGTGGAGGTTGCGGTGCACGTCGTACGCGGCCTGCCCGGTCTCCTCGAGCGGGTACACCTTGGAGAGCGTCGGGTGGATCTTGCCCTTCGCGATGAGCCGGTTGGCCTCCCAGGCCTCGCGGTAGTTGGCGAAGTGGGAGCCGATGATGCGCTTCAGGGACATCCACAGGTAGCGGTTGTCGTACTCGTGGTTGTAGCCCGACGTCGACGCGCAGGTGACGATGGTGCCGCCCTTGCGGGTGACGTAGACGGAGGCACCGAAGGTCTCGCGGCCGGGGTGCTCGAAGACGATGTCGACGTCTTCGCCCCCCGTCAGCTCACGGATGCGCTTGCCGAAGCGCTTCCACTCGCGCGGGTCCTGGGTGTGCTCGTCCTTCCAGAACCTGTAGTCCTCGGCGGTGCGGTCGATGATCGCCTCGGCGCCCATCGAACGGCAGATCTCCGCCTTCTGGGGCGAGGACACGACGCAGATGGGGTTGGCGCCGCCCGCGAGCGCGAACTGCGTGGCGTACGAGCCGAGGCCGCCGCTCGCGCCCCAGATCAGCACGTTGTCGCCCTGCTTCATGTCGGCGCCGTTGCGGGACACCAGTTGGCGGTACGCGGTCGAGTTCACGAGCCCCGGAGCGGCTGCCTCCTCCCAGCTCAGGTGATCCGGCTTCGGCATCAGCTGGTTGGACTTGACGAGTGCGATCTCCGCGAGACCGCCGAAGTTGGTCTCGAAGCCCCAGATGCGCTGCTCCGGGTCCAGCATCGTGTCGTTGTGGCCGTCGGACGACTCCAGTTCGACCGACAGACAGTGCGCGACGACCTCGTCACCGGGCTGCCAGGCGTTCACGGCCGGACCGGTGCGCAGGACGACGCCCGCGAGGTCGGAGCCGATGATGTGGTAGGGCAGGTCATGCCGCTTGGCGAGCTCGGAGATCTTGCCGTACCGCTCCAGGAAACCGAAGGTCGGCAGCGGCTCGAAGATCGAGGTCCACACCGAGTTGTAGTTGACCGAGGAGGCCATGACGGCGACCAGGGCCTCGCCGGGGCCGAGCTCCGGCACCGGCACGTCGTCCAGGTGCAGTGCCTTGCGGGGGTCCTTGTCGCGGGTGGTGAGGCCCGCGAACATCTCCGTCTCGTTCTTGTGCACGGTGACCGCGCGGTACGAGTCGGGCAGGGGCAGCGCGGCGAAGTCGGCGGAGGTGGACTCCGGCGACTGAATCGCGTCCAGGATTTCCTTCACGGTGTGCCTCCGGCGAAGCGAGCGCTCCGAGGGGAACGCTTGAGGGTTACGTCGGGGTGGTTGCTGCTGGTGTGATGCATGCCGTCGGTTCGGCGAAGGTGGAGCCGGCAGCGCTTTGTGGCGCGGAGGGTGCCTGTGACGCAGGCGTCCGGGCGCGCTAGCCCTGGGGGGCTCGCGGGGACAGCGGACATGCGAAGGTTCTCTGCACGCCGGCCGCCCGGACTCACCCCAATGTATGGCACGGGGTGTCACTCCGCAAGGCACGCAGTGCCAAAAATGCTGCTCATCTGTCATTTGGCATTAACAAATGAGCGAGGATCGATCGATT
>CBFGQM010000419.1:0-3934 GCA_965650905.1 uncultured Streptomyces sp. | reverse complement strand
AGCGGATGAGCACGGAGTCGGACTCGAACTCCCAGGCGGCATGAAATCCGGCCAGCACGTCACCCATGCGTGCCCTCGTATGCGGCATGCGCTTCCTGTCCCCTCCCCCTGCGAACCGCTGTTTTTCCTCAGTTCTCTACGCGCGTCCGGCTTCAGCCGCGTCGGACAAACCCTCCGCGCACCCATCATCCTTGTGGGCGCAGCGCACAGCGGGGTATGCGCCAATGCCGATCTCGGCGAAGTTGCGCAGGCTCTCCGTGCCCGGCTCGAAATAGCCGCCGTGGCCCTTCGCGTCGTGCGCGGACAGCACTCGCGCCCCGAATCCCGACGACACCGGGTCGGCGCCGTGGCCGAGCCCGCCGACTTCCAGATGCGGCACGTCCTGGATCCAGTCGTCGGGGTCCCGCATGGCCCACACCCGGGCGGAGGTCCGCAGCTGCGCGGCCCTCTCGACGCGCATCCCGGGGCTGGCCGCGACCGCGATGTCGGACACCCGGGACGGCAGCGTGTGCGCGGCGACGCCGCAGACCACGGATCCGTAGCTGTGGCAGGCGAGCACGACCGGCGCGCGGCCGGGCAGCGCCCGTACGAGGGCGTTGAGCCGGACCGCGCCCTCCTCGGCGCGCATGGCGGTGGCCGCGTCCATGCCGATCCCGCTGGGCGCCGTGTAGTCGGCCCAGGCGATCACGGCCGTACGCGTGCTCCGGCTCGCCGTGCGCTCCGCGAAGTACAAAGACTTCGCCATGCCGACGGGCGCGGAGTACTCGCGGTCGGTGCGCTGGAAGTTCAGTACGTCGGTGTCGACGCCCGGCACCACGACCGAGACGCGCTGCGCCCGGCGCAGGTTTCCGAAGACCTCGGCGACCCGGCCCGAGCCCATCGGGTCGAAGGCGAGGATCTGGCGGTCCTTGTGCAGCAGGTCCACGAAGCGGTGCATACGGCGGCTCGCCTGGTACTGACCGGTGGGTGAGAGCCGGTCGTCGTGCATGCGCTGCCGCTCGACCTTGCGTGCCCGCTCGAGCGCGATGCGGTTGGCCCGGTAGCGGAGTTTCACCGGCGCCCCGTTCATGTTGCCGACCGCGAGTGGATAGCGGGTGGCGAGCCGGGTGCGCTGTTGGGTGTCGAGCGAGGCGAAGAAGCGGGCGAGGCGGGCGGGCTCGGAGTGGGGGTCCGGCAGCCGGTGTCCGTCGAGGTGACCGCGTTCCCAGGCGGAGAGGGAGGCCCCCAGCGGTGTTGCCGGCCCTCTGTGGTTGCGAATCGCGGTCCAGCCGGTGGTCGCCAGCATGACGAATACGACGGCCAGCGCGAGCAGTGCGCGCCAGACGTTGAGTTGGGGAGGGGAGTCGGAGGAAGTCACTGGGAGGACACACTAAGAGAACGAGAGTGTCTCCTGTTAACTGAGTGATGGGGATCACGTTTCTCACTGGATAATTGAGACAAAGCGGACTCAAGAGGAGTTAAAGTGTCACCGTGTGTGTGCAATTGGCGCACGCTCGCAGTGTCCTGGGTCTGACCCCGCGTGCCAGGGGACTCACCCGCTGTGCCAGTTCTTCGCCAACGCGGGCCCCACCTGGCCGAGATGCGCGGCTGTCCGTTCGCGGATGGCCTCGACCCTGATGTCCCCGCCCGCACCCCACGGCCGACCGGTGACCCGCATCACACCGCTGAACAGCGCCACCGCCACCCCTGGTCGCGGATCGGTGTCCAGGCAGCGGGATCATGTCGAGGCGACGCGGGTGCGGGTCATATCCGGCCGAACCCCACCTGCCTGCGAACTCCTGCGGAGTACCGCGCCTGACGCTCCGTCCAGTCCGCATCGGGTTCCCCCCGGCAAGGGCTTTCGCCTATCAGGGTGACGCCTTGCCGTACGACTTTCGTACGCACCGGCCGAAGGTCAGAGTGGGCTCGACTGAGCCGTACGCCACGGACGTCGGTGAGCCGCGGCGCGCTGCCGGAGGGGGGCGGCGCGCCGCGGATCCGAGGGAAAGCGGCCTCAGTTGTGCGGGAAACCAACCGCGGGTCTGAACAGAACGAACAGAGGGACCCGCCGCATCCAGCCCGAACCGGCCGGCCTCCGGCTGTGTGCGCCCGAGAAAACCCGGAAGGGCGACGGGCCCGTCGCCCGCCGCCCTCATCCGGCGCTCTGTGTTTGCTACGCGTCTGCGCTCGCCGCTCCCGGGTCGGCCGCCATGACGTCCAGGAGCTGATACCGGTCGATCGCCTGCTTCAGCACCGAGCGGTCGACCTTGCCCTCGCGGGCCAGCTCGGTGAGAACCGCGACCACGATCGACTGGGCGTCGATGTGGAAGTAGCGCCGCGCCGCACCGCGCGTGTCCGCGAAGCCGAAGCCGTCCGCACCCAGCGACTGGTACGCACCGGGCACCCAGCGCGAGATCTGATCGGGAACGGACCGCATCCAGTCGGAAACGGCCACGAACGGGCCCTCGGCGCCGTTCAGCTTCCGCGTCACGTACGGGACGCGCTGCTCCTCCTCCGGGTGCAGCAGGTTGTGCTTCTCCACCTCGACGGCCTCGCGCCGCAGCTCGTTCCAGGAGGTCGCCGACCAGACGTCCGCCCTGACGTTCCACTCCTCGGCGAGGATCCGCTGTGCCTCGACGGCCCAGGGCACCGCGACACCGGACGCCATGATCTGCGCCGGGACCGAACCCGAAGTCCCCTCGCTGAAGCGGTGGATGCCCTTGAGGATGCCGTCCACGTCGACGTCCTGCGGCTCGGCCGGGTGCTGGATCGGCTCGTTGTAGACGGTGAGGTAGTAGAAGACGTCCTCGCCGTGCGGGTGCCTGTCGTCCGAGCCGTACATCCGGCGCAGGCCGTCCTGCACGATGTGCGCGATCTCGAAACCGAAGGCCGGGTCGTACGCGACACAGCCCGGGTTCGCCGAGGCGAGCAGCTGCGAGTGGCCGTCCGCGTGCTGGAGGCCCTCGCCGGTCAGCGTCGTACGGCCGGCCGTCGCACCCAGCACGAAGCCGCGCGCCAACTGGTCGGACATCTGCCAGAACTGGTCACCGGTGCGCTGGAAGCCGAACATCGAATAGAAGACGTACACCGGGATCAGCGGCTCCCCGTGCGTCGCGTACGACGAACCCGCCGCGATCAGCGAGGCCGTGCAGCCCGCCTCGGAGATGCCGTCGTGCAGCATCTGACCGGTCGGCGATTCCTTGTACGCGAGCAGCAGATCGCGGTCCACCGCCTCATACTGCTGACCCAGCGGGTTGTAGATCTTCGCGCTCGGGAAGAACGAGTCCATGCCGAACGTGCGGTACTCGTCGGGCGCGATCAGCACGAACCGCTTGCCGATCTCCTTGTCCCGCATCAGGTCCTTCAGCAGCCGTACGAACGCCATGGTCGTGGCGATCGACTGCTGACCGGAGCCCTTCTTCACGCTCGCGTACGTCTTGTCCTCTGGGAGGCCCAGCGGCTTCGAGCGCACGACACGGGTCGGTACGTAACCGCCCAGGCCCCTGCGGCGATCGTGCATGTACTGGATCTCCTCCGAGCCACGGCCCGGGTGGTAGTAGGGCGGTGGGCCGCCCTCCAGCTCTTTGTCGGAGATCGGCAGGTGCAGCCGGTCGCGAAAGCCCTTGAGGTCGGCGACCGTCAGTTTCTTCATCTGGTGCGTGGCGTTGCGGCCCTCGAAGTTCGGACCGAGCGTCCAGCCCTTGATGGTCTTGGCGAGGATCACCGTCGGCTGGCCCTTGTGCGCCTTGGCCGCCGAGAACGCCGCGAAGATCTTCCGGTGGTCGTGACCGCCGCGACCGAGGTGCAGGATCTGGTCGTCGGTCATGTTCTCGACCATCGCGCGCAGCCGGTGGTCGTCACCGAAGAAGTGGTCGCGGATGTACGCGCCGGTCTCCGTGGCGTACGTCTGGTACTGGCCGTCCGGCGTGGTGTTCATCCGGTTGACCAGCACACC
>CBFGQM010000418.1:0-3938 GCA_965650905.1 uncultured Streptomyces sp. | reverse complement strand
ACACGGAAGACATCGTCGCGCTCCTCGCTCCGCGCCTCGCGTACTTCGCCGGGGTCGCCCGGACCGAGCACGTCACGCGGGCCGCGCAGGAGATGCACGTCCCGCAGTCGACCCTGTCCCGTGCCATGGTCCGCCTCGAACAGGACCTGGGTGTCGACCTGTTCGCCCGCCGGGGCCGCAGCGTCTCGCTCACGCCCGCCGGGCGTACGTTCCTCGGCTCAGTGGAGCGGGCGCTCGCCGAGATCGAGCGGGCGGCCGACGAGGTGCGGGCCGACGCCGACGCCACCTCCGGCAAGGTTGCCTTCGGTTTTCTGCACACCATGGGTTCGGAGACCGTGCCCGGCCTCATCCGCGCCTTCCGGACCGATCATCCGCGCGTCCGCTTCAGCCTCGTGCAGAACTACGGCGAGGCGATGCTCGAGCGGCTGCGCGCGGGTGAGCTGGACCTCTGCCTCACCTCGCCCGTGCCCAACGCCCCCGACCTCGTGGCCCGCCGCCTCGACGAGCAGAAGCTGCGCCTGGTCGTCCCCGTCGATCACCGCCTCGCCTCGCGCAAGCGTGTCCGCCTGGCGGAGGCCGCCGACGAGACGTTCGTGACCCTCGAACCCGGTTACGGCCTGCGCCGCATCACCGACGACCTCTGCCAGGAGGCCGGCTTCCGCCCGCGTATCGCCTTCGAGGGCGAGGAGGCGGAGACGCTGCGGGGCCTCGTGGCCGCCGGCCTCGGAGTCGCCCTCCTGCCACCACCGGCTGTGCCCCGCCCGGGAGTTGTCGAACTGACGGTCACCGCGCCGCGCGCGGCCCGGGAGATCGGCGTCGCCTGGCTGGAGGGCCACCCGGACACACCGCCGGTGGCGGCCTTCAAGAAGTTCCTGCTGTCGAAACGGGGCAAGCTGCTCCCCGACTGAGGACCTTCCGGCGCCTCGTGATCTCAGGCACCACGCCCGCTCCCTGATCCAGCCCGGAACTCAGAACAGGCCCTGACGGCGCAACGGCCGCCCGAAGCCGGAGGCAAGCGGCATTCGCAACCCCAACGGCGGCGGAGCCGCCAGCGCGTCCTCCACAGGCCGGGAGAACGCCCGCCCGAACAACGCCCCCATCACGAAGTCCTCCGCGAGCGCGAAGACTTCCTCGCGGTGCTGAGACAGCCCGTGCCCGTCGGAGTGGACCTCGAAGCGGCAGATACCCGGGTTGGTCTTCTTCGTGCGCGCCGCGAACTGGAAGGACAGCTCCGGGTCGGTGCGCGCGTCCATCGTGCCGTGCACGATCATGACCCGCCGCCCGGCGAGCTGCTTGACGGGTTCGGGCGGTGCCGCGACGTCCCTCTCCGGCAGCCAGGGGGACAGTGCCAGCACGGAGTCGACGGCCGTGTGGCCGCCCGCCTGCAGCGCGGCCCGACCGCCCATGCCTGTCCCCGCGAGGCACAAGGGGACGTCTCCGTAGCGGCGTACGACCTCGTCGCACGCCCAGGAGGCGTCGTGCGCCAGATGCGCCTCGCTGCCGTTCCAGCCACGGAACCTGTAGTGCACCACGTGCGCGACCAGGCCTTCCGTACGTCCCGCGCGCGTGAGACGGCGTCCCAACGCGCGCACGGAGGCAGCCGCCAGCATCGGTGACGGTCTGCGGGCGGATCTCTCCTCGCCGGCCGGCAGCAGTAGCACAACGCCGCTCACCGCCCCATGCTCCGGACCGAGTGCCCTTCCCAGCCGGGGACTGCGAACCGGCGTTGCTTGCTGTGCCATGGCAGAACCGTCTCAGACGCGACGGTGTATGCCACCTGTCGTCGGGGTCACCGTTAGGTATCGACGGTCGTCCCGACAGATGTTCTACGCGCGTAGGCGTTATGGTGCGAAGATGACGAGCCAGCACCAGCACACCCCCGGTGCGGACCAGATCCGCCGGGCCCCCAAGGTCCTGCTGCACGACCACCTCGACGGGGGCCCGCGCCCCGGAACGATCGTCGACCTGGCCCGCGAGACGGGGTACGAAAACCTCCCCGAGACCGACCCCGACAAGCTCGGCGTCTGGTTCCGCGAGGCCGCCGACTCCGGCTCCCTGGAGCGGTACCTGGAGACCTTCGCGCACACCTGCGCCGTCATGCAGGCCCGCGACGCGCTGGTGCGGGTCGCCGCCGAGTGCGCGGAGGACCTGGCCGAGGACGGGGTCGTCTACGCCGAGGTGCGGTACGCACCCGAGCAGCACCTCGAAGCCGGGCTCACCCTCGAAGAGGTCGTCGAGGCCGTCAACGAGGGCTTCCGGGAGGGCGAGCGGCGCGCCCGGGAGAGCGGTTACCGGATCCGTGTCGGCGCCCTCCTGACCGCCATGCGGCACGCGGCGCGTGCCCTGGAGATCGCCGAACTGGCCAACCGCTACCGAGACGTGGGCGTCGTCGGCTTCGATATCGCGGGCGCCGAAGCCGGCTTCCCGCCCACCCGCCACCTGGACGCCTTCGAGTACCTGAAGCGGGAGAACAACCACTTCACGATCCACGCGGGCGAGGCCTTCGGGCTCCCCTCCATCTGGCAGGCCCTCCAGTGGTGCGGCGCCGACCGGCTCGGCCACGGCGTGCGCATCATCGACGACATCCGGGTCGGCGGCGACAGCTCCGTGAAGCTCGGCCGCCTCGCCTCGTACGTACGGGACAAGCGCATCCCCCTGGAGCTGTGCCCCAGCTCCAACCTCCAGACGGGCGCCGCCGACTCGTACGCCGAGCACCCCATCGGGCTGCTGCGGCGGCTGTATTTCCGGGCGACCGTGAACACCGACAACCGGCTGATGTCCGGCACGAGCATGAGCCGGGAGTTCGAGCACCTGGTCGACGCTTTCGGCTATTCGCTCGACGACATGCAGTGGTTCACGGTCAATGCGATGAAATCAGCATTCATCCCTTTCGATGAACGACTTGCGATGATCAATGACGTGATCAAGCCCGGCTACGCGGAACTGAAATCCGAATGGCTGTTCATGCAGACCGCTTCCACCGGCGGTTCTGTGGAGGAAGAAGGCTGATCGTGCGATACGGAGAGCGGCCGGGTGGGAGGCGACTCGGCCGCTTTCCGACGTTTGCGGGGCGTGCTTGCGCGTGATTACGGTTTCGGGACCGCTCAGATTCCCGTCACCGCACGCAAGGACGAAGATGAAGCAGTCTGCTGCCAAGACCCTCGGTGTCTCCGCTCTCGGTGCCGCCTTCGCCGCCGTCGGCGCCGGTGCCGCCCATGCGGCCCCGGCCGTCCCGGACCCCGCCTCGATCCCGGGCACCGTCACCCGGACGCTGCCCGCCGACGTCCCCCAGGTGCCCGCAGAGGGCCAGGACCCGCTCGGCGGCGGTCTGGTGACCACCCAGCCGGTCGCGGAGGACGCTCTCGCGGGCGGTCCGGTCACGTCGGCCACCGCACTGCTCGGCGGCCTGCCGACCCACATGCTGCCCACGCACGGTGTGCCGGTGAACGGGATCCCGCTGGGCTGAGCACCGCACTGGTACGAGCGGATGGGGCGTCACCCTCGGCCAGGGTGCGCCCCATCCGCGTGCGTACGCCCGGTCGTGCGGGTCACCAGGCCGAACGAGTGGCCTTCCCCTCCGAGGGGAACAGGATCCACAGCGCTATGTAGAGCAGGCACTGCGGCCCCGGCAGCAGGCATGACACCAGGAAGATCACACGGATCCTGGTCGCGGACTTGCCGAAGCGCCGTGCCAGCGCTGCGCATACTCCGCCGATCATCCGGCCATGGGTGGGGCGGGCAAGGCGGTCCATCACGGCTCCTTCGTGTTCTCGCGGCTCGGTACGAGGCCTCCCCCGTGGGGGGCTCTTTGCCTTCCACACTACGGGTCAGGAAGGAGGCGAAGCGTCGCTCTACGGGGCGACCCCGACCCTGGGAATCGTCGGGGTCCGACCCTGAGCCGCATCCTCCGGCCGGAGGGCGGCGCGCCGTCGCGTCGC
>CBFGQM010000417.1:0-3938 GCA_965650905.1 uncultured Streptomyces sp. | reverse complement strand
TCCTTCTTCCCCGAGAAGGGCGGCTCCACCCGCGAGGCCAAGAAGGTCTGCCTCGCCTGCGAGGTCCGCTCCGAGTGCCTCGAATACGCGCTCGCGAACGATGAACGGTTCGGCATCTGGGGCGGCCTGTCCGAACGCGAACGGCGCCGCCTGAAGAAGGCCGCCGTCTGAGGCTGAGCGGCTGTCGGGCCACCTCCGATCGGGCGGTCGTGCCCTGGCACGCGCACCTCCAGCGTTGCCGTCCGTCGCCGACGCTCCGCGTCACATCCTTCCTCTGCCTAGGAATCAAAGCCGCCAAACCCAGCTCGTCTTCCGATCGAAGGTAGTCAGCGGCCTCTGTGTCGCATGCAGAAGGCCGCCGTCCGAAGCCAACGGCACACACCTCCACGTCACCAACGGCCCGTCGCAGGCGGTTGTCCACAGGCGGCGGGCCGTGTCGTTGCCCAGCGGTTAGTGTGGGCCTCCGTCCGAGACGCCCCGGCGCCCCCGCAGGGCGCAGGCGTCCACCGCAGTCCATCGAACCGGGGCCCGTACCTCGATGTCCGTGCACAACCAAACGGCAGCCCAACACAACGCTGCCGTTGCAGCGTTCGACCCGTCCCGCCCGGCGGTGTTCGACCCGTCCCGCCGGGCGGTGTTCGACCCGTCCCACCCGCCCGAGTTTCCACGGCACGTGGTCACCGCCGTGCTCGTCTCGCACGACGGTGCCCGCTGGCTGCCCGACGCCCTCGCCGGGCTTCTCGGTCAGGAACGCCCCGTACAGAACGCCATGGCGGCCGACACCGGCAGCGGGGACGACTCCGCCCGGCTGGTCACCGACGCGCTCGGCGCCGACCGGGTGCTGCACCTCGCCCGGCGCACCTGCTTCGGTCAGGCAGTCGACGAGGCCGACCGCACCGCCGGCGTGCTCACCCCGGACGACCTGCCCTACCTGAAGCGGCCCAGCGGCTGGGACCCGGTGACCCGCAGCTGGCGCGACGACGCGTACGACATGCCGGAACTGCCGCACGGCGAGCCCGTCCAGTGGCTGTGGCTCCTGCACGACGACTGCGCCCCCGAACCCGACGCCCTGGCCCAGCTCCTCCGTGTCGTCGAGAACGAACAGGAGCTCGGCAGGGACGTCGCGATCGTCGGCCCCAAGCTCCGCGGCTGGTACGACCGCAGACAGCTCCTCGAGGTCGGCGTCACCATCGCCAACAGCGGCCGCCGCTGGACCGGTCTGGACCGGCGCGAACAGGACCAGGGCCAGCACGACCACGTACGGCCCGTCCTGTCCGTGTCCACGGCCGGCATGCTGGTCCGCCGCGACGTCTTCGAGCAGCTCGGCGGCTTCGACCGGCGGCTGCCTCTGATGCGGGACGACGTCGACCTGTGCTGGCGAGCCCAGGCAGCCGGCCACCGCGTCCTCGTCGCTCCCGAAGCGGTCGTACGCCACGCCGAGGCGGCGTCCCGCGAGCGGCGCACCGTTGACTGCGTGGGCCGTACCTCCGCGTCCCCGCACAAGGTCGACAAGGCGGGCGCCGTCTACACGCTGCTCGTCAACACCCGCAGCGCGGCGCTTCCCTGGGTCCTGCTGCGACTCGTACTCGGCACACTGCTGCGCACAGTCGCGTGTCTCGTCGGCAAGGTCCCCGGGCAGGCCATCAATGAAATCCGGGGTCTTCTGGGGACGCTGCTGCGCCCCGAGCGGATCATCGCCGGGCGGCGCAGGCGCGGCAGGCCCCGGGTCGACAAAGACGAGCTGCGCCCGCTGTTCCCGCCGCCCGGCGCGACCGTGCGGGCCACCTTCGAACAGGTCGCGGGCAACCTCGTCAGCCGCTCCGACCCCGAGCTGAACGCGGCGGGGCGACATGGCGGAGCCGTCGAGTCCGGGCCCGGCGGGGACGACGCCGACTTCCTGGAGGTCGAGCAGTTCGCCCGGCTCAAGCGCATCGCCCGCAAGCCCGGACCGATGCTCTTCGTCGTGCTCCTCTTCGCCTCACTCATCGCCTGCCGTGAACTGCTCGGCAGCGGTGCGCTCGCGGGCGGCGCGCTCCTGCCCGCCCCGGCCGACTCGGCGGGGCTCTGGACGCGCTATCTGGATGGCTGGCACCCGGTCGGCGCCGGCGGCACCCAGTCAGCGCCGCCGTATCTCGCGCTCCTCGCGATGCTCGCCGGCGCGTTTCTCGGATCCACCGGGCTCGCGGTCACCGTCCTGCTCATCGGCTCCGTGCCGCTGGCCGGCTTCACCGCCTACTTCGCCTCTAGGCCGCTCGTTCAGTCGCGCCTGCTGCGTGCCTGGGCCTCCGTCGCGTACGCCTTCCTGCCGGCCGTCACCGGAGCGCTCGCGGGCGGCCGCATCGGTACCGCCGTCCTCGCCGCCCAGCTGCCCCTCATCGCGCGCGCGGGCATCGCGGCGAGCGGCCTCGCCTCGTCGGCGGGACGCGGCAGCTGGCGCGCCACGTGGGTGTACGCGCTGCTGCTGACCCTCGCCACCGCCTTCACCCCGATCGTGTGGCCCATCGCGCTGATGCTGGGCCTTGCCCTGCTGGCCGTGCGCCAGGGCCAGATCACCGCCTACGGGCCGCGCTTCCTGGCCCAGCTCGGCACCCCGCTGATGATTCTGGCGCCCTGGTCGCTCTCGCTGCTCCCGTTCGGCTTCTTCAAGGAGGCCGGTCTGGAGTACGGCGCGGGGGCGGCGTCCGCACTCGGCCTGCTCGGCGCCAGCCCCGGCGGCCCCGGAACCGTCAGCGGGCTGATGCTCATCGGCATCGTGTGCGCCGCGCTGGCCGCGCTGCTGCGCGGGGAGCGTCAGCCGGGAATCCGGACGGCCTGGGCCGTCGCCCTCGTGGCGCTCGTTTTCGCCGTCCTGTCCAACAGCTCCACCTGGGCCGGGCCCGCCACCCTCGTCTACGGCATCGCCCTGCTCGCCGCCGCCGTGCTCGGCGCCGACGGGGCACGCACGCGCGTGGCCGAGCAGAGCTTCGGCTGGCGCCAGCCGCTCGCCGCGCTCATCGCGTTCGCCGCGGCCGCCGGACCGCTGCTCGTCGCTGCCGGGTGGATGATCCGCGGCGCCGACAGCCCCCTGGAGCGGCGCGATCCCGTCCAGGTGCCCGCGTTCGTCGCGGAGGAAAGCAGCACTCGCGACCAGGCCCGCACCCTTGTCATCGACAGCGACTCGACCGCCAGGGTCGGCTACACACTCGTACGCGGCTCCGGCGCACGCCTCGGCGACGCCGAACTGGCCGCCGCGGACGGAGCGAACGAGAAGCTCAACTCAGTCGTCGCCAAGCTCGTGGCCGGTTCCGGCGCCGACCAGGCCGAGCAGCTCGGCGGCTTCGCCGTGCGCTACGTACTCGTGTACAAGGGAGCGCCCCGCGAGGTCAGCCGGGTCCTGGACGCCACGCCCGGCCTGACCCGGCTGAGCCAGCAGGACGGCAGTTCCCTGTGGCGCGTGGACCGGCAGGTCTCGCGCGCGGCCATCGTTCCTGAGACCGGCGACCCGGGGCCCATCGCCGCCGGCCCTGTCGAACTGCACACCACGATCCCCGGCGGCGCCGCCGGCCGCGTACTGCGCCTCGCCGACACCGCCGACGAGGGCTGGACCGCCACCCTGGACGGCAAGCCGCTGGCCAGAACCACGGTCGACGGCTGGGCACAGGGATTCGAACTGCCCGCCACCGGCGGCCGGTTGGACGTCACGTTCGACGCACCGATGGGCCACACCGCCTGGTTGAGGACGCAGGGCGCGCTCGCCGTCGTCCTCGTGGTGCTCGCCCTGCCCGGCCGGCGCCGCGAAGTTGACGACGACCTCCCGGAGGAGCCCGTCGTCCCCGCCGAACCCGTCTTCGGCGAGGGCCGCAGGGCACGCAGGCTGCGCGCCCAGGCGGAGGCCGAACAGGTGGACCAGGCCGAACAGTTCACGCCGGACTCCACGCCGGCGCCGCCGCCTCCTTCTC
>CBFGQM010000416.1:0-3945 GCA_965650905.1 uncultured Streptomyces sp. | reverse complement strand
CCATCGGCCGGTCCAGGGCCGGCTGCTGCACGGCGGGCCGCCTGGGGCGGCTCCGGCGCTTGGCGAGCGCCGCGTGCTCGGCGTTGACCGGGTCGTACGTCTCGGGCGCGGATCGGCGCTTCCGGGAGCGCGCGGGCAGCGCTTCACGCCATTGGTCGTCGTAGCGCTCGTCGTCCTCACTGAAGCCGTGCACGGCCTCTTGGGACGGTACGAGGCCGAGCTTCGCGCCGAGCAGCCGCAGTCGCTGCGGGATGGCGTTGACCGGGGTCGCCGTGACCACAAGGAGCCCGAAGACGGTGAGCAGTACAAGGAGCGGCACGGCCAGTACGTCGCCCATCGTGTACGTCAGGGGCGTCGCCGCACCCCAGCCGATGAGGCCGCCCGCATCCCTGATCGCCTGCATGCCGTCGCCGCGCGCGGGCGCTCCGCAGGCGATGTGGACCTGGCCGAGCACGCCGATGACAAGGGCCGACAGCCCGATGACAATGCGTCCGTTGGCGTCGGGCTTCTCGGGGTGCCGGATGAGGCGCCCGGCGATGACCGCGAGCAGGATCGGTACGAGCAGGTCGAGGCGTCCGAAGGCACCGGTCACCAGCATCTCTACGAGGTCGCCGACCGGACCGCGGAGGTTGGACCAGGTGCCCGCGGCGACGATCAGCCCGAGGCCGAGCAGCAGCAGGGCGAGGCCGTCCTTGCGGTGCGCCGGATCGAGCCCCTTCGCGCCCCGCCCTACGCCGCGGAACAGGGCGCCGACGGCGTGCGCGACTCCCAGCCAAAGGGCGCGCACCAGTTTGTACACGCCCCCAGTGGGGTTGGGTACCGGCTTGGGGGGCGCCTTCTTGGCCGCGGCCTTCTTCGCGGGCGCCTTTTTCGCCGGGGCTTTCTTCGCGGGGGCCTTTTTCGCCGCAGCCTTCGTCGGACCGGCCGCCTTCTTCGCGGGCGACTTCTTGGCTGCGGACTGACGTGAGGCCATGGGGGTGAGGTTACCGGTGGAGACCACTACGGACACCTGTGCCCACTGCTTCACCCGTTCGTGTCGCCCCGTCGAGGCGTCAAGCTGACGCCACCGCAAGGACTCGGGACTTGGGAATCGGGACTTGGGACTCGGCACCAACGAGCGGCACCGTTCGGCTCAGCCGCCTCCGGCCAAGCCCTCGGCGCCCCGTTCAGTTCTGCGAAGGCAGCGAAGTCGCCCCGCTCCCCGTCCCTGGCTCCAGCGCGTCCAGCGCCCTGCGCAGTCCAGTGAGTTTGCGTTCGAGGTGGGCCGCGGTCGCCACCGCCGCCGCTTCCGTCGAGTCGTCGAGCTGTTTGGAGAGCGCCTCGGCCTGCTCCTCGACGGCCGCGAGCCGCGCGGAGAGTTCGGCGAGGAGTCCGGCGGGCTCCTTGGCGTCGCCGACGCCGGCCTTGTCCTCACCGCCCGCCAGTTGGAGCCGCAGCAGGGCCGCCTGCTCCCGGAGTTGACAGTTCTTCATGTAGAGGTCGACGAACACCGAGACCTTCGCGCGCAGCACCCACGGGTCGAACGGCTTGGAGATGTAGTCCACAGCGCCTGCCGCGTACCCCCGGAAGGTGTGGTGCGGGCCGTGGTTGATGGCGGTGAGAAAGATGATCGGGATGTCCCGGGTCCGTTCTCGCCTCTTGATGTGCGCGGCGGTTTCGAAACCGTCCATGCCCGGCATCTGGACGTCCAGCAGAATGACTGCAAAGTCGTCCGTGAGCAGTGCTTTGAGCGCTTCCTCCCCGGACGATGCCCGCACCAGTGTCTGATCGAGCGCAGAGAGGATGGCCTCCAGCGCCAGCAGATTCTCCGGCCGGTCATCGACCAGGAGGATCTTGGCCTTCTGCACCATGGCGCGTCCTCCTCGCCCCGGCAGTGCACCGGGCGCCGCCCCAGGGGACGACTCCCTTACGCCGCCCGTCCTTGTGCCGGTCATGGTAGCCGCACCCCGCCTGTCGCCACACCCTGTCACCGCGATGTCACTGTGCACGTAGCAGAAACGTAGCGAGGGACCAGAAGGTTCCCCGAATCCCCGGTTCCTACACGGCCTCGGGCACAGTCAGTCAGTGGCTCAGGGGGCCGCGCCTCCCCGAGGTTCCCGGCTTCGCTCGAACATGACGCTCATTCGCTCAGACCTCGTGCATCCACTGATCCATCACCGTGAGCAGATGATCGGGATCGACCGGCTTGGTCACATAATCGGAAGCTCCGCACTCGATCGCCTTCTCCCGGTCGCCCTTCATCGCCTTGGCGGTGAGCGCGATGATCGGCAGGCCGGCGAACTGGGGCATCCGACGGATCGCTGTCGTGGTCGCGTATCCGTCCATCTCGGGCATCATGATGTCCATCAGGACGACGGTCACATCGTCGTGCTGCTCCAGGACCTCGATGCCCTCGCGGCCGTTCTCGGCGTACAGCACCGAAAGACCGTGCTGCTCCAGAACGCTGGTCAGCGCGAACACATTACGGATGTCGTCGTCGACGATCAGCACCTTCTCGCCCTCGAAGCGGAAGACGTCGCGCGGCTGCACGGAGGTCTCCCGGCCGCCGGCGGCCCAGGGCTCCTGGGGGGCAGCCGGCGCCTGGGCCGCGGGCACCTGCCCCGGCAGCGTGGGCCGCTGTACGGCCTCGGACACCGACCTGCGGCGCCGCCTGAAGAGCGCGGCGGCCCCGTTCTGGGTCTCCCGGTACGACCTGACCTCGGCGGGCGTCTCCACAGGGGGCACATCCCCGTTCGTCACGGACCCGAGGACGTCTCCGTCGTTCATCGCGGGCGGGAGCTGCGGGTAGCCCTGCGGCGGCAGTTCACTCGGGTACAGCGGTAGATACAGCGTGAACGTGGAGCCGCGCCCCGGCTCGCTCTGGGCGTGGATCTCGCCGCCCAGCAGCCGCGCGATCTCCCGCGAGATGGACAGCCCCAGTCCCGTACCGCCGTACTTGCGGCTCGTGGTCCCGTCCGCCTGCTTGAATGCCTCGAAGATGACCCGCATCTTGCCGGCCGCGATGCCGATGCCTGTGTCGGTCACGGAGAACGCGATCAGATCGGCGTCCGCGTCCCGCAGCGAGCCCGCCTCAAGAAGCTGCTCCCGGATGGCGACGGGCACGTCGGCGCCCGCGAGCCGGATGACCAGTTCGACCGCTCCTGAGTCGGTGAACTTCACCGCGTTGGACAGCAGGTTGCGCAGCACCTGAAGGAGCCGCTGCTCGTCCGTGTGCAGCGTGGCGGGCAGTTCGGGTGACACGCGTACGGAGAAATCGAGGCCCTTCTCTGCCGTCAGCGGACGGAAAGTGGCCTCTACGTAGTCGACGAGTTGGACCAGCGCGATACGGGTCGGCGACACGTCCATCTTGCCCGCCTCGACCTTCGACAGGTCGAGGATGTCGTTGATCAGCTGCAGCAGGTCGGAGCCCGCGCCGTGGATCGTCTCGGCGAACTCGACCTGCTTCGGAGTAAGGTTGGAGTCCGCGTTGTCGGCCAGCAGCTTGGCCAGGATCAGCAGCGAGTTGAGCGGCGTACGCAGCTCGTGCGACATGTTCGCAAGGAACTCGCTCTTGTAGCGCATGGAAACGGCGAGCTGTTCGGCGCGCTCCTCCAGGACCTGTCGAGCCTCCTCGATCTCGGTGTTCTTGACCTCGATGTCGCTGTTCTGCTGGGCCAGCAGCTCGGCCTTCTCCTCCAGTTCGGCGTTGGACACCTGGAGGGCCTTCTGCCGGTTCTCCAACTCGGCCGAGCGCTCCCTCAGTTGCTCGGTCAACTCCTGCGACTGCTTGAGCAGGACCTCGGTCTTCGTATTGACGGCGATCGTGTTGACGCTCGTCGCGATCATCTCGGCGATCTGGTTGAGGAAGTCCTTCTGGATCTGCGTGAACGGCTGGAACGACGCCAGTTCGATCACGCCCAGAACGGTCGCTTCCTCGGTAATCCCGCCGCTGTCGGTGATGACGAT
>CBFGQM010000415.1:0-3950 GCA_965650905.1 uncultured Streptomyces sp. | reverse complement strand
AGCAAGCCGGGCCTGCCCTGCCGCAGACCCGCACCGCACGCCACCGCCGGATCGTGGACATCCTCAACCGGCAACCGGTGCGCTCCCAGAGCCAGTTGGCGAAGCTTCTCGCCGACGACGGGCTGAGCGTCACCCAGGCGACGCTCTCCCGGGACCTCGACGAGCTGAACGCGGTGAAGATCCGCAACAACGACGGCGACCTCATCTACGCGGTACCGAGCGAGGGCGGCTTCCGCACTCCGCGTGTGCCACTGGGCGAGTCGGCGAAGGAGGAGCGGATGCGGAGGCTCTCCGCGGAGCTGCTGATCTCCGCGGAGGCGTCAGCCAACCTCGTGGTCCTGCGCACGCCGCCGGGCGCCGCGCAGTTCCTCGCCTCGGCCATCGACCAGGCCGAACTGCACGACATTCTCGGCACCATCGCCGGCGACGACACCCTGCTGCTGATCAGCCGCGATCCGACGGGCGGCCAGGCGCTGGCGGACCATCTGCTGCGGCTGGCACAGAACAACAACCACCACTGATCCCGTACCCGAGCTGATCCCGTTCACCCGAGTCGGGCGGCGAGACCTTCGGTGAGCCGGACATCGCCGCCCGCCGTGATGAGCAGCGCCTCGATGCCCGGCAGGGATTCCAGCCAGCCGAGGGCCTGCTGGGAACCCATCGCGAAGGCCGCCGTCGCCCAGGCGTCTGCCCAGGTGAGCCGGGAACCCACCACGGTCACGGACACCAGCTCGGTGACCGCGGGGCGGCCGGTGCCGGGATCCACGATGTGGATGCCGCGCTCGGCGGAACCGGAGGTGGCGACGGCCAGTTCATCGGCGTCGGCCGCGGAGACAACCGCCGCCAGGCCGCCGGGGCGCAGCGGATCCGACACCCCGATCCGCCAGGGGCGCTGCGGCCCCGGCCTGCCGTAGATCTGCACGTCGCCCCCGCCGTTCACGCTCACGCCGCTCGCCCCGGCCGCGACGAGATGCCGGGCCGCGCGCTCGACCGCCCAGCCCTTCACCAGACCCGTCGGGTCGACGACACCCGCGTACTCCGTGCTGAACCACCCCTCGCTCAACCGCTCGGCCTCAGCGCACAGGTGAAGGACCTCGGCGACCTCCGGGGCGCACGCGTCGACGGTCAGCTCACCGCGGGAGAGCCGGGAGACCTGACTGTCCTCGCGATAGGTGCTGAACACCGCGTCCAGCCAGTGGAGTTGGGCGACCGCCTCCTCCAAGGCGGTCCGGACGGCATGGGGTGCGCCGCCGCGTATGTCGAACGAGACGACCGTACCCATCACCTCCTCCGCGTGGCGCACGGCCACGGGCGGAGCCTCCGCCTCCCTTTCAGCCACCGGCCTGGTCCAGGGCGGACTGCAGGGACGTCTTGTAGCCGGCGCTGGTGTAGGTGGCGCCGGAGACGGCGTCGATGTCGGCGCTGCCCGCGGCGACGGTCTCCTGGTTGAGCCTGGGCACCGAGTCGCCGCTGATCCGGCCGCTGCGGCCGCCGGTGGGCCGCTGCACCGCCTCGGCCCTGGTGATCTTCCCCCCGCTCATGGTGAGGCGCACCTGGACCGGGCCGTACTGGGTCTGGGCCACCTTTCCGGTGACCGTGACGGCCTGGCCGGACGACTGCCGCGAGCTGCCGCCCTGCGGCGACGGGGCCGCCGCCTGCGGGGGAGCCGCGCCCGCGCCCGCGGACGTGGACGCGGCCGTCGGGTCCGACGTCGGCTTCAGCGACAGCACCAGTACGATCCCGGACACGGTGGCGGCGGTGGCGAGGACGGCGCGCCGAACGGGGTGGCTCTTCGTCATGTCTCCCTGACTCTCGTCGCTCACGTCTCGAACGACTCGTGATGAATGCGGCGGGCCGGAACGCCCGCGCTGCGGAGCGCTTCGTACACCTGCCGCGTGAAGCCGGGCGGCCCGCACAGGAAGACGTCGTGGCGGTCGATGTCCGGCAGCTTCCGGCGCAGCGCCTCCGCCGAGATGTCCGGGCGCTCCCCGTCCGCGGTGTTGACCGCGTACATGAGCCGGGCGCCGCGCTCGTCGGCGATGGCGGCCAGTTCGTCCCACAGGGCCAAATCCTGGGTGCTGTTGGCCCGGTAGAGCAACGTCAGGTCGCCGGCCGCGCCGGGCAGCGTCTCGAACAGCGTTCGCATCGGCGTGATCCCGACACCGCCGGCCACCAGCAGCACCTTGTCCCGGCTGCGTCGCGACGCGGTCAGCGCCCCGTACGGGCCCTCGGCCCACACGCGGGTACCGGGCTCCAGCTCGCGCAGCCTGCTGCTGTGGTCGCCGATCGCCTTCACCGTGATGCGCAACAGGTTGGGGCGGGGCGCCGCCGACAGGGAGTACGGGTGCGAGCTGAGCCGCATGCCCGGTGCCAGGAACCGCCAGCGGAAGAACTGCCCGGCCTCGGCGCCCAGCCGGTGCAGTCGCCGTCCCGAGATCAGCACCGAGATGACGCCGGGCGCCTCTTCGACGACCTCCGCGACCCGCATGCGGTGCCACAGGTTGAGCCGGATCGGCACGAGCACCCGGTACCAGAGCGCCAGCGCGGTCACGGAACCGTACAGCGCGTACCAGGCCGTGGCCGCGGCGGGCTGGGCGGCGAAGTCGTTCCCGGTGGTCAGCTGGTGCCAGAACGACAGGTACACCGCCCCGTACGTGAGCAGATGGACGTGGTACCAGGTGTCGTACCCGATCCTGCGGCGGATGCCGCCGATGGAGATCAGACCGATGGAGAGCAGCAGGCTCGTGCCGATCGCGGCCTTGCCCATGTCCGGCATCGTGTTGACCGAGTCGATCGTCTGTTGGACGATACCCGAGAATCCGAGGCCGGCCTGCAGGGCGTAGCCATACATGGTCAGCACCAGATGGGCGAGGACCAGGCAGAGCGTGTAGCGGCCGCTCATCGCGTGCCAGCGCGCCACCCGGTCGGAGCCGACGCGGCGCTCCAGCGCGGGCACCCGGGCCATCTGCAGCACGACGAGAGCCATCAGATACCCGGCGAGCAGACCGGTGATCCGGCCCGCGTTGAGGATCCGGCTCGCGTTGTCGGCGATGGACGCAGTGTCGCTCCACCACAGCCCAACCACTCCCGCCGCGCCCGCCCAGACGGCGAGCAGCAGCGGGATGGCGGGAGAGCGGCGAGGGCGGATACGGCGCAACGTCTGGCGCCGCGCCGCGCGACCACCGACGATCGTACTCACGGTTCCTCCGTGGGACTGGCGAAAGGGGAGCCCCTTGGCCCTGACGTACGTTCCGGGACACCGGCTTGTTCAACGGTCCATGGAGCAAGGTGTGAACTGGTATGACCCGCGGTGACGTTCGCTGTGAAGGGCACCGTGTAGCCGCAGGTGTCGCGGACGAGTTCGGCCGTGACCACGGCGATCGCGCGCAGGCCGTGCGTGGTCGGCTCGATGTCCGGGAAACGGCCGAGAAGGTCCTTTGAAGCGCGGGTCGTCACGGAAGACCGGCTCGCCGCGGCCGTGTACGCGGACGATGGTGGGCGGACTCTGGAAGGCGCACCACATCAGGGTGATCAGCCCGTTCTCCCGCAGGTGGGCGATGGTCTCGGCGTTGCTTCCGGCGAAGTCCGGGTAGGCGACGGTGAGTTCGTCGAGTACCGCGAACGAGCCCTTGAGGCCCTTGGGGGAGAGGTAGACCGTGCCGTCGCCGGACAGGGGCGCGGTCGCGGTGAAGAAGAGGGCTGCGCCTCGATGAACGTACGCAGCCGGCCGTCCATGCGCTCGTCAGTCTTTCCCACGGCTGACGATTATCGGCGAAAGTCCTTCGACCGTCTAAGGATTTTCCGGGCTCGCACGCGGGCTCCGCGGCCGCCCCGGCTGACGCTCGGGGCGACCGCAGAGGTCGTTAGTAGCCGTTGTTGCCGCCGTTGTTGCCGCCGTTGTTCCCGTTGTTCGCGGGGGGGGTCGCGGAGGGGGTCGCGGAGGGGGTCGC
>CBFGQM010000414.1:0-3955 GCA_965650905.1 uncultured Streptomyces sp. | reverse complement strand
TCCGACAGGGTCTCCACATCGTCGAGCTCTGTGTCGCTCGCTTCCCACCCGTCTTCGGTGCGCGCGAGCAGTGCGGCGAAGTACACCGTGACTCTCCCACTGGTCATAGGCGTGCCGGTTGGGGGTCCCCCCGGCGGAGGTTGCGGGCGGGGAGTGCTGCTCCGAGCCCCGCCCACTCGAAATCGTGGCAGAAACTGAGCGTTCAGGAGAGGTCTTCGGCTCGCTGTGTCCCGCTCGCGTCTTCGCGACCGTACGCGTGGGGCGTGCGTCGCGTCTCCGTAGTACCTCACCTTGGCGCTCGGTGCCCACCATCAGCGGATCGTACGCCGCGGTCGGCTCCGCCACGCGCAGGGCCGCCCGGCACGGACCCGTACGCCTTACCGTGGCTTTCCGGCACGGGCGGTACCGCGGTGCGGCGGCCAGGGCCCCGATACCCTGGTGCGCATGCGTCTCCACGTCGTAGACCACCCTCTGGTCGCCCATAAGCTCACTACGCTGCGCGACCAGAGCACGGACTCCCCGACCTTCCGGCGGCTCGCCGACGAACTGGTCACTCTGCTCGCCTATGAGGCCACCCGTGACGTGCGGACCGAGCGGGTCGACATCGAGACCCCGGTGTCGGGGACCACTGGGGTCAAGCTTTCCCACCCGCGTCCCCTCGTCGTACCGATCCTGCGGGCCGGCCTGGGCATGCTCGACGGCATGATGCGCCTGCTGCCCACCGCCGAGGTGGGCTTCCTGGGCATGATCCGCAACGAGGAGACGCTCCGGGCGTCCACCTACGCGACGCGCGTGCCGGAGGACCTCTCCGGTCGCCAGGCGTACGTGCTCGACCCGATGCTCGCCACCGGCGGGACCCTCGTGGCGGCGATCCAGGAGCTGATCAAGCGTGGCGCCGACGACGTCACGGCCGTGGTGCTGCTGGCCGCCCCGGAGGGCGTCGAGGTCATGGAGCGCGAGCTCGCGGGCACGCCGGTGACGGTCGTGACGGCGTCCGTCGACGAGCGGCTCAACGACCACGGTTACATCGTGCCGGGCCTCGGAGACGCAGGGGACCGGATGTACGGAGCTGCCGGGTAAGGCGGCCAAGAGGGGGCCGAACGAGGGCCCCATGCCGCCCAGTACGGGCGCCCAGTGCTGGCTCGTCAGCAGTTCTTCTTCGTCTGTGAGGGCGTCGATGCGGGCTTGGCCAGTGTGGTCAGGGCCTTGGCGGCGTCCTTTTCCTTCGTCAGCGACTTGAAGCCGGTGCCGAGGATGAGGTCGACCTCCGCGGGCTTCGTACGGCCGTCGGTCTTCAGCTCGGCGCCGGCCAGCTGGGTGCCGAGTACGGGCAGCGCGGTGCCGGCGGCTGCCTTGGCGCCGAGCAGGAGCGCGGAACCGTCGATGTTCTTGTCGTACTCCTTCGTCGCGTTGCCCACCTCACCGATTGTGAAGCCGCGCTGCTGGAGCTCGGCGGCCGTGCTCTTGGCAAGGCCGCTGCGGGTCGTGGCGTTGAGGACGTTGACGGTGATCTGGCCGGGCTCGGGCAGCGCCTTGGCCGGCTGTGTGGTGAACGGCGACGGCGAGGGCGTGCAGTCCGCTGAGCCGGCCGCCCCGGCCTTGTCACCGCCGCCCGTGAACACGTCGATGAGCTGCAGCGTCCCCCAGCCGAGCAGACCGAGTACGCCGACGGAGGCGACGCCCGCGAACACAAGCCGGCGGTGCCCCCGGTTTCTGCGCATCCGCGGGTACTTGTCCCCCGTGATCTTGTACTGGCCGCCCATGCCAGGGGGAGTCAGCATGCTCATGGGCGCAGCGTAATGCGCCTTGGCTGTAATGCCTACTAAATGATCATTGCCCGGCGCTCAGTACAACCCAAAAGGGCTAACGAGAATGTGAGTGTCCCTCGGCCGCGTCGGCCGCGTCGGCCGCGTCGGCCGGGTCAGTCGAGTTCGAGGATGCGGGCGTGCAGCACCTGACGTTGCTGGAGCGCGGCGCGGACGGCTCTGTGCAGGCCGTCCTCCAGATACAGATCGCCCCGCCACTTCACGACGTGCGCGAAGAGGTCGCCGTAGAACGTCGAGTCCTCGGCGAGCAGCGTTTCGAGGTCGAGCTGGCCCTTGGTCGTCACGAGCTGATCGAGGCGGACCGGGCGCGGCGCGACGTCCGCCCACTGCCGGGTGCTTTCCCGGCCGTGGTCGGGGTACGGCCGGCCGTTTCCGATGCGCTTGAAGATCACACGGAAAGCCTACCGGTCATGACCTTCCGGGCGCAGCCATGGCGGCGTAGTGCGACCCCGGAAAGGGCGTGGCAAAAGTAGGCAAACAGGTATTTTTTAGATCGCCAGGGCGAAGGGCGAAGTCGGGTCGGGGCGCGGCGCGGACAAACCGGAAAGAGGGTCAGAAACGACCGACCGGGGGGTTCGGCGAAGGCGGGGAGAGCGGGCGCGCACAGCACCGCGGCGAGCGTCACGGGGAACCGCGGCTCGGCCGGGGCCCATGGGGGCATGTCCCCGCCTGCCAGGACCAGGGTGGGTGGTTCCTCGGACGGATGGGCAGGCGCGCCCTCTTTGCGTACGGCGCAGGGCGCGCCTCAGAAGGACCGCGGGACATATCGCGCGCGCTCACGCATCCGTACGGCCGTGATGATCTCCGTGACTCCGAGTGCGAGGAGCCAGCAGCCGCCGACGACGGTCAGCACCGCGACCGACTCGAAGGGCGACACGACCAGAACGACCCCGGCCAGGAAGCTGATGACACCGAGGAGGATCTGCCAGCCGCGGGCGGGCATCGCGGGGTCGGACGCGGCCGCCAGTGTCTGCGTGACGCCGCGGAAGAGCCAGCCGATGCCGATCCACAACGCCAGCAGCAGGATCGACCGCATCGCCCCGCGGAAGCAGAACAGGCCCAGCAGAATCGACAGCGCGCCGCTGATGAAGGCCATGACGCGCAGGGACGTCGTCGCGTGCGTGCCGAAGGCGGAGGCCAGCTGCAGTACGCCGCTGAAGAGGAGGTAGAGCCCGAACAGCGTCCCCACCGCGCGCAGAGTCGCCTCGGGCCAGGCCAACGCCATGACACCCAGCGCGAGGGCCGCGATCCCCGCCCCCAGCACCGCCTGCCAGGCGCTCCGCGCAAGACGGTGCAGAGGCCCTTCCGGACCTATGGGCCCGTCGGCCCGGTGCGGTGCCCGCGCCGCGTGAACCCGCCGGTCGTCGAACTCCGGCCCCCGCGGGGACCCATCCGGTGCCTCAGCCATGCCCCATGCTCCGACCGGGCGCGGCAGCCCTGCCACTCGGGGCGGCCACGCGACTGACAGGCGTGCGGACCCGGCACCGGCACGCGGACGCGACCCGCACGCGGACCCGACACGGCAACGAGGACGCGACACAGATACGCGACCGACGGTCACGTACCGGAGCCATCCCTGCCAGGCCCGCCCCCATCCGCAAGCCCGCCCCCGTCCCGTCCCTGTTTCCCGGAAGACTTCGTCCGGGAAAACTTCATTTCCTGGAAGCCTTCGCCGCCTTCGCCGCAGCCTTCATCTCCTGTTTGTGCGCCCTGACCTTTGCCAGGGATTCGGGACCGGTGATGTCCGCGACCGAGCGGAACGACTTCGCCTCGCCGTAGGCACCGGCCGACTCGCGCCAGCCCTGCGGTCGTACGCCGAGTTGTTTGCCCAGGAGGGCGAGGAAGATCTGGGACTTCTGGGTGCCGAAGCCGGGGAGGGAGCTGAGGCGCTTGAGGAGTTCCTCGCCGGTGCTCACGTCATCCCAGAGCGCTGCCGCGTTTCCGTCGTAGTGCTCCACGAGGTACTGGCACAACTGCTGGATGCGCTTGGCCATCGAACCCGGGTAGCGGTGCACGGCCGGTTTGGTGGAGAGGAGCGTGGCGAAGACCTCGGGGTCGTACGCCGCGATCTCGTGCGCGTCGAGGTCGTCCGCGCCCATCCGCCGGGCAATCGTGTACGGGCCCGCGAA
>CBFGQM010000413.1:0-3965 GCA_965650905.1 uncultured Streptomyces sp. | reverse complement strand
CAGCACGTTCGCGGCGCTGCTGGCGCGGACGTCGAAGGTGAGGTGCTTGATGAAGACGTTGGGGAGGAACGGCACCCACGGAGTACTGTCGTCGCTGATATAGAAGCAACCCATTCCGGTGCGGCTGCCGCTGTGGGCGCCGCACCGAACGTATGGGGAGACGTCTGGCCAGGTCTTGACTCCCGCCGCACGGGATGGTTGACCCTGCGCGCACACGTTCTCAGGGGTCCGTGCCAGGTCGGCAGCGAGGTGACCGCATGAATCTGGATTTCTCCACCGCGACGGTCGATGGCCCTTCACAGTTGTTGTACTGGCGTCAGGTGGTCAGCGAGGCCTTCGTCCCTTACGAGGTTGCCGCGCCGTGGCGCCGCACCGAGGGCTTCCGGGGCGCGGTCACCGCTCAGGCGATCGCCGGCATGCAGGTAGCCACGGTCGACGCCGATCCGCACACGGTGTTGCCCTCGGTGTGTCCATCCGGTACCTGCAGGTTCTCTTCCGTGCCGAGGGCACCTCACCTTTCCGGTCGATCCAGGAGCAGCGGCTCGAACGCGCCGCGCGGCTCCTCACGGACCCTCGGCAGGCGGGGCGGACGATCACCGACATCGCCTTCGGTCTCGGTTTCAAAGACGCTTCCCACTTCATCAGGGCGTTCAAGAACCACTACGGAACGGGTCCACGCGCCTACCGCGGCAGGCACTCGTCCGTCGGCGCCGTTTGACGGGCGCCCCACCCGGCTGCCATGGCCGGGCGGACACCGGTGGGAGTCTCACCTGGAACTCGTACGGACTGGCGGCCGGTGCGGAAGGAGACGACTCCGGTGCACCGATCGTCGCTGACCGGGTGGCGGTCCGCCACGGTGAAGATCGACAGCCGGTCGCCCACCACGACCACGTTGGCCGGCGGCCGGCCCCGTCCTTCGATGCTGCAAGTCGGCGCATTCCTGGCAAAAACCTCTCGTACCCACCAGGGCTCCCCAGTGGGAGTAGTGCCGGGAAAGCTGCTCTGACCTCGGTGAACGGAGCGTTTTCCGCGCACAAAGATGCGTCAGTTCGTCGTTGACCGGGGACCGCCCGAGCGTCAGGGTGATGGAGACATCGGATTCCGATCACCTGTTTCCGGTCACCGAACTGCGCACAGGAGGCCGTGATGCTCCAGACAGCAACCCACGAACACACCGAGCTCGGGGAAGATCGCGAGGCGGCTGCCGCCGACACGACGCCGACGGGCATGCCGACCGTGCCGGCGGTCTGCCGTGCACTCTTCTTCCAACGCTGCCTCTGGTGCGGCACCCCGGACTACCGCCGTTCGTTCTGCCGTGCCTGCGGGTCCATGGCCTTCAAGCGGGAACGCAGCGCGGGCGAAGGGGTCATCGTTCGCCGCAACGGCCACGCCCAGCACCAGACGTGGTTCGTCGCGATGGACGAGGGCTTCAACCTGCTCTGCCAGGTCGAGGGGACGGCACCGGTGGTGGTGGCGATGGGCGCACGGGTGACTGTCGTACGGGCCGCCGCCCCCCTCGGTCAGGGCCTTACCGTCGTCGAACTCACCCACCCGGCACCGCCCGCGCAGCGCTGGTGGTGACGGGATCCGGCTCCGGCGGAGCCACATTCAGGCGGGACGATCCAAGAGGAGGGTGCGTGAGCACCCAGGACCATGTGCCGGACGGACGGACCGGCGTTCTCCACGGAGCGGGGCGGGGCGCGCTGGACGGCCTGCGCATCGCCGACTTCTCCCGGGTTCTCGCCGGGCCCTACGCCACCATGCTCCTCGCGGACCTCGGCGCCGACGTGGTCAAGGTCGAGCGGCCGGGCATCGGGGACGATACCCGGGCCTGGCGCCCTCCGGCGGATGGCGACGGCACGTCGACCTATTTCCTGAGCGTCAACCGGAACAAGAGGTCGGTCGTCCTGGATCTGACCACGGAGGCTGGGCACGAACAGGCCCGCGCCCTGGTCGCCGAGTCCGACGTGGTGGTGGAGAACTTCCGCCCCGGCACGATGGAGCGGCTGGGCCTGGGCCACAAGGAGCTCCGTGCGCGGCGCCCGGAGCTGATCTACTGCTCGATCAGCGGTTTCGGTAGCGGGGCGGGCGCGGCGATCCCCGGATATGACCTGCTCGTGCAGGCCGTCGGCGGTCTGATGAGCGTCACCGGCATTGCGGACGGGGAGCCGGTGAAGGCGGGCGTGGCCCTGGTCGATGTGATCACCGGACTGCACGCCTCGCTCGGCATCCTCGCGGCTCTACGGCACCGGGACGCCACCGGGGAGGGGCAGCTCGTGGAGGTGAACCTGCTCGGCTCGCTGCTGTCGGCCATGGTCAACCAGGCGTCGGCGTTCGCCGTCGCCGGTGTCGTCCCGGGGCGTCTGGGCAACGCGCACCCGAGCATCGCTCCATACGAGACCTTCCCGACCGCCGATCGCCCGATCGCCCTCGCGGTGGGTAACGACCGGCAGTTCGCGGCGCTTGCGGACGTCGTCGGGAATCGCGATCTCGCTGTCGACGACCGCTTCCGCACCAATTCCGACCGGGTCGCCCACCGCGCCGAGCTGCGGGAGATTTTGACCCGGCTGCTGAGCGCCGGCGGCGCGGATCACTGGTCGACCGTCCTGCTGGCCGCCGGAGTGCCGGCCGGCCCGGTCAATGGCCTCGACGAGGCGTTCGCCTTCGCCCAGCGGCTCGGCCTTCCCGGCATCGTCGAGATCCCCGCGGTGGCGGCCGAGGGAGAAGCCGGCAGGCCCGCCCGTCAGGTCGCGCATCCCATCGCATTGAGCGGAACACCCGCGCGGTACCTGCTGCCTCCGCCGCGGCTGGGCCAGCACTCCGCGGAGATCCTCCACAGCCCGGCCGACCACGCCTCCGCCTGAAAGGAGCGGTCAGCCGACCGTCGCAGCGCCGGCACCAGTACTGAACCTGCCACCTGAATACCCAACCATGATCACAAGGAGCCCCCATGAGCGGCAAGCCGCTGAAGGACCCCCTCGAGCTGCTCGACATCGCTTCCGTCCTCACTGACGAGGAGCGGGAGATCCAGGCCACCGTCGCCAAGTTCCTCGCCGACCGGGTGCGGCCGCACATCGGCGAGTGGTTCGAGAACGCGCACTTCGCCCGCGAACTCGTCCCTGAACTGGGCAGGTTGGGCGTGCTCGGGATGCATCTCGAAGGGTACGGCTGTGCCGGTACCAACGCGGTCAGCTACGGCCTGGCCTGCCTGGAGCTGGAGGCGGCGGACTCCGGTTTCCGCAGCTTCGTCTCCGTGCAGGGCTCGCTGTCGATGTTCTCCATCTGGAAGTGGGGCTCCGAGCAGCAGAAGCAGGAGTGGCTGCCCCGCCTCGCCGCCGGTGAGGCGATCGGCTGCTTCGGTCTGACCGAGCCCGACTTCGGCAGCAACCCCGCCGGGATGCGCACCCGGGCCGTCCGCGACGGCGACGACTGGATCCTCAACGGCTCCAAGATGTGGATCACCAACGGTGGCATCGCTGACGTGGCCACCGTCTGGGCGCAGACCGAGGACGGCGTCCGCGGCTTCCTCGTGCCGCGTGGCACCACCGGCTTCACCACGCAGGACATCAAGCAGAAGATGTCGCTGCGCGCGTCCATCACCTCGGAGCTGTACTTCGACAACGTACGGCTGCCCGACTCGGCGCGGCTGCCGCTCGCTCAGGGCCTGCGCGGACCGCTGTCCTGCCTGAACGAGGCCCGCTTCGGCATTCTGTTCGGCGCGGTCGGCGCGGCCCGCGACTCGCTGCAGGCGGCCGTCGAGTACGCCGACTCCCGGGTGCAGTTCGACAAGCCGATCAGTGCGTTCCAACTCACCCAGAAGAAGCTCGCCGACTTGAGCGTGTCCCTGGGCAGCGCGGCCCTGCTCGCTGTGCACCTGGGTCGTCTGAAGGACCAGGGACGCATCCGCCCGGAGCAGATCAGCGTCGGGAAGCTCGACAGGCCGATCGCGCAGCAGCCGCGTCGTC
>CBFGQM010000412.1:0-3986 GCA_965650905.1 uncultured Streptomyces sp. | reverse complement strand
CGCGGCGGACTAGCCGCACCGCAGCCGGCGGCCCGAATCGGAGCCCGGCCGCGGCACCGGCTGACCCTGCCCAGCGGCAGCGTCATCACCACGTTCCTCGTGCTGTTCCTGCTGATCGCCTCGTTCAGCGTCGAGGGGTTCGCCAGCACCCGCAACGCGGGCTTCCTGCTGCTGGACGTCGTCGTGGTGATCCTGGTCGCGCTGCTGTGGGTGACGCCGACGGTGGGGCTGCTCGCGTCGTCGTTCCGCGATCCGACGGACATCGCGGCCAGTGGCTGGTGGGAGGTGTTCAGCAAGCCGGCCCAGCTCACCACCGAGAGCTATGCCGCGCTGTTCGAGAACGACGACATCATGAGCGCCCTGGTCAACACCGTGTGGATCACTGCGCCGGCCACCGCGCTCGTCGTACTCGTCGGGGCCATGGCCGGATACGCCTTCGCCTGGATGGACTTCAAGGGCCGTGACCACTGGTTCGTGCTCGTGGTGGCACTCCTGGTCGTTCCGGTGCAGGTGGCGCTGATCCCGCTGTCCGAGCTGTTCGGCACGCTCGGGATCTTCGGTGACATCATCGGCGTGGTGCTCTTCCATGTGGGCTTCGGCCTGCCGTTCGCGATCTTCCTGCTGCGGAACTTCTTCGCGGAGATCCCCCGGGAACTCCTGGAGGCGGCGCGGCTGGACGGCGCGGGCGAGACCCGGCTGTTCGCCACGGTCATCCTGCCGCTCGGCGCGCCCGCCATCGCCTCGCTCGGCATCTTCCAGTTCCTGTGGGTTTGGAACGACATGCTGGTGGCCCTGGTGTTCTCGGACTCGCAGTCGCAGCCACTGACGGTCGCACTGCAGGCGCAGACACGGCAGTTCGGCGGCAACATCGAGATCCTGGCGCCCGGCGCCTTCATCTCGATGGTGATCCCACTGGCCGTGTTCTTCGCGTTCCAGCGGCAGTTCGTGTCCGGCGTGATGGCCGGGGCGGTGAAGTAGCGCGATCCGGATCGACGGCAAGACGCGGGCGCTGATCAAGCGCCGTCGCGCGAGGGGCTGAGATGTCTCCCGGCGGGGCGGCCCCTGCTCGCCCCGCCGGCACTCGCACTGGTCCGGGCTACTCGACGACGAGCTCGACCGGGATGTTGCCACGGGTGGCGTTGGAGTAGGGGCAGACCAGGTGAGCCTGGTCGACCAGCTCGCGGCCGATCTCGGTGTCGACGGACTCGGGCAGCTCCACGCGCAGCGTGACCTTGAGACCGAAGCCCTCGCCCTGCTTGCCGATGCCGACCTCGGCGGTCACCGCCGCGTCGCTGACGTCGACCTTCGTCTGACGGCCGACGAGGCCGAGCGCGCCGGCGAAACACGCGGCGTAACCGGCGGCGAACAACTGCTCCGGGTTCGCACCCCGGCCGTTGCCGCCCATCTCCTTCGGAATGCCCAGCTCCAGGTCGAGGCGGCCATCGCTGGTGAAGGCCCGGCCCTCGCGGCCGTGGGTGGCGGTGGCGACAGCGGTGTAGAGCGCGTCCATGGAAACCGTCCCTCTCATCAGTGATCAAGGATCAAGGTCGTATCGGCCGGTCGTGTCGGCGGCCTGTTGCTCACCCACCGCCTCACGACGACAACTACAGCACACAATTAAGTTGTACACAATCAAATTGACTCCAAAGCTATCATGGGCGTATGACCAAGACGCCGACACCGGACACCGCCGCACATAACGCGGCTGCAGGGGACGCAGCCACGGGGAGCGACGCCCTCCTGCGTCTCGACCGGCAGATCTGCTTCTCGCTGAACGCCGCGTCGCGCGCCTTCGGCGGTGTGTACCGGGTCGTCCTGAAGGACCTGGGGCTCACCTACCCCCAGTACCTGGTCATGCTCGTGCTGTGGGAGCACGGCGAGTTGCCCGTGAAGAAGGTGGGCGAGCATCTGCGGCTCGACTCCGGGACGCTCTCGCCGCTGCTGAAGCGACTGGAGGCGGCCGGGTTCGTACGGCGCGAGCGGAGCACCCGGGACGAGCGGTCGGTGGTCGTCCGGCTCACCGACGAGGGCGGCGCGCTGCGCGAACGGGCGCTCGCCGTGCCGCGCCGCATCCTCGCCGCGACGGGCTTCGACCTGGACGAGATCCGCGACCTGCGGGCCCGGCTCGACCAGCTCACGGCACGGCTGGACGAGGCGGCCCGGAACGAGGCGGCGCTCAGGGGCGCGACGCCGGAGGGCGACTGAAGGGGGAATGGGTCCCGGAATCCTTCTGCGGACAACGGAACCGGAATCCGACTCCCGCCATCTACCCCACGGGATCCTGAAAAGCATTGAACGGCAAATCACCCCAACGCATACAACGCATACCATTACTCCCGTGGAAGCCAGGCACGCTATGCATCCTCAACAGTCACAAGTCTGCGTCGTCGTCATCGGATACGACGACGCAGAACACGTGACGGAAGCGGTGCGGTCGGCCCTCGCGCAGGGTCCGGCGGTCCGTGAGGTGATCGCCGTGGACGACTGCTCGACGGACGGCAGCGGGGACCTGCTCGACCGCCTCGCCCTGGACGAACCGCGCCTGAAGGTCGTACGCCGCAAGGTCAACAGTGGCGGCTGCGGCAGCCCCCGCAACGACGGGATCGACGCCGCCACGGCCCCGTACCTGATGTTCCTGGACAGCGACGACGTACTGCCGACCGGCGCGGTGAACGCGCTGCTCGACGCGGCGGTCGGACGCGACACGCAGGTCGCGGCGGGCCTGTGCGTACGCCGCGAACTGCCGGCCGGCCGCGAGGTTCCCTGGCAGTCCGAGTTGTACGAGGAGCCCGCCCTGGTCCCTCATCCTTCCGAGCGCACCCGCCTGGTCCACGACACGCTCTGCGTCAACAAGCTGTACCGCACCGACTTCCTGCGCGAGCACGGCATCCGCTTTCCCGAAGGACGCTTCCCCTACGAGGACTTCGTCTTCACCGCGCGCGTACTCGCCGCCGGGCCTCGCATCGCGCTGATACCCGACACCGTCTACGTCTGGAATGTGCGCCGGTCCGCCGAACGGCTGTCGATCTCACTCGACCGGGCCGGTACGGACAACTGGCGGGCCAGGATCACGGCTCACGACATGGCCTACGACATCCTCCTCGCCGCCGGTGAGAAGCGGATCGCGCGGGCGTCTCGCGCCAGGTTCCTCGACCACGGGCTGCGGATGTACGCGCGCGAGCTCGATCAGCGCGGCCCCGCCTACCGGCTCGAGTGGTGGGCCCTCACACGCGCGTATCTCGCCAGGTTCAACGCGGGCGACTTCGCGCTCGCCCCAGCGCCCGGGCGGGCGATCGCACAGGTCGTCATGGCCTCCGAGGAGCCGCGCGACCTGGATCGCGTCAAGGAGGTCGCGGCGCGCCCGGCACGACTGCGTCCGCCGTATCCGCGGGGGGCGGACGGCACGCCGGTCTGGTCCGCCGACCTCCCCCAGGTGACCCTGGAGCACCTCCTGTTCCGGCCCATGAGTCTCCTCCCTGTCGCCGTCGACGCGGAACTGCGGCCACGCGCGCGTGCCACACTGCTTCGGCTGCGCCTGCACGAGCTGTACGGGCGGATGGCGGACGCGGGGCCGGACCGCGTGGACATCGAGTTCGTGAACCGGCAGGCCGGTCGGCCGGGGCTCGGCCTCACGGCCGCGTTACTGCCCGACGACGACTCCCGGACCGACTCCGAGACCGACTCCGGGACTGCCTCCCGGCCCGACTCCTGGTCGGCCGAGGCGCCGATCGACCTCGCGGCGCTCGGCGACGGCACCTGGGACCTGCGGCTGTGCGTGCGCTTCCACGACGGCACGAGCCGCGAGACCACGGCGCACGCGGTCGCGGGGCCGGGCCTGCTACGTCGCACGGCCGTGCCGAGCCGCCGCCACGGCGTGCTGCTCGTCCAGCCGTACGCGACCCACGGGGGCTCGCTCGCACTGCGGCTCGCGCCCGGCTTACGGGGAATGGTCTCCGTGGTACGCCGCCGGCTGGAGCGCCAGATCG
>CBFGQM010000411.1:0-3999 GCA_965650905.1 uncultured Streptomyces sp. | reverse complement strand
CGTGGGAGGGGCGCTACGCCTCGGCTTCGGCGAGTCGGCGTCCTTGCGCGCGCTGATCCACTTCATCTGGGGCGAGTCCACCGAGGGGTCGATCAGCCAGTGCTGGGGCTCCTCGTCGTCACGGGACTTGAGGACGAGGGCCGACTCGCCCTCCGCCGAGGCGGGGGTCAGGGCCAGGTCCTGGCGTCCCAGCGGCACCAGACTGCCTTGGACGGTGAAGTCGAAGCGCAGGTCCCCGGTGTACCCCTGCGTCTCGCCCTCGCACGGGCCCAGACGGACCGAGGACGCCAGGCGGGAGTCGAGGCACAACTCGGTGGCGGCCAGGTTGCGCAGCAATCCGTCGCTCCCGTACGCCCATTGCTGCCGGGTCGAGGTGGTGCAGGTGGCGAGCACGGCCTCCGCCCCCTTGGTCACCTTGCCGCCGTCGACGTCGACACACAGTCCGCTCGCGGCGTTGCGCAGCCTGCCGCGCAGGGTGCCGGGCGACGAGTCGCCCGAGTCGGCCCTGGACGCTCCCGCACCGCGATCCTCCGGCGCCGTCCCGGCGCTCGTGCCGGACAGCGGCAGCCCGTCGTCCCCATCGCCGGCCCACAGGCCAAGCGGCACGACGACGCCTACGGTCACGGCGAGCACGGCGAGCACGGCCACGGTGAGGTTCCTCCGGCCGCGCGGGGAACCCCTTCGGGACTCCACGGGACGGTGGTCGAGGGGCATGAGTGTGCGCGAGGCTGCCCAAGGCCCGCCGCTCGTGCCGGAGTCCCAGGACCCGCCGCCCGGGTCCACGTCCCAGGGCCCGCCGCCCGGGTCCGCGTCCCAAGGACCGTCACCCTTCGCGGCAGCCCAGGATCCGCCGCCCTGCGGCGCAGCCCAGGACCCGCCGCCCTGCGCAGCGGCCCAGGACTCGCCGCCCTGCGCAGCGGCCCAGGACTCGCCGCCCTGCGCAGCGGCCCAGGGTTCGCGGTCGGGGGCTACGGGCACGACCGGGCCAGCGTGCCCGCGCCCGTCCTCGATCCGGGCACGGCGACCGGGCCGGGAGTCAAGATAGGCCTGTGCCCCCCATCCCAGTACCGCCTCGGCCAGCAGCACGGCCAGCCGATCTCCGACATGGTTCAACTGGTCGGCGGTGGACCGGCAGTGCTGGCACCGGTCCTTGTGCTGCTGCAGATCGGTGCAGATCCCGGCGCCACCTTTTCGGACCGACACGTCCAGGAGCCGGCTGTAGCGACCGCACTGCTGCTCGGGGGCGAGTTCGCGATGACCGTCCAGACAGCGCTCGCGCAAAAGCGCACGCGCTCGCTCCAGCTCCGCGGTCGCCTCCCCGGTGGTCAGACCGAGCAGTCCAGCCGGTATCGCGAGGTCCTCCGCCTCGACTTCCGCGTGCCACAGCAGGCATCGGGCGGTATCCGGCAACCGCTCGAACGCGCGGGACACCAGGAGCCTGTTCTCCGGCGGAAGAAGCCGTGCCACCACCCGGTCCCCGTCTTCGGGGCCGGACTGCAGTTCGGGGTGGAGCATGGCCCGTCGAATGTCCGCGTCCCATTCCGCCGCGATGCGACGCACGGTGACCAGCAGTCGGGGCCGCCATGCCACTGTCGGCCCGGTCGGCCGCGCGGACTCCCCGAGCCGGGTGAACGCGTCGGTGGTGAGCATTCCGGCGTACTGGGCGGCGTTCGTGCACAGCTGCGCATACGAGTAGACAGGCAGCCAGTGTTGCGACAGCAGCTCCCTCGTGGGATAGCGAGCGGGCCTGTCGCCGGAGTGTCTCCTCAGGCCGGCCGTGAGCTCCTCGTCCGTCGCATCGAAGTGTCGACCAGGGGAGTGGGAAATCGACGGGGTGGTATCGCTCACGTGCACTTTCCTCCAAGGCCGCGCGGAATCAGTCCGTACCACATGCCCGCCCGCCGAACCGCACCCTTGCACAGCGCACCGCTCCGATACAAGAGAAGACGCTCAACAACCGTTCTCAATACGGACGTTGGGGGTCATAAAGCGCAAGAGATTTTCATGGCGAGGCGATTCGAGATTCACTTCCAGAAGTTACCTGCGGCAAGTACCGCTCCGCCGTCCAGAGCGGGACGTGGACCCCAGAAACCTGTTGTCGGCGCGACGACGGCCGCGGGGCGGCGAGGCGGAGCACCTCGTGCACGCTGTCGGCCACGGAGTGCGCCACCGTTGAGAGCAGCGCCGGTGACCGCGCGACGAACCGCCCACGGCCGCCCACGGCGATCACGAGGTTCGCTGTCAGGGCCACGAGGCACGGTGACGCCTGTCCGGCGATTCGCTCGGGTCGACAGCTTATGGCTCACTTCGGCCGAATGCCCCGGTCGCGTGCCCTCATACGGGGTGATCGCGGAAATCGGGGAACCCCTGGCACCAGGGCACACCTCAGGAAGGAGATGCGTCATGAGCGACACCGACGGTAACCGCGCTTACGGAAGGAAGCCCTTCAAGCGCTCCAAGAGCCACTTCGCCGACCGCATCACGGCGGACGGACGGGGCGGCTGGCCGGTCGGGGCAGGGCTCTACCGCCTGGTCGTCAGCCGGGCCTGCCCCTGGGCGAGCCGCGCGGTGATCTCGCGGCGCCTGCTGGGGCTCGAGAACGCACTGTCGCTGGCCATCGCCGACCCCGTCCAGGACGACCGCAGCTGGCGGTTCACGCTGGATCCGGGCGGCCGCGACCCCGTGCTCGGCATCCGGTTCCTCAGCGAGGCGTACGACGCGCGGGAGTCAACGTATCCGGGCGGCGTCAGCGTGCCCGCGATCGTGGACGTTCCCAGCGGCCGTCTGGTCACCAACGACTACCAGCGGATCACCCTGGACCTGGCCACCGAGTGGGCGGCCCTGCACCGGGACGGGGCGCCCGACCTCTACCCCGCCCGGTTGCGCGGCGAGATCGACGAGGTCATGGCGGACGTGTACGAGGAGGTCAACAACGGGGTGTACCGGGCCGGGTTCGCCACCGACCAGGACACGTACGCCGAGGCCTGTCAGCGACTCTTCCGGCGGCTGGAGCTGCTCACGGAGCGGCTCGCCCACCGGCGCTACCTGGTCGGCGACACGATCACGGAGGCCGATATCCGGCTGTTCACCACGCTGGTCCGCTTCGACGCCGTCTACCACGGCCACTTCAAGTGCAATCGCTGGAAGTTGACGGAAAATCAGGTCCTGTGGGCGTACGTCCGTGACCTCTACCAGACGCCCGGCTTCGGGGACACCGTCGACTTCGACCACATCAAGCGGCACTACTACCAGGTCCACAAGGGCATCAACCCGACCGGCATCGTGCCGCTCGGCCCAGATCTGTCCGGCTGGCTGACACCTCACCACCGGGAGGAGCTCGGGGGCCGTCCGTTCGGCGACGGCACCCCGCCGGGGCCCGTACCCGAGGGCGAGGAGGTTCCGGCGACCGGCCGGCCATGAACCGCCCGCGGGCCGTCCGGCGGCAGGGGCGGCCGGGGTGGCGAAAAGCAGGGATGTGCCGTCCCGGAGATCGGAGACCAACGCTCTTTCGGCCACCGAGTTCGAAAGAATAGCCAAGGTCACGGAGGAGTCACGGAGGTCACGGCATAGATCATTTAGGATCGGGGCAGTCTCGAAGCGTAATCGAGTCAACTTTCGCTTCAAGAAGCTCAGTTCGAGTTTGGTGGGCATCACTTCCGATCGCCCGCTCGCAGGGTTGGGAAGCTCTGTGATCCGTCTCCAGGAGAGGACACGAATGCCACAGAACGTCAGGTTCGACCTTCAGTTCAGCACCCCGGTCAGCGAGCACCTCGAGTACGCCCGGTCACGGCATCTGCGCTGGGTGTGGGACCGGCGCCTGGTGCGCAGCCAGGCCGGATTCGAGGAGTACGTGTCCTGGGACCTGCCCCAGGCCGCTGCCCGCACATATCCTCATGCCTCGGCCGAGGACATGGTCATCCTCATGAACTGGTTCTCACTGGCCTTTCTGTTCGATGACCAGTTCGACACTGGACGGCCTGACCGCGCCGACCGCATAGC
>CBFGQM010000410.1:0-4009 GCA_965650905.1 uncultured Streptomyces sp. | reverse complement strand
CTGATCCTCGATGGTCTGCAAGGTATGCCAGTCCGAACCCTGGAGCAGGCGTTCGGTCTCTCTCGTCGCCGTGCCGCGCAGGGAGGGGATGATCTGGCCCTCGACGAGCCAGCGTCGAGCGCTCACCAACTCGACGAAACGGGCCCGCGACGCCTCGTCCAGCTGCCCGGACGGCCAGGCCAGGTTGAGCAGCGCGTTCTCCTGGGAGACCAGTTCCGAGACGTGTTCCAGCCCGAGGAGCGGACCGGCCTGCGACGTGAGATCCCCGTCGTCGACCTGGGGGAGCTCCTGGAAGGCGCGGATCTGGTTGTCGATGATCAAGGTGTACTGGTCCAGCGCCTGTTCGCCGGTGATGTCGGTGGGGTTGTCGATCTGGTTTCGGTAGTACTCCAGGCTCCGCATCTGGGCGACGACCGAGTACAGCCGGGCCCCGATCCGGTCGGGGGCCTTCTCGATCGCGTCCGACCGGCCGACGAGTTTCGCGATTTCCGCGTCCGTCTTCTTCCGCTGTTTGTCCAGGGCTGCCCTGGAGCTGCCGGGCGAGGCCAGCCATGCGGCCGAGAGGCCGCGCTCCCTCTGCAGCGTGAGTGTCGCGTCGGCGCCCAGAGCCCCGGTGGACCTGCTCAGTTCGGTCCGGGCCCGTAGCTGCAGTCCCTCGGAGAACATCTGCGTCGTCGTCAGACCCCACATGCCGGCGAGGGTGACGCTGGGGACCAGCGCCAGAAGGATCAGCGAGAGACGTATGGAGCCGAGACGGCGTCGGGGTCCTGTCCGTGGAGACATCGTCGTCCTAGGGCGGTGAGCGGTGAGCGGAAGTGGGTTGTGGGAGAAGGGGGTTGCGAGACACAAGCAGTGGCTGGGCGCGCGTGGAGTACGACACAAGGGTGCACCGGATGCTATCCGTACAACTGAGCGTACGCACGTGAGAGACCTAAAACCTTGGTGATGTCGGCGCCACATTCCCGCGATTTCACCTGCTGTCACCCGACCACCGCACAGCGTGTGAACTGTGCCCCCGCCGCGGCCACTTGGCTGTGCGGCGACTGGCCGACCGCGCGCCGCACGCCGGACCGGCCGCACCGGCCACCGGACCGAGCGTGCCGGTGAAGCCGTTCACCGACCTCACTGGAACGGTGCTGGGGTGCGCCGGTGTTCGGTCGCCGAGGCTTGGGGATCAGCCGGGAGTAGCAACGCCCCAGCCCTCTCCGCCCGGGGCACCCGGTGGGGGAGGGCTGAGGCGCGGATGCCGAACCGACTACAACTTGCGTGCCACCGCCCCGTACATCGCGATGTCCTCGTCCCGGATGGGCTCCGTGCTCGTGCCGTCCGGGTGCCACTTGTGGACCTGGGTGATGCCGGGCTCGACGAGTTCGAGGCCCTCGAAGAACTCCTCGGCCTCCGCGTGCGTACGCAGCCGCATGGGCATGTTGCGTGCCGCGTACTCGCGCGCGACGCGTCCCACCTCCTCCGGGGCGAACTCGGCGGTGCCGATGGACATCGCCAGGTAGCTGCCGGAGGGGAGGGGTTCCAGGAGGCGGCGGACGATGCCGACCGCGTCGTCCTCGTCCAGCACGAAGTGGACGATCGCGATCACGGTGAGGGCGACCGGCTGGTCGAGGTCGAGGGTCTCGCGGAACTCCGGGGCGTCGAGGATGCCCGCGGGGTCGAGCATGTCCGCCTCGACGTACGAGGTCCGGCCCTCGGGGGTGCTGGCCAGCAGGCCCTGGGAGAGGGTGAGGACGATGGGGTCGTTGTCGACGTAGACGACCCGGGAATCGGGGGCCACCGACTGGGCGATCTCGTGGAGGTTGGGGGAGGTGGGGATGCCCGTGCCGATGTCGAGGAACTGGCGTATTCCGGCCTCCTCGGCCAGCCAGCGCACCGCGCGGTTCATGAAGTCGCGGTTCGCGCGCATGTGGATCGGCAGGGCGGGCCACTCCCGCGACATGGCGTCACCCGCTTCCTTGTCCGCGGGGTAGTAGTCCTTTCCGCCGAGGATGTAGTCGTAGATGCGCGCGGAGTGTGCGCTCTCGGTGTCGATACGGTCGGCCGGCCATCCGTTGTCGGGCAACGCCGCCCCTCCTATCAAGTCGTCGGTTCAGTGCGAACGCTCAACAAATATATGAACGCCCAAGAAAAATCGGGATGTTGGGATCGGAAAGTCAAAGAGCCAGGAAGCCGGGAAGCCGGGAAGCCGGGAAGTCGGCCAGTCGGGGATCTGGTGGACTGACGCCGCGGGACCCGCCGTCACGCGGTTTCTTCACTTCGACGCAGGCGGCTCCCGCGTCGTCGCTCCACGGCTTGTACCTGTCCTGCGTGCCGCGTTTCCGGGCCGGCATGCCGTTGGTTTTGTGGGGGTGCACTGTCAGAGCTCCTCGCGTATCGCACCGAGGAGAGCCTCGGTCCTGCCGGCGGGCGCCGCCTGGGCGCCCAGCCGGTCCAGGGCCTCGCGATGGACCAGGACGTCGTCTTCCTTGTCGAGATACACGGCCCCCACCAGGCCGCTGAGATAGACGATGTCGGGCAGCTCGCGCGCCCTGAACCGGAACAGATGGAACGCGCCGGCCCGCATGGCCGGATGCGGACCGTTCCTGAACGGCATGATCTGCACGGTCACATGGGGCAGGGCGTTGACCGCGATCAGGTGGTCGACCTGGGCGCGCATCACCTCGGGCCCGCCGACCGGCCACCTCAGCACCGTCTCGTCCATCACGATCCACACGCGTGGCGGCTTCGGTCGGGACAGCAGCTCCTGGCGCTGCATGCGGAGCTCGACCCTGCGCTCGGTCGCCTCGGCCGGACTGTGCGGATTGCCGGCGCTCAGCAGGGCGCGCGCATAGTCCTCGGTCTGCAGCAGGCCAGGCACGAACTGCGCCTCGTACGCCCGGATCTGCAGCGCCGCCTGCTCCAGGCTCAGATACGCGGCGAACCAGTCCGGCAGCACATCACGATAGGTGTGCCACCAGCCGCGCTTGTTGGCCTCGCGGACCGACTTCAGAAAGGTGTCGATCTCCTGCTGGTCCGTCATGCCGTAGACCTGGAGCAGTTTCTCGGTGTCTGTGAGCCTGAGCCGGGCCACCTTGGCGGATTCCATCCGCCGGATCGTGGAATGGCTGACCCCGATCGCCGCACCCGCCTGCTCGTACGTCAGACCGGCCCCGGTCCGCAGCTCCTCCAGTTGCCTGCCGAGGATCATGCGAAGTACGGAAGGGGCACCGCCCCACTCGGTTTGCGCGGTCACGTCTTGCCCCCTCACGCTCGCGTTTGGGTTGTCGCGACCACAGTCTGTCACGATCACTTATCTCAGAGCAGCATGCGCCGTCCACAGTGCAATTCTCAACTTGTCGAGTGCGATGTGCAGTTGCGGGTGCCACGCCCGCCGAAACGTGCGCGAACTGCCACCGGCGGCGGCCTGTTCAACAGCGTCTTCACCGGGCAGGGCGGACCCCGGTCTGCGGCTCTGCGCCTGCATGCGTGTCGACGGCGAGGACATCCCGCTGCCGGCCGACGCCACGGAGCGTGCCCTCGCCGACCTGTGGGAGCGCACGACGGTCGCCACGAGCCTGTGCCGCCCGGGTCACGGCCCGAAGGTGCCGCCCGAGCTGGTGCCGGCCCCAGGCGCACCCCCGCGAGCCCCCGGCGCACTCTGGAAGGAAACGTTGACCGGCTCGCGCCGCCTTCGCTGTCCGGGCAGGATGCTGACCGTAGCCCGTTTTGATTTACGGAGGCCCGGATGACCGCCACGCCCGTGCCCTTCACCGCCGACGACCACGGGGCCCGGATGGCGCGCGCCGCGCGAGCGGCCGCCGACGTGGGGCTCGCCGGCCTGCTGGCCGCGCCGGGGCCCGACCTCGTATGGCTCACCGGCTACGCACCGCCCGCGGACACCGAGCGGCTCACCCTCCTAGGGCGTGTTTCGAAAGTCCCGCCTGCCCGGCGGCGTCTGGCACGCACGCTCGCCGCGGTGTCGGGCACGCCCCGATACGTCCAGTATCGGGGCGACCCTCCG
>CBFGQM010000409.1:0-4080 GCA_965650905.1 uncultured Streptomyces sp. | reverse complement strand
GGCAGGTTGTTGTAGTACATCAGCGTGCGCTGGGCGACGAGGTCGGACTCGTCGCGGACCTCGTCGCGGGTGTTCCGGCCGGCGAACAGGGAGGAGCCGAGCAGGGCGTCCTCGCGGGCGAGCAGTTCGCGGGCGCGCGCAAGGTTGACGAGGGCGCGGCCCTGCTTGTCCATCTCCACGTCGTCGGTGACGTGGAGGTTGGTCATGAGTGCGTAACAGGGGTCGACCAGACGGTTGTAGAGGTCGAGGGCCTGAGTGCGCCTGACCGTGCCGTCCTCGACGCTCTGGCGCAGCAGGTCGATGCCGTCGAAGGCGTCCAGGATCGCGGTGAGGCGCTGCCCCATGTCCGCGCCCATGTCGTCCCACAGGTCGCCGTCCTCGGCGTTCTTACGGATCTCCGCCACGGCTTCGTCGGTGGCGGCCCGGGTACGGCGCAAGTCGGCGAGGGCGTCGGAGGCTCGCGGATCTGCGAGGTACACGAGGGTCTGGCGGCGTTCGTACTGCAGGGCGCGCATGACGTCCTCGGTGGGGTAACCGATCTTCTGGACCACGGAGGACACGTTGAAGAGCTGATAGGCCTCGCGTCCCGTTAGTACAGTGGCGAAGCACCAGATCGCGGTCAGGGACACCAGCGGCACAAGGAGCAGCGCCACGATCTTCCGGCGGATGGACTTCCCGCGAAAGCGCATGGCCTCCCCCAGCTCGACCCCCGCCGGCCGGGGGCACACACGTGCGTCAGCAAACGGCGTGAGCCTACTACCGAGACGCGGGGAACTCGAAGGACTGTCCGGACGGACTCCCTCCGCGTTACCGCCACGACGGGAACAAGACATCCGCAGTTGTCCTTGATTACGGGAGATTGCCTCCCTGACTACGTCGTAGAACGCAGGGCTCCAACCTGTTGGCCCCCTTGGTCAGTTGGCCGAAATCTTTCGCTCGTCGGGAATCTTCGGGGCACTTCGATCGTCTGGTCTGTACAGGAGTCGGGAGCGGAATCGGCGTCAGGCGCCGCAAGCCGCCGGGCGGAGGCATAGCAGCGCGCAAGCCGGGCAGCCAGTGGTGAGTCGGAGTCTCGTGATACCGGTAGGGCTGCTGGGCGGTGGGGAGTGGCGGGTTGATGAGCACGGCGGAGCAGCGCGACGCGCCCGACAAGGGTCCTCTTGCTGGATGGGAGTCGAGCGTGGGGGAGGACGGCACGGCAATCGCGGCGGCGCGGCGAGGTACCCGGGCACAGGCGCCGGATCGAAACATTCCGGCGCAGGGTGACAGCGAAGAGCGAGCGTACTACCGGCCGTTGTGGGTCGACGAGCCCGCGACAAGAAGGCGGCTGCCCGATCCGGTGCGCAGGTCCGCGGTGCGGGCCGTCATCATCATCGCCGTCACGCTGATCCAGGCGATGGTGGCCTTCCTGTGCACGCTGGCCGGTTCCTGGCTCGCGTTCCCCATGATGCTGAGCGGCGTGGTGAGCACGGTGGTGGCCACCTGGGGCGCGCTGGACGTTTGGGTGACCCGCCAGGTATGGAACCAGCGGAACGGCGTGGTGTCCACGCCGAGCAGCACAGCGCGGGCCCTTCGGCGCGAGCGGCGCAGGGCCCGGCGTCAGGAGCGCGCGACGGCGCGGGCGAAGGAGCGGATACGTCGGCAAGGCGGCGCGGAGCGGTTGTCGCGCTCGTAGGAGGCGGTTGCCGCACTGCGGGTGCCGGACGCCCGAGTACGAACCTGTGCGAGGTCGGGGCGACAGAGCGAGGAAGCCGGCCGCGTCCGGCGCCGTCGGTGACCGCGCGCTCCGCGATGCGGACGGTGGTCGGTCTCGGGCCCCGCCCCGCGAACTGGATCCGCGCGTGGTACTGGTCGGACCAGAGGTAGGGCAGTGGTTCGCATAACCGCTCAGGTCAGGCCGTGGCCGGACGCTTGAACATCCGGCTCGCCGTGATCTCACAGTGCGCCGCCTCCCCCTCCCCGGCCGGGGCCTGCTGCGGCAGCCCCGGCCGGAGGTGTTCCTCCACGCTGATGTACTTCAGGCCCGCCCGCAGGTCGGCGTCATTGCGGAGCCGGATGACGAGCGGGAACTCCGCGAGCGCGGTCGTGTCGAACAGGCCGGTGGTGTAGAGGAGCTGGACGCCCAGCGCGTCGGAGACAGCCCGCTGCAGTTCCAGCAGATATGTCGCGTTGGCGCGCCCGATGGGGTTGTCGAGGAACAGCGTGCCGGCGTGCCGGTGCCTCTCGCGGCCCCGGTCGTTCGAGCGCAGCGCGGCCATGGTGCAGTACAGCGCGATGGCGGCGGTGAGCAGCTGGCCGCCGGAGAAGACGTCGCCCATCTGTCCGACGGGGACGCGCTCGGCACGCAGTACGGCGTCCGGCTTGAGGATCTCCACGGCGATGCCCTTCGGCCGGAGGGCCGCGCCGACACCGCGCAGCAGCAGCGACATCCCGTCGCGGCGCAGGTCGGTGTTCTTCTTGACGGCCGCGCGGGTCGCGTCGTCGATGACCTCACCGAGGCGCTCGGTGAGCGTGGCCTGGTCGGGTTCCTCGAAGCGGATGCGCAGGAACTCCTGCCCGGACCACTCGCCGAGTCCCTCAGGGAGACGCGAGAGCCGGTGGGCGGACCTCAAGGTCGCCAGCGCCGACTCCACGAGCCCCCTCAGCCGGTCCACGATCGAGTCCCGGTTGCGCTCCAGCTGCACCAACTCGTCGGTGAGTACCCGCAGTCGGGGCGCGAAGGCGTCCGCCCACTTCTGGGCGTGCTCGGCCAGCGCGGAGGCGGGCAGTTCGCGGATCTGCTGCCGGGCCGGGGTGCGGACCTGCTCGTAACGCGTCGAGTTGGCATGCCGTACGAGGACGTCGCTCGCCTCACGTACGTTGGCCTCGGCCGCGGAAAGATCGGCGGCGCGGCTGCGCAGCGAGCGGCGGGTCTCGGCGGCCAACTGCCGGGCTTCCTCGAGCGTGCCGGGGTAGGGCTCGGTCTCCTCCTGCTCGTCGTCCGTCGCGTGCTCGCGCAGGAGGTCGCGGAGCAGGGCGGCCGTCTCGTCGAAACCACCGGCCGCGTCCTCGGCGGCGCGGTGGGCGTCGAGCAGCTCGGCGTGCGCGTCACCCGCCTGACTCAACGCCTCGGCGTGGATGGCGAGTTCGGCGGTGGCCATACGCAGCAGGCACTGCGCGTGCTCGGCGTCGCGCGGGACCCGTTCCTCGAGCAGGTCGGTGTGCGCCTCACCGTCCTCGGGGGCGTGCCGCTCGGCCTCGCCGCGCAGCCGCCCGAGCTGCTCGCTCGCGGTGGACATACGGGTCTCCAGCAGCTGGACCAGCTCCTCGGCACGGGCGGCCGCGGCCTGCCGGGACGGCCCGTCGGAACCGTCCGGCAACTCCAGGAGCTGCGCCGCGCGCGTGCGCACCTTGTTGCTGAGCCGGTGCAGTTCGGCGAGTGAGGCGCTCTCGTCGCTCTCGGCCCGCGCCTGCTCGGCGCGCAGATCGGCACCGACGCCGACCTTCTCGTAGAGCTGCGAGGCAGCGCGGTAGGCCTCACGCAGGGCGGGCAGCGAAGGCTTGGGGAGGGTCTGCTTGGGGAGGGTTCCGTCGAAAGCCTTGGTGCCTTCCTTGCCTTCCCTATCCGGCGCCCCGTCTTCCGGTACGTCGTCGGGGACGCCTGCGATCTCCGCGCGCTCGGCGCGCTGCGCGCGGGCCGTACGGCGGGCGTCGTCGGCGGCGCGCTGGGCGGCGCGCCGATCCTCGTCGGCGGCGCGGGCACGCTCCAGACAGGACTGGGCGCGGGCCTCCGATTCGGCGGCGTCGTCAGCGAGTTCCCGGAGCTTGACCTGCCAGCCGGCGCGTTCGCGCAGTCGGAAGGCGAGTCCGGAGAGTGCGTCGGCGGCGCGCCGTGCGCGCTGCGCGGCGTCCTGTCGCTCGTCCCGTACTCGGGTCGCATCGGACGCTGCCTCGTCGGCCTCTGCCCGCGCGGCACGCGCCTCGGTGAGTTCGGCCTCGGCCTCCTCGGCGAACGCGCACGCATCGTGCGCGGCCGCGGCGAGTTCGGCGAGCCGCCCCGCCGGGCACCCGGTCCGCCAGGACGCGAGCCGCGCCGCCAGC
>CBFGQM010000408.1:0-4085 GCA_965650905.1 uncultured Streptomyces sp. | reverse complement strand
CCGGAGACCATCGCCCTCACCGTCGTCGACGCCGCCTGAGGCTGCGACACGCCGAAGGAGGGCGCGGCGGTCTACCTCCGGCACTGCGACCGGGACGGCAACTACTCCCTCCATGGCCGCCAAAAACCTGCCTCGATGGTGGTAGATATCAGGTTGCGTGGAGAGTAGAGTTTCCATACACGCAGACCAAGTGAGCGCGGTAGACACGAACTGCCGTGCACGCAGGTTTGGAACGGCAGTGGAGCGGTGGGGCCGGAGCAGAGTGGGCTCTCCGATGACTGTCGGGACGTGGTGGCCCCAGGGGTCACGAGCAGATCAGCAGTACGGAAGATTGGCCCCGAAGAGGTAAGGAGAAGACGCCGTCAGGATCGCCCGGGCGCGAAAACCGCCTGGGTACCGCAGGCCCCAGAACGGCAGGTGGTTCCCGGTCACGTGTTCACGATCCCGCATCCTCGCCCTCCCGGGCGTCGTTGCGGAATACAGAGAGCCGGCCGCACGAAAAGGTCGGTAGACGGTGTTGTAACCCCTCGGGGCCCGGGCGACACGCCCGGGCCCCTCGATGCGTCCCCGAAACGAAGGTGCTATGCCCCCTGAAAAGCCCACTGTCGTCGACACCCTCGACGACGACGATTACCCCGCCTACACCATGGGGCGGGCCGCCGCCATGCTCGGTACGACACCTGCATTCCTCCGCGCCATCGGCGAGGCCCGGCTGATCACCCCCCTGCGCTCGGAAGGCGGCCACCGCCGCTACACCCGCTACCAACTGCGCATCGCCGCCCGGGCCCGTGAACTCGTCGACCAGGGCACCCCGGTCGGGGCCGCCTGCCGCATCATCATCCTTGAGGACCAGCTCGACGAGGCCCTGCGTCTCAACGAGGAAATGCGCCGTGCGAGCGAGACCCCCACCGCGAACGAGGGCTCCTGAGCCGGAATGTGTTTGCCGGCCGGAGGCGGATATCTCTTGTCGCCGTTGCAGAAACAGAGGAAATGCGCGGTGAAGATTATCGGCCGGGAAGGCCCGCCGGGAAAGCTGTCGCACTCGTCGACTCGAGCCGTGCTACGGTGATCTCAGTTGCAGTTGTGGTTCCCAGAGACTTCAGTGCTCTTTCGGCATACGTCGACGAGCATTTTTCATTTCCGGTTATTCCGGAGGGGAAATCATCGCAGCGACTCCGGTTTTCGCAAGGTGCGGACTCCGGCGCACTGCCCCCAAGGGAGATTCAATATGGCATCTGGCACCGTGAAGTGGTTCAACGCGGAAAAGGGTTTTGGCTTCATCGAGCAGGACGGTGGCGGCGCTGACGTGTTCGCCCACTACTCGAACATCGCCACCTCCGGCTTCCGCGAGCTTCAGGAAGGCCAGAAGGTGAACTTCGACGTTACGCAGGGTCAGAAGGGCCCGCAGGCCGAGAACATCGTTCCCGCCTGACGCTGACGCGTACGACGTGGCAGGGGCCGGCACCATGTGTGGGCCCCTGCTCGTTCCCCGGCTCACGTCCCTCGGCTTCGACGCGCTGGTGAACTGCGGCATCATCTGCCGAATCGCCCAATTCTTTGGCCCGGCGGAATCCTGTGCCTGCTGTGGCTCTCAGGCCCGAATGCTGGCCGCGATCCTCTTCGGTTTGTGCTCCGGCGCTCTTTTCAAGACGAACCGGTTGCGACTCGGCCCGGCTCTGTCTTGGTTATTTTCTACGGCTCGTACTTGCGAATCCTTATGCATGCGCCCATCGCTGCCAGGTGGAATTCCTCGATATGTGTCGCATCGAGGAAGGTTCTGTATGAACCGCACTGCTCGCACGAACGACAGTGGCGCGCTGCGCGCCGGGGCCGACGGTAGCCTGGCGGCGTGACAGGTTCGGAAGCATCCCCTTCGTTCCGGCTCGCGTACGTTCCGGGGGTGACGCCCGCCAAGTGGGTGCGGATCTGGAACGAGCGCCTGCCCGACGTCCCCCTGACTCTCGTCGCGGTATCGGCCGCCGAAGCATCCGACGTGTTGGGGACCGGCGGAGCCGACGCGGGGTTCGTGCGGTTGCCAGTCGACCGTACGGTCTTCAGTGCGATCCCCCTCTACACCGAGACCACCGTGGTCGTGGTCCCCAAGGATCACATGGTGACGGCAGCGGACGAGGTGACCGTCGAGGACCTCGCCGACGACGTGGTGTTCCACCCCCTCGACGATGTCCTCGACTGGGAGCGGCCACTGGGACGGCCCGCCATCGAGCGCCCCGCAACGACGGCGGACGCCATCGAACTGGTGGCGGCAGGCGTGGGCGTCCTCGTCGTCCCCCAGTCGCTGGCCCGCCTGCACCATCGCAGCGATCTGACGTACCGGCCGGTTGTCGACGCCGCGCAGTCGAGCGTCGCGCTGTCGTGGCCCGAGGACGCGTCCACCGACCTGGTCGAGGACTTGATCGGGATTGTCCGCGGACGGACGGTCAACAGCACACGCGGGCGCACCCAGACCCCGGCACAGCCGAAGCGCAAGCGCGGCGTCGAAGTAGACCCGGGGCGGAGGGGTGCGGCGAAGAAGTCGGCAGGCGAGAGCCCCCGGAACGGTTCCGCCGGTGCCAAAGGCGGCAGGCGCGGCAAGCCTCGTCGCCGGTCGTAGCGCCGGGGAAGCGGGCACGAGTGGCGGTCGTGTCTCACGAAGTGACGAAGTGCCGTCGCCCGGCTTGAGGACCGTTCTGTGGGATGTGCCGTTGTTGCCGTGCGTCGGACTCCGCCTGTGCGACGGGCTGTTCAACGAGCGCCACGGCTTCACGGCGATGGCACGGTGGCGGGAGTGACCGGCGTGGGCATCGCGCCCCAACGCTCCCGGTGACCAAGGACGTGGCCGTAGGTCCCTGGGAACGGCGCGGCTGCCGAAAGCCGGTCATTCCGCCTTCGGGCTGGGCCCCGGCGTCGGCGCGGAGGTGTTCACGTCCAGGTCCGGGCGGGGCTCGAGGACGGTGACCGGTGCTCCCGGCTGGGGCGCGGGAGGGGTGAGCTGTTCCTGGGGGAGTTTCGGCGGGGTGGTCTCCTGGAAGTTGACCTGGTCGAAGTTCACCAGCTCGGTCTTCTCCAGCACGGTGATGTGGTCGAGAACGGTGTCGTTGGCCAGGTCGGCGAGCTGACGCACCAGCGTGTTCTTGGTGGTAACGCGGATCTTGGCGATGGTCGGGAAGATCTGGCCGTGGGTTACGCGCATGATGTTGACAGCGGTGGAGTCGAACTGCTTGCCGGTAGTCCCGTTCACCGTCGCCACGAACTGCTGCTGTTGTGGGGACGGCTGATTGGGCAGGATGATGTTCAGCTCCGGGGCGATCTTGCGGCACATCTCGTCGAGTCTGGCGTGCCCGACGATCAGATGTTCGCCTGTCTCCTTCATGGCCGCGGTCGTGCCCCTCTCCATGGCCATCTCGCCGAGGGGGTACTCCCACAGCCCCGCCGCGCGCACTTTGACGACGAAGTCACGGTCGGCCTCGGTCAGCGGGCCGTACTGCGTGTTGGCGATGACACGCTCCGACGTGGTGGCCGTGTGCTCCACCCCAAGCACGGCGGGATACGCGAGAGCTCCGAGTGTGACTGCCAGGCCGCCGATCACGAAGACGGTTCCCGCCGTGGTCTGAGAGATGCGCATGGTGTCTCCTGGCCTGAGTGGTGCGGACGCCAGGCTGTACGTGCGCGAGGCGGGCGGCGATCACTGAATCAAGTAAATTTTGCACTGTTCCGTGATTACCTCACGCCCGCGCCTGCGCCCCGCTCATGGCGGCAAGTTCCCGTGGCCTTGATGCTCGCTTGCATCGCCGTGGTCTTCCAGCTGACAGGGCTGGGACTGACCGCCGTGGCGGCCAACCGTCTGCGGCGCGTCCTCAGGTCCCCGCGGATGCGTCGCACCCAGGACGCTGCCCTGGGCGCGACGCTGGTGGCGCTCGGCGTCCGGGTGGCAATCGAGTAGACCTCAGGCGGGACGCTTCGGCACCTCGGGCATGGGCAGCGGAGACACCGTGGCGGCCACCGGACGCGGCATCAGCTCCGGACCCGCTCCAGTCACGAGGCGTCCTACCGGAGGTCATCGCGGCCCACCGTCGGCTCGACCAGTT
>CBFGQM010000407.1:0-4095 GCA_965650905.1 uncultured Streptomyces sp. | reverse complement strand
GTGACCGACGTGCCCGTCGTGGTGGTCACCGGCGCCGCCGGAGACCTCGGCTCGGCGCTCGTCTCCTCCCAACTGGCGGCCGGGGCCGTGGTCGTGGCCCTGGACCGAGCCGAGGAGGCGTTGACGGAAGCGGCCGAGGCCTGGGCCACCGAGGCCGCACCGGGCAGAATCCGTACCTTCGTCGTGGATCAGACGTCCCGCGCGCAGGTGGACGAGGCCGTGGAAGCCGTGCGCGCCGAGTACGGCCGGATCGACGGGCTCGTCGCGAACGCCGGCTACGCCAAGTTCGGCGGCTTTCTCGACATGCCTACCCGAACCTGGGACCGGCACGTACAGGTCAACCTCACCGGCACGTTCCACGTCTGCCAGGCCGTCGCCCAGGTGATGGCGGCCGCGCGGACCGGCGGCTGGATCACGGTGATCTCCTCCAACCTGGCGCTGGGACACACCGACTACGTCAGCGCCTACCACGTCACCAAGGCCGCGCTGCTGTCGATGGTGCGTTCCGGTGCCGCGGAACTCGGGGTTCACCGCATCCGCGTCAACGCCGTACTACCCGGAGCCATTGCCACCGCGATGACCCGGCAGATGCTCGACGAGCCCGGCGTCGCCGAGGGCCTGCTGAACCTGACGCCGATGGGCCGGCTGGGCCGACCGAGGGACGTGACCTCCGCGGTCGCGTATCTGGCTTCGCCCGAGGCCGAGTGGACAACCGGCGCGACGCTCGTCGTCGATGGCGGCCAGTCCATCTACGGACAGCCCGCGTGGACCCGTCAGGACCGCTCCACACCACACGAGCCGCAGTGGCTGCCGCACTTCCAGCCGCGGTGAGGCTCCCGACCGTCGGCCCGCGGGAGCTGGCTGTGGACCGGTAGCGGTAATCGGGGGGCCCGTCCGGTGCCGTCGCCGTGCGCGGCGCAGGCTCGCCTCAGCGCTTTCAGGCGCATCGCCGACAGCCCAGGAGACCCGGCAGACCAGCCGCCGTACGCGCAGGCGCACGACGACCTTGCGGCCATCGACCCGCACGTCCCTCTCCGTCCGGCGGCGATACCCGTGCACCTTAGACTGAATTGACGGGCACTCCGAGGCTTGACCACATGCGCGGGAAGTGCTCGGCATGCGGCTGATGGTGTGCATTGCGAATGCCCGGGCCCGGCGCTCAGCTGTGCCGCTTGGCGTCTACGACGCCATCGAATCAGCGAGGCCGGACCGGACACTGCGAGGCGTCTCGCCCTGCCGCGCCTGCTACTTGCGGTTGAGGGCGCTCATCGCCTGGGGCAGAAAGCGGCGCAGATCGTCGTAGTCGTAGAACCGCGTCGCCGGGGTCGGATGTATGCCGTTGCCGTAGAACCAGGTGGTGACGGGCACCTGGTTCCGGTCGAGCGCGGCGACGAAGTTCTCGGACATCTGGTGCACGAGGATCTCCAGGGGGTCTGCTGGGCTGGCGCTTTCGGCGTCGTCGTAGCGGCCGGGCAATCCGTTGCCGCTGGCGACGAACAGTGACACTCCGCGCAGCTCGGCAGCCAGGTCGACCGGGTTGTGAGCCTTCCAGTTGTCGGCCTGCAGGGTTGGGTCGCCGAAGATGCATGGGTCGTCGGCGGGCAGGATGACCCGCACCCGTGTCGGCGAAGGCGTCCGCGATCGGTTCGAAGCCGCTGTCCACGCGGCCTTCCACTCAGGGACTGTCTGGAGTTTCCCGTCGTCCGCCCGGAGGGCGGGCGACGCCAAACGGACAGGCCCTAATACCGCTGTCATGTCACGCACTGCCTCGTGTGGCGTTGTCCCGGATCTGGGTGACAACCTGAGGCCAGAGCGGACGGGGAATCTCATGGCCCATCCCGTGGTAAATGATCAGCTTCGAATCCGGGATCAGCTCGTGCATGGCCTTGGACGCACCGGAATCGATCACCTGGTCGCCGTCGCCGTGCAGGATCGTCGTGGGCACAGTGATGCGGTGCAGGTGAGGCGTACGGTCGGGGGAGTTGTCGAGCGCCTCCACCTGCCGCACGATGCCGTCGTGGTCGTAGTCCCGGTCGTACATCTGGCCGCCGAGTTCGCGCAGCCAGGCGATGTCCTGGGGGTATCCGGGTGAGGCGCACACTGCTAGGTCGTCGAGGTAAAGCCCGATCGCCTCGTCACGATCGCGGGCCTGGGGACGGTGTGTCCGCTCGTCGACCAGGTCGAGTCCGGCGATGCAGTCCGTGCTGGGCGCCGTGTAGATCAGAGCGAGGCTCAGCACCCGCGTGGGGTGGTCCAGGGTCAGCTGCTGGGCGACCATGCCGCCCATCGACTGGCCCACGATGTGCGCTGCGGGGATGTCGAGCGCGGTGAGGAGACCCGCGGCATCGTTCGCCATGTCGGCCAGGGTGTAGCCGCCCTGCGGGAACTTCTGCGAGAGGCCGACGTCCCGGTTGTCGAAGCGCAGGACGTGGAAGCCCGCGTCGGCGAGTTGCTTGCACAGACCGGCGTGCCATCCGAGCATGTGGGCGCCGAGGCCCTGGATCAGCAGCAGCGGGGGGCGGCCGGGATCGCCGAAGGTGTCATAGCAGAGCGACACCCCTGCGGGCGTGGTGATCAGGGTCATGAAAGGCTCCGTTCGGCTATCGCGACTATCGGATCGAGCGGATGCACATGGCCAGCACACCGGCGACCAGGGCGCACGCGCCGCTGACGAGGAACAGCGAGCCGTAGCCGCCGAGTCCGATGAGCGAGCCGGCGATGGCGGGGGCCGCGAGTTGGGGCAGGCCGGTGGCGACGTTGAGGATCGCGAAGTCCCGCCCTTCGCTCTTTTTGTCCGGCAGGACCAGCGACATGACGGCGAGGTCGACCGCGAAGTACGTGCCCAGTGAAGCGCCCGACACCGCGGAGTACGCGAGCATCGCGCCCCAGCTGTGGCTGACGATCGGTATGACCTGGGACAGTCCCAGACCGATGGCGCTGATCGCGACGAACAGCTTGCGCCGGTCAAGCTTGTCGGCGAGCCAGCCGCAGAGCGTGGCGACGCCGATCCAGGTGCCGAATGACACCGTCGAGAGGGTGCTTACCGCGACGGCGACATTGCCGCCGGGGACGTTCTCGGCCCCGATGTAGTCCTGCACGGCGAAGAAGAGGTAACCGGCGACCGTGAAGTAGGCCAGGAACAGGCCGAACCGGCTGGCGAAGGCCAGGGCGAAGTCACGGCGGCCGAACGCGCGGAAAAACGTCCGGATAGCTGCGACCGCACTGCCCCGGTCCTTCGATCTTGCCGTGACCAGGTCGAGCGAGGACGGTTCGCGCGCACCGGCCACGAGGGCGAGCGTCGTGACGAGCAGCACCAGCGCGAGAGCCGTGTACGCCCAGACCTGGCTGATTCGGCTGGCCAGGTTGACGCCGAAGAGAATGCCCACCGGAGTGCCGAGACCGATGACCGCGGAGGCGATACCACGGCGGCTCACGGGCACGCGGTCGGGCAGGATCGCCGAGATCGCCCCTTGATAGAAGTTCGTGGTGAACCACAAGCCCGTGAGCATGATCGCGAGGACGACGAGTCCGGAGCTCAGGCCCACGGCGATCGTCAGAACAGCGGAGACGCCGGCCATCAGAACCAGCCAGGGGGCGCGTCGTCCGAAACGGGACCGCGTTCGGTCCGACAGTGCTCCTCCGGTGGGAAGGGCGAGCATCGAGGCCACTGCGGCCAGCGTCGTCAGCAGCGCCAGAACACTGACCTTGGAGTCGGGTGCGAGTCGGGCCACCTGCGCGGGAAGCAGGATCATCCCGATCCCGTTGAACAGGGCGTACATCGCGGTGGTCGCCGGGAACACGACAGCGAGCAGGCGGGGCAGGCGCACCGGATCGGCGGGGGAGGGGACGAGGCCAGGCTTTGTGTCGGTGCTGCCGGGGATCGTGTCGTCCATGACAGATCTCTTCTCGTGTGGATCCACCCCGTCGGCGCGCCTGAAGAGCGGTGATCGGTGGGGTGGGCGGCTCGGGCGAAACGGGTGTGGGGGGCCGTCCCCCTATAGGCCATTGAGGCGACCGACGCGGTGATCTAATACGTATTAGTCACCTGATCGCCGTACCGTAGCCTGTGTCTGAAGGTGTGGCAAGAGTTCGGGA
>CBFGQM010000406.1:0-4099 GCA_965650905.1 uncultured Streptomyces sp. | reverse complement strand
GGCGATCATCGTGCCCCAGGAGGCGGTGGGGGGCTGGACTCCGAGGCCGAGAAAGAAGCCGACTCGTAGGGCGAGGCTTCCGCCGTGGTGGAACCCCCCGCCCCGGCACGGGACTTCGACGAATCGTCCGCCGACGTCCTCGGCGCATCGGCCGAGGTGTCGTCCACGGACGCCTTCTCCGGCTCCGCGGTCGAGGCCTCCCGACCGAGCTCCGCAAGACTCAGCCCACCCGCGGCAAGCAGCAACCCCACCCCGATCAGCAGGGACCGCCGGCGACGGCGGGCGTGCAGCGCGGCCCGCCGGTCGCGTCGGCTCGCCCGCGCTCCGCGGCCGCGTCCCCGGCCCTGAGGCGGGTGCCGGCGTCCGCCCGCCTCCGGCTCGTCGTCCTCGTCCGCGCCGTCGTCCTCGTTGTCGCGCTTGTCGGCGTCCGCGACGTCACGATCGGACAACGAATCCCCATCCGCCCGGCACGCCGCGGCCGAGGTACCGCACCCGGGGCAGACCAGGGCGCCATTGAGGTGCCGTTGGCACGGGTTGCAGTATTCCATGACGCTGGAAGACTAAATTCCTTCAAGGGCATGCCGATAGTCAGCGCGGTGAAGGTTGTGTGGGGAAGCCGCCGTTCCGGCGCGCCGGGATGCGTGCGCGACGGAAGATCCCCCACCATCCCCACGCCATCGCGTCCAAACCGTTATGCGCTCGCCCCATTGACACTCCTGCCCTCACATCCTTACTGTCATGGCCAGCATTTCGAACGTGTGACGATATTTCGAACAAGACGAAGACTAGCAGGGAGCAACTGCCGTGCGCATCACGGGAATCAGCACGCACGTGGTAGGGACGCCGTGGCGCAACCTGACCTACGTACAGGTGCACACCGACGAGGGGCTCACCGGCGTTGGCGAGACCCGCATGCTGGGCCACACCGACGCGCTGCTCGGCTATCTGCACGAGGCCGAGGCCAACCACATTCTCGGGTCGGACCCGTTCGCTGTCGAGGATCTGGTCCGCCGCATGAAGTACGGCGACTACGGGCGGGCCGGCGAGATCGTGATGTCCGGCATCGCGGTGATCGAGATGGCGTGCCTGGACATCAAGGGCAAGGCCCTCGGCGTCCCCGTCTGGCAGTTGCTCGGCGGCAAGGTCACCGACAAGGTCAAGGCGTACGCCAACGGGTGGTACACCACGGAGCGCACCCCGGAGGCATACCACAAGGCCGCGCAGGAGGTCATCGCGCGCGGTTACAGGGCCCTCAAGATCGACCCCTTCGGTACCGGTCACTTCGAGCTCGACCACGAGTCGACCCTCTACTCCGTCTCCCTCATCGAGGCCGTACGGGACGCCATCGGGCCCGACGCAGAGCTGATGCTGGAGATGCACGGCCGGTTCTCGCCCTCGACCGCCGTCCGCCTCGCCCGTGAGCTCGCCCCCTTCAAGCCCGCGTGGCTCGAGGAGCCGGTGCCGCCGGAGAACCTCAAGGCTTTGGAGAAGGTGGCCGCGAAGGTCGACATGCCGGTGGCCACCGGTGAGCGTATCCACGATCGCATCGAGTTCCGTGAGCTCTTCGAGAGCCAGGCCGTGGACATCATCCAGCCCGACGTCGGTCACATCGGTGGCATCTGGGAGACCAGGAAGCTGGCCGCCACCGCCGAAACCCACTACATGCTCGTGGCGCCGCACAACGTCGGTGGCCCGGTCCTGACCGCCGCCTCCCTCCAGGTCGGCTTCAGCTCCCCGAACTTCAAGATCCTGGAGCACTTCAACGACTTCGCGGACGCGGACATCAAGAAGGTGGTCAAGGGCGCGCCCCAGGTCGTCGACGGTTACTTCCACCTGTCCGAAGCGCCCGGCCTCGGCGTCGAGCTGGACACGGACGCGGCGGCGGAGTTCCCGCAGCAGCAGGCCCGCTTCGACCTGTGGGCGGACGGCTGGGAGCAGCGCAAGCCCAAGGCCGCGAAGTGAGCACCGCGGTCGTCATCGACGCGCCGGGCGAGCACCGGCTCGTCCCGCACGAGCCGGTCGCTCCTGCCGCCGGAGAGGCCCTCGTCCGGGTCCACGCGAGCGGCATTTGCGGCAGTGACCGTGAGGTGTACCAGGGCAACCGGCCCGAGGGGTACGTCCGCTATCCCCTGACGCCCGGACACGAGTGGTCCGGGACGGTCGAGGCGGTGGGCTCCGGGGTCCCGGCGTCCCTCGTGGGCCGCAAGGTGGTGGGCGAGGGCTTCCGGAACTGCCAGGTCTGTGACCGCTGCCACGCGGGCGAGACCACGCTGTGCACGGCCGGCTACGAGGAGACGGGCTTCACCCAGCCCGGCGCCATGGCCACCACGCTCACGCTGCCGGCCCGGTTGCTCCACGTCCTGGCGGACGACGCCGACCTGACGGCGGCGGCGCTCCTGGAACCCGCCGCCTGTATCGCCGCCGCCGCGCTCAAGGCGAACGCGGTGCCCGGCGAGCGGGTCGCGGTCGTGGGCACGGGGACACTCGGGATGTTCGCCGTTCAGTTCCTGAAGGCGGGCTCACCGGCGGAGCTGCTGGTGGTCGGCACCCGTCCCGACCGCGCGGAGCTCTCGAAGACCTTCGGTGCCACCGACTTCCGTACCCGGGACCAGGAGCTGCCCGACGACTTCGACGTGGTCATCGAGACAGCGGGTTCGGCGTCCGCCGCGAACACCGCCGCCTCGCTGCTCAGGCGCGGCGGACGTCTCGTCCTCACCGGTATCCCGGCCCCGGGCGCCGACGGACTCGACCCCACCGATCTCGTCGTACGGCAGCTGGAGGTGCACACCGTTTTCGGGGCGCCGCCAAAGGCCTGGACACACACGGTGCGGGTGTTCGGCGCCGGTCTGCTGAATCCGCTGCCCCTGGTGACACACGAGCTGCCGCTGGAGGATTTCGAGCACGCCATCGAGCTGGTCGGCTCCGGCGACCCGAAGGTCGGCAAGGTACTGATCCGGCCCTAGAGGGTGTGGTGAAAGTCCCGCACAGCACCCGCGGCGCCAGGCACCGCACAGGACTTTCCAAACACCCCCTCACCTGGCGCCCGCGCCGCCACCCCAGGAGCCGTACGCCGGTGCGGAAGACCCTGACACTCCGCACCGGCGTACATCCACCACCACGGACCACGTCCGCATACCGAACGCGAAGAAGGACAGTTGTGACCGACGCCTCCGCCACGGCAGCCCGTCGACCCGGTGAGCAGCCGCTCGCCGCGCTCGGCCTGAGCGCACCCGCCCTCTCCCCTGACGACGCCTCGCCGCACACCTTCCCGGAGGGCGGCCGCTGGCGCACCGAGGTCCCCTCCTGCGAGGGGCCCGAGGCGCTGGGCATGGTCCTCAAGGAGGCCTCGCGGCTCGATGTGCCGATTCACCGGATCAGCCAGGGCAGCGGTGTCTGGATGCTGACCGACGCCGAGATCACCGAGATGGTCGAGGCCACCGGCGAGCGCGACATCGAGCTGTGCCTGTTCACGGGCCCGCGCGGCACCTGGGACATCGGTGGCTCGACCCGTACCGACTCCCGGGGCGGCGGTCTGCGCGCCCGCGGCCACGACGCCGTCGCCGGCTGTGTCGAGGACGCCGTTCGGGCCACCGAGCTGGGCGTCAAGTGCCTGCTGGTGGCCGACGAGGGCGTGCTGTGGACCCTGCACCGCGCGCGCGAGGCCGGGATCATTCCCGCCGACACGACGCTCAAGGTCTCGGCGCTGATCGGCCCCGTCAACCCGGCCGCGTACGCCGTGTACGAGCAGCTCGGCGGCGACTCCATCAACGTCCCCAGCGATCTGACCCTCGACCATCTCACGGAGATCCGCAGGGTCAGCGGGGCGCCCATGGACATGTACATCGAAGCGCCCGACGACCTTGGTGGTTACGTGCGGATGTACGAGGTCGCCGAGCTCATCCGGCGGGGCGCGCCGCTCTATCTGAAGTTCGGTCTGTCCAAGGCCCCCGGGATCTATCCGTACGGTGCTCACCTGCGGGATCTGGCCCTGAGCACCGCTCGGGAGCGGGTGCGGCGCGGCCGTCTCGCCCTGGATCTGCTCGCCCGGCACGGAGCGGACGGTGACATGGCTCCGCTGGGCTCCCGGCTGCCCGGCAAG
>CBFGQM010000405.1:0-4126 GCA_965650905.1 uncultured Streptomyces sp. | reverse complement strand
GCTCCCCGACGCGGAGACCGAGCCGCGCCGCCGCTTCGTCGTGATCAGAGTCAATGTCTTCGCGGACGCGCGGGAGGTCGCCGAGACCCTGATGACCGGCATCCCGGTCCTCCTCGACCTCACCGGCGCCGAGCCGGAGGTCGCGAAGCGCGTACTCGACTTCAGTACGGGCGTGGTCTTCGGGCTCGCGAGCGGGATGCACCGGGTCGACCGGAACGTGTTCCTGCTCACGCCGCCGGGGATCGAGGTGCAGGGTCTGGTGGAGGGGGCGGGGACTTTGCGGGTCTGAGATAGGGGGCACGGGGCATGGGCTGTGGACCCGTGCGTCCTGTGGGCGCGGCCTGTGACCCGCTGATCCCTCGATCGTAGGAAGATCTGCCAGGCGGAACGGTTCGGCAGTGGGGTGGAGGGCTACCGTCCGCATATGACCCTGCCAGCCCAAAGGGCGCTCGCGGAAAACATGGGTGTCGCCCCCGTCGCCCCCGTCGCCCCCGTGGCCCCCGTGGAGGTCGCGTCGTGTCCGGACCGGCCGAGCGTCACCGCACTGCGGCTCTCAGCGTTCGCCGGACACTGGCGCGCGGATTTCCCGCTCGGGCCGCTGACCCTGCTCGCGGGGACCAGCGGCAGCGGCAAGAGCAGCGCGTTACGGGCGTATGAGGCACTGGCGCGGCTGGGCGGCGGCGCCGTACTGCACGAGGTGTTCCCCGACCCGGGCGCCTGCGTACCCGAGCGGGCGCGGCCCGACGCGCAGCGGCGGCGCGGCTTTCGCATCGGCTGCACGGTCGACGGCCCCGCCGGAGCCGTACGGCTCGATCTCGCCGTGCAGGCCGAGCCCGAACTCCGCATCGTGGGCGAGCGATTGACGGCCGGCGGGGTGACCCTGCTGGAGACGGCCCTGCGTGACCCGAGCCGGCCCGCCGTACAGGCGGCCTGGCACACCGCGGGCTCCTCACCCGTGACCCGGGCCCCGCTCCCCGACGACCGGCTCGGCACGGCGCTGCTGCCGCTGCGCGTCGCGGGCAAGACGGACGGCCAGCGCCAAGTGCTCGCCGCCGCCGAGCAGATGGTGGTCGCCCTGCGGTCCGTCTTCGCCTGTGATCCGGTTCCCCGGCACATGCGCGCCGCCGTGCCGCTCGGTGCGGGGCGGTTGCTGCGCGGCTGCGACAACCTCGCCGAGGTGCTGTGGCGTACGCGGTCGGAGTGCGGGCGACGGCACGGGCAGCTTGTCGCGGCGGTGCGGGAGGGGTGCGCGGGTCGGGTCGTCGACGTGTTGGCCGAGCAGGCGTCCTGCGGGACGGGGACGCGAACGGGGACGGGGACGCGAACGGGAACGGGGCCGGATCCGGATCCGGGAATGGCGCCGACCGTGCGGGCGGTGCTCGACCGTGGCGACGGACTGCGGACTCCTCTCGCGCTTCTGGGAGACGGGGAGCTGAGGTATCTGGCGCTCGCCCTGGTGCTGCTCACCGGGCCGGGTGTGCTGAAGGTCGACACGGCGCGTGAGGTGCCCGAGGCGCTCCAGACGCTCACCGTTCTCGCCGACGCGTTCGACCGCGATCAAGACGCACACCAACGGGAACTGCTCGTACGGTTGGCGGCACGGATGTGCGAGCGCGGGCACATTCGGCTGGTGGGGGCCGTGAGCGACGCGTCGTGGGCCTCGGAGGTGGACGGAGTCTCGGTGGTAGACCTGGAGCGTGACAGAACTTGACGTGGCGATGCTCCAGCGCAGGTTGGCCGAGTTCGCGGCGGCGCGACACTGGGGCCCCTACCACACCCCCAAGAACCTGGTCGCCGCGCTCAGCGTGGAGGCCTCCGAACTCGTCGAGATCTTCCAGTGGCTGACGCCCGAGGAGTCGGCACGGGTGATGGACGACCCGGACAAGGCGCCCCGCGTGACGGACGAAGTCGCGGATGTTCTGGCGTACTTGCTCCAGTTGTGCGAGGTGCTCGGCATCGATTCCCTTGCCGCACTCGACGCGAAGATCGACAGGAATGAGCGCAGGTTCCCGGTGAGGGAGGGGCCGTGAGGGGCGTACGTTGACGGCACGGGGCCAGGACACGGAGGAGAAGCCGATACGGCTCGCCGTTCGAGACCCGGCACGCGGGGCTGGAGGCGCTGGTCCGGCTCGCTGAGGGGGAGCCGCTGTGGCGGGTGCACGAGGCAGGTGTTCGGGGTGCTGGCGCTGGAGTCGGAGCCGGTGGATCCGCGGTTGTCAGGGCTGAGACTGAGCGGGCGGAGTGAGCACGGGGTGACGGGGGACGAGAATCCGGAGCAACCCGGGGGAGCGAATCCCCACCGGCTGAAGCCGTCCTCCCCTCGCTGGGAGACTATGGCGGCATGGGATTCCAAGTCGACTCCGAGGCCGGGCGGCTGCGCCGCGTCATCCTGCACCGGCCGGATCTTGAACTCAAAAGGCTCACCCCCAGCAACAAGGACGCGCTCCTCTTCGACGACGTGCTGTGGGTGCGCCGGGCGCGCGCGGAACACGACGGGTTCGCGGACGTGCTGCGCGAGCGCGGGGTCACCGTCCACCTCTTCGGTGACCTGCTGGCCGAGACCCTGGTGATCCCGGCGGCGAGGTCACTCGTACTGGACCGGGTCTTCGACGAGAAGGAGTACGGGCCGCTCGCAACGGACCACCTCCGGAACGCCTTCGCGGCCATGCCGGCCGGTGAGCTGGCCGAGGCCCTGGTCGGCGGCATGACCAAGCGGGAGTTCCTGGACGAGCACCCGGAGCCGATGTCCGTGCGCTTCCACGTCATGGACCTCGACGACTTCCTGCTCCGGCCGCTGCCCAACCACCTCTTCACCCGGGACACCTCCGCCTGGATCTACGACGGGGTCGCCATCAACGCCATGCGCTGGCCGGCCCGGCAGCGCGAGACCGTTCACTTCGAGGCGATCTACCGGCACCACCCGCTGTTCCGGGACGAGGACTTCCACGTCTGGTCCCAGGGGCAGGCGGACTACCCGTCCACCATCGAGGGCGGCGACGTCCTGGTCATCGGCAACGGCGCGGTGCTGATCGGCATGAGTGAGCGCACCACGCCGCAGGCCGTGGAGATGCTCGCCCACAAGCTGTTCGCCGCCGGTTCCGCGACGACGATCGTGGCGCTCGACATGCCCAAGCGGCGGGCCCTCATGCACCTCGACACAGTGATGACGATGGTCGACGGCGACATCTTCACGCAGTACGCGGGGCTCGGCATGCTCCGCTCGTACACCATCGAACCGGGCGTGGGGGACAAGGAGCTGAAGGTCACCGACCATCCGCCGGAGCACATGCACCGCGCGATCGCGGCGGCCCTCGGCCTGAACGAGATCCGCGTCCTGACCGCCACGCAGGACGTGCACGCGGCCGAGCGCGAGCAGTGGGACGACGGCTGCAACGTCCTCGCGGTGGAGCCGGGCGTCGTGGTCGCGTACGAACGGAACTCGACCACGAACACGCATCTGCGCAAGCAGGGGATCGAGGTGATCGAGATCCCGGGGAGCGAGCTGGGGCGGGGGCGGGGTGGGCCCCGCTGTATGAGCTGTCCGGTGCAGCGGGACCCCGTCGGCCCTTGACCGTGCGGTCGACCATGGGGCCGTATAGAAATGTGAAGAGTCGTATAGAATTCCAAGCGTCCCTGTTGACGTAACCCTGGAGCGCCCCCATGGCGACAGTTCCGTACGCCCTCGCCGGCCGCCACTTCCTGAAGGAGCTGGACTTCACGGAAGAGGAGTTCCGCGGCCTGATCGAGCTTGCCGCGGAGCTGAAGGCGGCGAAGAAGGCCGGGACGGAGACCCAGTACCTGCGGGGCCGCTCCATCGCGCTGATCTTCGAGAAGACCTCGACGCGCACGCGCTGCGCGTTCGAGGTCGCGGCCGCGGACCAGGGTGCTTCGACGACGTACCTCGACCCGTCGGGCTCGCAGATCGGCCACAAGGAGTCCGTGAAGGACACCGCGCGGGTGCTCGGCCGGATGTACGACGCGATCCAGTACCGCGGGGACAGCCAGGCGAACGTCGAGGAGCTCGCCGCGTACGCGGGCGTGCCCGTCTACAACGGTCTGACCGACGACTGGCATCCCACCCAGATGCTCGCCGACGTGCTCACCATGACCGAACACACCACCAAGC
>CBFGQM010000404.1:0-4139 GCA_965650905.1 uncultured Streptomyces sp. | reverse complement strand
GGATCAGGAAGACCCGCAGTGCTCCGCCGGCCGCCCCGCTCGAGATCCGGGAGGCGAGCGAGCGCTTTTGGGGTTGGGCCGCCGGGGACTCCTTCACGAGTGCGGGGGGTACGGAGGACGAGGGTACGGAGGGTGCGGTCACCGCTGGCGCTCCCTTCGCAGTCGGCGGATGTTGACGAACATCACCGGCAGGACGAGCAGCAGCAGGATGATGCCGAGCGCGCTGCCCAGACCGAAGTCGCCGCCGCCGCCGAACGACGCGTTGTACATCATCAGGGCGAGCACGTTGGCGTCGTCCTGGGTGGGCTGCGGGGCGATGATGTAGACCAGGTCGAAGATCTTCATCACGTTGATCATCAGGGTGACCAGGACGACGACGAGAACGGGCGCGAGGAGGGGGACGGTGACCCTTCTGAACACCTGCCATTCGCCCGCGCCGTCCACCCGCGCCGCCTCCAGCAGGTTGCGGTCCACCCCCGCCAGACCCGCCGCGATGAGCACCATGGCGAAGCCCGCCCACATCCAGGCGTACGCGCCGATGACGGCCGGAGTCACGAGGGCCGGGCCCAGCCACTCGATGCCGTTGTAGGGCGCCGCGAAGTTCGCAGCGGGCAGCCGCAGTCGGGCACCGTCGGCAGACTCCGGGAGCGTGAACGCGCCGTCCGCCCCGGTCGTCGCGCTCGCGACCACCTTTCCGTCCCGTACGGCCTCGACCTTGACGCCCTTCAACCCCTTCTCGCCCGGGTCGACGGCACCCTTCTCGCCGCCGCCGCCCAGCTTGAAGTCCAGCCACACCGTGCCGGAGACCTGGCCGGCCTCGGCCGTCGGCGGCTTGGCGTCCTCGGGACCGTCGGGCAGCTTGTTCGGAGCGATACCGACCAGCGGCAGCAGCGCCGGTGAGCCCGCGCTGACCGTGCCCCGCGAGGTGAAGTCACCGCCACCGGACGCCCTGAGGTCGCTCACCTGCGAGGGCCGGGCATGGGGATAGACGGACGAGTCGGCGAACGCGTCGTGCGCCCCCACCACCACGGCGTTGGCCACACCCTGGTCCGGGTTCTGCTCGTACACCAGACGGAAGATGATGCCCGCGGAGAGCATCGAGATCGCCATCGGCATGAAGACGATCAGCTTGAACGCCGTGCCCCACCGCACCCGTTCGGTCAGCACGGCGAAGATCAGGCCGAGTGCCGTGACCAGGGCCGGCGCGACCGCCACCCAGATCGCGGTGTTCCTGACGGCTGTGAGCGTGGCGTCGTTGGTGAAGACATCCCCGTAGTTCTCCAGACCGACGAAGCCGGAGCCGTCCGCGTCGAACAGGCTCCGCCACGCCGTGTACCCGATCGGGTAGACCACGAGCGCACCGAGCAGCACCAGCGCGGGTAGCAGGAAGAGACCTGCCACCCATGCCTGGGTGCCCGTCACGCTCTTTTGCTTTCCGGCGGGGGGCACCGGACCGGCCGGGCCCCCCGCCATCGCCGCCTGCGACGACATGGGCTGCCGTCAGCCCTTGTAGGCGTCGGCGGCAAAGGCCTCGAGAGCCTGCTGCGCGCCCTCGACGTCCGAGGGGTTCTTCAGGAAGTCCTGCAGTCCCTTCCACTCGCCCTGGCCCTGGGTGCCGCCGAACGCCGCCGGGGCCTGGTCGGACATGTCGAAGCGGAAGTCGTCGCCCGCGGCGAGCACCGCCTCGGCGATGTCCCGGGTCACGTCGTCCTGGTACGTCTTGCGGTCCATCTCCTTGTTGGGGGAGACGAAGCCGCCCTGCGCCGCCCATATCTCGGCCGCGTCCGTCGACGCCAGGAAGGCCAGCAGTGCCTGCGAGGCCTTGTCGTCCTTCAGGGCCACGGCCACGTCACCGGCGCTGACCACCGGCGACTCGTCACCGACCGCCGGGAAGGGGAAGACCTTGGCGTCCGTACCGATCTTGGCCTTCGTGTCGGCGTTGATGTTCGCCGCGACGAAGTCGCCCTCAAAGACCATCGCGGCCGGGGTGTCGCCGTTGAACGTCTGCGTGACGGACTTCGGGAACTCCGTCTGCAGCGCGCCCTTGCTGCCGCCCGCGAGCAGCTCGTCCTTGCCCCACAGCTCGGCGAGGGCGGTCAGGGCCTCCTTGACCGTGGGGTCCGTCCACTTGATCTCGTGCGCGGCCAGCTGGTCGTACTTCTCCGGTCCCGCCTGCGAGAGGTAGATGTTCTCGAACCAGTCGGTGAGGGTCCAGCCGTCCGCGCCCCCGACGGACACCGCGGGCCAACCGGCGTCGGACAGCGTCTGCGCCGTCTGGACGAAGTCGTCCCAGGTCTTTGGCTCCTCTGTGATCCCGGCGGCCTCGAAGGCCGCGGTGTTGTACCAGACCAGGGACTTGTTGGCGGCCTTCGCGTACACGCCGTACTGCTTGCCCTGGTACGCGCCCAGGTCCTTCCAGCCCGCCGAGAAGTTCTTGTCGAGCTGCGCCTGTGCCTCGGCGCCGAGGGGCTTGATCCAGCCCTTGTCGGCGAACTGGTGCAACACACCGACCTGCGGCAGGAACGCCACGTTCGGCGGCTTGCCGCCTTGGATCTTCGTGCCCAGGAAGGTGGAGGTGTCGTTGCCGGTCGGCACGAAGCTGACCTCCGCGCCCGTGCGCTTCTCGAACTCGTCCAGCACCTTGGTGAAGTTTTCCTGCTCGGGGCCGGTCCAGACGGCCGCGACCTCCAGCTTCTGACCGTCCAGTTTGGGAAGTTGGACCGTTGCCGCCGTACTTGGTGCGCCGCCGTCACTTCCTTCGTCTTCGTTGCTGTCGTCGCCGCACGCGGTGAGCGTGAACGCCATCGCCCCCGCGGCGACGGCGGCTGCGGCCTTGGTGGCCCTGCCTTTCCTGTGCGGCTTATGTATACGAAGAGTGCTGCGCATCCCTGCCCCGTTCCGCGTCGAACGTCCGAGCGCTGTCCCGTGCGCTCTTGGTGTACGCCCGCCTGGTTGGCGACGGCAAGAGCGCCTGCGCTGTCAGGGGCGTGATCGTGACCACCTCGTGACGTGGCGTCATGTTGATGACGCGTCAGGACATGCGGTTGTGCGCGGGGCGGTGTCGTCAGAGGCATGCGGGCTGTGCGGGGCCGGCGTCCTCAGAGGAGTGGCGGCACCTTCGCGGCCGAGACGGAGCGGGCGGCTCGCTCGAGGGCGCTGGCGAGGAGGGCGAGGTCCGTCGGCCCGTTGCCCAGCTCGCGTACGGGGCGACGGGCCGGCGGGTCGCCCATGCGGTCCCACTCCAGGGGGGCGACCGTGGGGCGCAGGGTGGACGTGCGCGGGATGCGGCCCGTGACTCGGCCTCCCTGGAAAGGAGTTGGCCGACCGACTGACTGACGATGGATACCGGAGAGGTGCCCGCGACCGGGTGCGGGTTCCTCAGGGCCAAACGAGGGCGCTTCCAGCACGATCCGCAGCATGGCCCGCCGGGCCAGCTCCGTCCCGGCGGCACGGGTTCCCCCGGCGGTGGCGGCCACCAGATGCACCCCGAGCCGGTCACCGTCCCGCGCCACGGCCTCCAGCGCCCGTACGACGGATCCGGCGGCCGGGCGTCCCGGTGAGCCCAGCGCGGGGCAGAGGAGTGCGTCCAGATCGTCGACGATCACGACGAGCCGGGGGAGCGGCGGGCCCGCGTCCGCCGCCCGCCGCTGCTCGGCGGCGGGGCGCAGGGGGAGGGTGGAGCTCGAGGGCGGGTCGAGGTCGGTCGCGCCGGGCTGCCTGTTCAGGGAGCCCGGCTGCATGGAGCCCCGATTTATGGAGCCCCGTACTGAGCTCTGCCCCACGATGCGGCCGGACAGCTGCTGCTGTGTGTGCCACTCGGTGAAATCGAGACGCCCGAGGAGCTCCGCGCGTCGCTTCAGCTCCGCCGCGAGCGACTGGGCGAACTCCCGCATCCGGACCGGGTCGTGGCTCGCGAGATGCGTGGTGACATGGGGCAGGTCGGTGCAGACCCGCAGTCCGTCCCCACCCGCGCCGGCACCGCCCCCGGAGCTGTCGCTTCCGTCGACGAGTACCATCCCCAGCCGGTCGGGCCGCTCCGCGGCGGCCAGCGACGCGGCGACCGAGCGCAGCAGCTCCGTACGCCCGCTGCCCGACGGCCCTTCGACCAGCAGATGCGGCCCCTCGTCGTGCCCCTCGCG